>JACPLZ010000031.1 GCA_016186245.1 Candidatus Peregrinibacteria bacterium | reverse complement strand
GAGGAGAAAGGATTTTCGCGAAGCGAAAATCTGCTGGATGACACGAAAAAACCGGCTGATTCATGGCACAAAGTTTACTTTGAAATTGTACATTCCCATGCTGCATAAGCCCTGTACGGTGCCGACAGCTTTTTCGGCGGGGATTTTTATTTCTTCAGTTCCGGAGGGCTGGAGAAAATTCCGGTATGATAGTTTTGGAATGACCAGGCTGGCCGAGCAGTCCCATGTGCCGCTTGTTTTCACTTTTAGAATAGTTGGTGTGTTTGCTTTGGCGTAAATTTCGCGCGGCCAATAGCCGCCTTTTGCAGTTATGTCGATGATCTGGTTTCCTTCACTATCGAATGTTGTCGATATTTTATCAGTGTTCGTGTTAGCGCTGTCATTGTTGTTGTCGTTGATGTTATTGGAGATTATCCAGAGAGTTCCGCCTACGATTGTTACGCTGACCAGTATGGACAGGATGATTTGTTTGAGCATTGCTTATAAATTAAATAGAGGGTTAATGATTCCAGCTACGGCAAGCGCGTTGGCGAGATTGAAAAGCGCCAGCATTATGACAATAATTCCGGCGGTTTTGAAGAAAATTCCTTTCCAGGACTTTTGGGCAATATTCAGCGAGCCAAAAGAAATCAGAGCAAGGACAGGCAATGTTCCCAAGGCAAACGCAAGCATTGTGAGTGAGCCCTGCAGGAAACTTCCTGTCTTCAGCGAGTAAATCTGCATTGATTGGGTGAATCCACATGGAAGAAAAAATGTGCCGATACCGACAAGAACCGGAGCCAAATAGTGATTTTTTTTGCTTGCATCAACGGTTTTTTGAGAAAACCATTTTGGCAGTGTCGGTTGCAGTTTTTTTGTGAAATGAAAAATATTTAACAGATTTATGCCGAGAAGCAGCATAATCACAGCAATTATAATACTGAGGATTGTACTTCCGGTAAGGCCCAGCTGGAAAGAACTGCCGAGCGCTCCGATGGCGCCGCCTAAAACAAAAAATCCCACCAGTCTGCTTATATGGAAGGCTGTTTGCGGTTTCCAGGATCCTCCGTCTTTTGCGTAGTTGGCTGACAGGGAAAGTATCAATCCTCCCACGACCGCGAGACATGTCGAAACGGAGGCGATCAGACCAATAAGGAAAGCTGTTTCCAGGCCGGCACTTGATGGATTTATGAGGCTGGTGAATCCGGTTTTTTGGAGCAGGAAGAATCCTGCGATAAAGATCATGGCAATTGGGGCGGCGTAAATAAATTCTTTCCATCGAAGCTCTTTTTTTGGTTTTTCGGTGTGCAATTTATATCCATGTTCTTCAATAAGTTTTGTGAGATCCCTGGCGGCTATTTCCGCTGTTTCGTGCAGGTCTCCAATTATGGTAATTTGTTCATTTATGAGCGAAACTTCGACGTGAGTAATTTTCGGATGGCCTTTTAATTTTTCGGCGATAAGCATTTCACAGGCGCTGCAGTGCATGCCGGTAACGTGAAAGGTGTGAGCTTTGCGTGGCAAAGAATCTGTCATATTTTTCTGGTTTTAAGTCTTAGAGAATTGGTGACTACCGATACGCTGGAAAAGGCCATGGCCAGCCCGGCAAATACCGGAGATAAAAGCCAGCCAAACAATGGATAGAATATGCCGCTTGCCAGCGGTATTCCGATGATGTTGTAGATGAACGCCCAGAATAAATTTTGTTTTATTGTGCGCATAGTGTAGCGGGAGAGGGTAATGGCCTGGGCGATTTTTCTGATGTCGCCGTGCAGGAGAGTGATGTCGCTTGTTTCGATGGAGACATCTGTGCCTGTGGACATGGCAATGCCGACGTTGGATTTTGCGAGTGCAGGCGCGTCGTTGACGCCGTCTCCCTGTGGCCATGATTATTTTGATTTTCATGCTGTGCAGTTTTTCGATAGCTTCTCTTGCTTCTTCTTTTAACGCATCGCCGATGCCCACGATTGCCAGCGGCTCTTTTTTAGTCGCGAGAATTATCGGAGTTAGGCCTTTTTTTGCTATTTCTTCTATTGTTTTTTCATCGAAAGGAATTTTCATTTCCGCGATAAATCCGCTGCTACCCGCGAAATATGTTATGTCATTAACTGAGGCGGTGATGCCTTTGCCGGGAATATTTTTAAAATCCGCTGCCGATTTAAATGGAATATTTTTCTTCTTCGCATAATTTACTATGCTCTCGGCGAGCGGGTGCTCGGAGTGTTTTTCCAAAGTTGCGAGGATTGAGAGGATTTCTTTTTTATCTTTTTCTTCAGATATTTTTATGTCGAGGACTTCCGGTTTTCCTTTGGTGATTGTGCCGGTTTTATCGATGACGAGAGTGTCTATTTTATAAAGTTTTTCGAGGACTTCGGCATTTTTTATAAGAATTCCGTTTAGCGCGCCCTTGCCGACACCGACGATTATCGCGGTTGGGGTTGCGAGGCCGAGAGCGCAGGGGCAAGCGATAACAAGGATGCTTACGAAGGCCACAAGACCGAATGAAAGCGCCTGTGAAAATGCCATAAATTGACTGCCGACGGCTAGCCATAATATGAGAGTGACTGCTGAAATGACCAGCACGATTGGCACAAAAATTCCGGATATTTTATCGGCGAGTTTTTGAATCGGTGCGCGGGAGCCCTGGGCTTCTTCCACCATTTTTATAATATGGGCAAGAAGTGTTTCCGAGCCAACGCCTGTCGCTTTCATGGTAATGGATCCGGTGGTATTTATTGTTCCCGCCGCGATTTTATCGCCTTCCTGTTTGAGGACGGGGATCGGTTCGCCGGTGAGCATGGATTCGTCTATATTGGTGGAGCCTTTTTCCACAATGCCATCAACCGGTATTTTCATCCCGGGTTTTACAAGAATTAAATCATTGTGTGCGACCTGGTCCACGGAGATTTCCATTTCTTTTCCGTTGCGGATAACAATTGCGGTTTTTACCTGAAGGTTGAGGAGTTTTTTTATGGCGTCCCCCGTTCTTAATTTGGATCTTGCTTCAAGATATTTGCCGAGAGTGATGAGGCCGATGACGACAATTGTTACGTCGTAATATGTGTAGGCGGTGTTGATATATTGACTGAGTGGTTCTTCAAAAGCTGTGATGATGAAACTGTAAAGGTAGGCTGTGGATGTGCCGATACCTATGAGGGTATCCATGTTTGCGGCTCCATGTCGGATGAATGTCCAGATGCCTTTGAGGTAGGTATTTCCCGTAACAAACATTGCATATGTGGCGATTACCGGGAGCAGGTGATGGAAAAATTCTTTAAGGATTTCCGGCATTTCCGGAAGAATTTCGAATGGAGAGACGAGAAGCTCCCAGACCATGATGATACTTGTGAGAATGACGAGCGGGATTGCGATGCGGATTTTTCTGCGGAGATTGTCGACTTCGGTGTGTTGGTGTGTGGTTGCGAGCGGAGCGAGCAACTTTTTTCCTTCCCCTGTTTCAATCGCGACATTTTCGGCAACTATCGAGTAGCCTAAAGGTTCAATTGATTTTGAAAGATTCTCTATTGAAGTTTTGGAAGAATCAAAATCTATTTTTGCCTTTTCGTTGGCGTAATTTACCGATACGGAATTAACGCCGGCCTGTTTGCCGATTGTTCTTTCAATTATTGCCGAGCAGGATGCGCAGTGCATGCCTTTTACTTTGTAAGTTGCTGGATTTGTCATTTTCGTTTGAGTTTATAGATTTTCATTATTTCACCAATTGCTTTTGATGTTTGATTTGCCTTGATCTGATGGAGGACGCAGGTGTTTAAATGATTTTCAAGGAGGGTGTTTTCGATGCCGGAAAGAGCCTGTTTGGCAGCGGAAGTCTGTGTGATAATATCGACACAGTATTTTTCCGCGTTGATCATTTCCTGGAGGCCGCGGACTTGGCCTTCGACTATTTTTAAAAGGCGGATGACTTTCTTTTTATTCGTATGCAGCATGTTCGGATTCTATACCCCCTGGGGGTATAAGTCAAATTCTTTTTTTATCGACGACAAGCCGGTACGAGAGATACCCGAGAAGTCCGAGTTGAATCGCTGGGGTTAAGCCGATGGAAATAATTGGAATCATTGGCATATACTCGTTATATGCCCATCTTCCGGTGCGGAGAGCATATAATTCAATAAATATCGCAATTAAAACGCCTGCAAAAATAATAATCCAACTTTTGTTTTTTAACATCGGAACAAATATGAAAGGAAGGGATAAGAGAGTTATGATAACCGCATCGCCGACAGAAGCCCGCAAAAGAATGGTTTCTGTTATCCTGCCGCCCATGTAAGCGGTATAAAGATAGGAATGCGCATTTTCCCAAATAAAATTGAGAAAAAGCGATAGAAGAAAAATAAAAAAAATTTTTTTGTAATGCATGAGATCAGCCAAAAACTAAAACTTTATCCGAGCTCTCAACCATTTTGAGCAAATCGGACATCGTGGAGATTGGGCAAATTTTGCTTTCTTTTTTGCCGCGTAATTTCAGACACGTGCCGCAAGCGTAAATTTTGCCATCCAATCCTTTGAATGTTGCCACTTTTGTCGAGATGTCAAAATTTTCGCTGTCGGGAATGGTATCAAGCTCCGAACCTTCGTTCATCAAAAAAATTTCCACTTGATGATTTGCCTGGAGCGCGGTAATGCCGAGGCGGAAAGTATTCCACGCGTGTTCCGGTTTGTTGGATTGTAAAATGATGCCGAGTTTCATGCGGTTATTGTACTTAATTTTCCATGGAAATGCCAAGCGCCTGCCAAGGACATGCTGAAAATCTTACCTGTGTCTACTTTTTGGGGTACAGTATCCATGGCGGAAGGAGGGGGATTCGAACCCCCGAGACCCTTTCGAGCCTGCCGCCTTTCCAAGGCGGTGCACTCGACCACTATGCGATCCTTCCGTGTTTTACGATGTTTGAGCCATGATTTTATAGCATGGGTAGTTTGCCGTGCCAACCTATTTGTAGTATTAATTTGCATATGGACATTCTTCAATTTCTATATTTTGTTATCGCTCTGCTGATTACTTTGACGGTACATGAGGCGTCGCACGCGCTGGTTGCCTATTATCTCGGTGATCCTACGGCAAAAATGCAGGGGCGGCTCACTCTCAATCCGCTTAAACATCTTGATCCGATTGGCGCGCTGGTGCTGCTTTGGACGAGATTTATCGGTTGGGCAAAGCCCGTTCCGATAAATCCGGCATATTTTAAAAGTCCGATGCGCGATAGCGCGCTGACTGCTCTGGCCGGACCGTTTTCCAATTTCCTGTTGGCTTTTGTTGTCGCTTTACCGTGGGCTTATCTCGGCGCATATATGACCGGGGCGCTTTTGAAACCGGTTCTTACCATTCTTCAAATGATTTTCCATGTGAGTATTTCTCTTGGGATTTTTAATCTTTTGCCTTTTCCGCCGCTGGATGGATCCAAAGTGATCGGGGTGTTTATTCCAAGGCGTTTTCAAAGAAATTATCAAAATTATCTCGCGGAGGGCGCTAAATATTTCATTGTCATAATTATTGTTGATGCTCTAATCGTTGGAAAGATTCGTGGAATTGGATTTATCCCCTCAATAGTCAGGTATCTCAATGACTGGGTTGCGGCGATTCTGCTTTTGGGTACATAGGGATAGTATTTTTTGAATGAATGACATACTGTCCGTTGTGGTGAGCAGGTGGCTGGAAATGGCTTTGCGGAGCCTTTACTTTGTTTGGCGTTTTGCTAGAATTGCCATGCTCTACTCTGCTAGTCAGAGTCTTATCTACTCTCTCTATCAACTATCTCACGGGAGTCCGCATATTCTCCGGCTGAGGCTGTGGAATGAGGACACCCACCTCATACAATGGGGGCCAGTATCTAAGACATCAACGGTATAGTGGAGCCAGATAAAACTGTGGCATTGAAGTATTGCGCGGTCATCCTTTCTGGCGGGCGTGTGGTTTTAGGGTTTTTTAAATCGGCCAAAAATGTGGCTTGTGTTGAGGTCGGGGTCCTGGATGCTGGTGACTGTTGCCGTTGATGTCCTTTTCCAAAGTGTGAAACGGGTGTTTTGTTTTGCCATCAATTTTAGCAGGACGTAAATGCTTTCAGGTGAGTCGATGGCTGTGGCGTCAGGGTTGGTTTTTGCCAGCGGAACGGCGAGATTGTTTATTGTTTCGAGGGTGAGCGGTTGGGGATTTTGGAGAAAGGCGATGGTGTTTTTATCATTTTTTGATGCGAAATTTTCGGCTGTGTAATGGGTAAAATCAACACTGGCAATTATCATGGTTTGGTTTTTCTCAAAATTTTGAGAAATTGCTGCAATCAGTGTGTCCAGGATTTTTTGAGGCGCGCCGGATTTGATGATGATTGGTGTTATTTTTGCGTTCGGGAAATATTTTTTGATGAATGGAGCGTGCGTGTAAATACCATGTTCTTTGTCGAAATCTGCCGACTCGATGGCGAGGAAATTTGTTTTTGAGAGAGCGAAAATTTTTTCCAGGTCCAGGTTGATGTCATTTTTTTCGTATGTTTTATCTGTGCTTTGGATGTAGCTGAATCCGAGTCCAAAATGGTTGGGGCTGAGCAGAATAATCTTTTCTATTTTGGGATCGGATATTTCCGAATAAAACTGGTCGATGTGTTTTTCGACCAGAAGATGGTGGGGGATAATGGCGCCGTAGGTTTGTTGTGGCGGTTGTGTCTGTGAATTTTGGCTACAGGAAGCGAGTGTGAGTATAGTGAATATATAGGCGGAGAGCTTTTGAATATTGTGCATGTTGCGGGTAATCAAACTGGTTCAGCAGGATTTTTGCGGAGCAAAAATCTATTTCCAAGGTCGCGTAGATGTGCCGCCCCATTCAATTACCGTAAAGCCGTTTCGCGGGATGCTGCGAAGGGTTTGGGAAATTGGCGTGTATGACCTGTTGACCGGTTCATAATACATAAAAACTCTGATCAGTGTGTCAGGCTTTGGCGTGATTGTCAGCGGAGCGACTTTGTTGAAATCTCTTGTTCCCATGAAACTGATGAAGAAATACGGCTCCTTATTCTCAAGCATTCTCGGCTGCCAAAATTCCAAAAAGTCGGTTCTTTCCTGTTTATTCAAACCAAGTTTTTTGAGACTGTCTTTGAGGAATTTTTCGAGCCGGCTTCTTTCAACAACGAATCCTTTGTCGGTTGGTATCTGTTCTTTTTTACGGCCTTCCCAGAAAAGATAGGGGTATTCTTTTCCATCTTCATAATTATAAATTTTGCCATCGGGATAGGCGCGCACATTCCAGCCATCTTTGCCGTATGCCGGGACCGTTTCTGTAAATTCATCAATTTTTACCTGCACGCTGACATCAGTTTCTTCCTTTGGATAAAGGTAAATTACCGGTTTGCCACATTCCGCGGCGTAGGAACTTTCGTTGTTGAGAAGCTGAGACCAGCGGCCAAAAGGATCCTGCCAGAAAAGCACGGGATGTGTTTTGAGGAAATCTTTGAAACTTGCGTTTGGATAATTGTATTTGTGGGCTTCATAGGCGGTATTTATTATACCGGCAAGTGCGGATTTTTCGGGAAGATTTTCGGGATCGGAGGCTTCATATATGGCTGTTTTACCGGTAGTTTGGCCGGTCTGCTTGAGGTTATTTTTATCAATATCCAATATCTGGTAGCAAGTTCCCATGATGCCGCAGCCTCCGGAAGAGAGGCGATAATTCGCAACGGTGGTTTTTGGTTCATCGGGGGTATCCCACACGATTTTTGTCTCCGCGTAGGTAATGTCGCTTAAGAGATTATAGCGTGAGATAGAGCCATCCGGCATCTTGAGGTAGAGGCAGCCAGTTCTTTCATTGCCAAAATAAAATGGATAGTCAATGCCCTGTTCTTCGTATGTGAAAGCTATTTTATCGAGTTCGGGGTATCCGTAGTCCTGGAGAATAAAGGCGATGTCTTCTTCTTCCAGTTGAAATGAGCCGGATGTAAAAGGCTTGTAGGTGGCGATATTAGGTACGAGCAGTTCTTTGATTGTTGTCGCGCCGTCGCTATTTACCAATAGCGGTTCGGCGTATTCCGGCACATATTCCGAACTGTAAGAATGTCTGGACAGAGTGATAATTTTCCCGCTCGATTTATTCCAGGCTAAGCGGTAGATGTAAGGGGCAAAGCAGGGGCCATCACATTCGCCTACCAGCAAAACTAAAGTCCAATTTTCGTATGGGGCTTTTTTGATTGTGCCAACTTCATAAAAAGATACATAGGAGCCATAATTTTCTTTCCAGGCCTGTTCCCAGGTGATTTTAGTGGAATTTCCCCAGTATGATTTTTCGATTAGATCTTTTTTCATCGCGTCTGTGTAGAAGAGGTCGGTATCGAGTAGTTTAGGAGTGATGAAAGTGGCTTCGGGGGTGGTGGTTTCCTGGAAGTCGGAGGTGAAATTGTCGGCTGGATCGGGAGTGTTATCCGTAGGGTTATCGATGGAATCGTCCGCAGGACTGTCCGTGGAATTGTCCGTGGAATCATCCGTGGAATCGGCATCTGCAGCGGTGTCATCTATGGGTACTGCCGGCGGAAGATTATTTTCGTGAAAACAGGCGGTAAAAAAAATGATTGCGAAAGGCAGAAGTAGGAATTTGAATATTTTTGGCATTTGCGGTTGTTAGTTGGTTTGATTGTAGATTGTCTGTTGTGGTTTTGTCTATGTTGTTTTGGTATAGCCATGTGGCAAAGGCGCCCAAAATTAATTTTCGAGAACGTTGCTTCGGTAAATAATTGACAGATATCATGATGCTCTGGTAATTGTTTGCCGAAGCTATTTTTTAAAATACACAACATATGGCGAAAGAATCTGTATTTATGGTGGGTGGTGGCAATGATAGTTTGGCCGGTGGTATTGATGCTTTGCGTAAGTCTGAGCCGGTTGATGATAAAAATTTGCGTGATGCCAGTAAGTATGTGCGCACCACTCTCGGTTCGCTGGATATTGATATCGGCGCTGGAGCTGAAGGTGAAGCTGGCGCTGAAATTGTTGAAAGAGTGGTGCTACGGAAAGAGTTACCCGGATTATGCGGTCAGACGGTGGCCATAATGGCTACTGCCGATAATCTCGGATATCTCAAATCTAAATTTAAAATTATTGAAATGGAGTTGGGCGATATACTGTTTGTCAAAATAGGCAAAGCTGGTAGAGAGATGTTGCTTGCAGGCGCACTTACCAGTGTGCCGGTTAATGACGGTAAGGTGTTCAGGTGCTTACAGCCGAGATTGTGTTTGGAACATGTGTCTCCCGGCACAATCAGGAAAGCGACTGTACGTGCGAGTAACAAAGGGCCGGATGTCGCAGGCTGGAGGAGCGGGAAATTGTTGGATTTTGTTGAGGGTGGAGGTAAGGCTTTGTTTGGCGACGGTATAGTGTTTGACATGGCCAGATTAATTGCGAAAGATTTTGATAGAGGTGCTGCCGGAGTGACCGTTGGCGAATTGGCCGATGAACTGAATTGCAGTTCCGATGAAATAAAAAATAATATGGCGTCTTTGCGCGCGGGTTTTAATTCCTGCAAAATAAAAATTTCTAGCGAGAACTATCGTGGTGAGCAGGTACTAATTGCGCGCCGGATGGAATAAAATGCGCAAAAGGCTGGTGTTTTTGTGTACCAAAAAACTGGAGCCGCAACCCGGATTTGAACCGGGGACTTACTCCTTACCATGGAGTTACTCTACCAACTGAGTTATTGCGGCTTATTGGCGAAATTTATTCGAGCCGATGTTACCCGGGAAATGCGGTCTAGTCCAGCATAGTGGCCAAAAATCTGCCATCTGGAGAACGCCTCTTCGTTTTAAAAAGAGGATTCTCCAAACTTTTATCTGTTTCGCGGGGCATTGTAAATAAAGTGTTTTTAAAGCGCAAGGTTTTCAATTCAAACCATTGACTTTGCTCTAAATTCCGATACTATTCCCCTGCTTTTGTAAAAAAATTTGTTATGGCAAAGGGTAAAAGTCAGTATTGCACATGGTATTGCAGCGCGTGTAAATGCGCCAATGATGTAACCTATTATGACAAAAGGCGCGACGATGAAATTGTAAAAGAGCTGTCCAAGTTTTGTCCTGAGTGCATGGATCATGTTATGCATAGGAGGAAGGATACGAAAAAAGGCAGCGGTAATTAAAGAAATGAAAAAACTTCTCCTTTTAATTTGTGCGTCCGTATTTTTTGCCGGTTGCGGCGGTAAGAGCGGTCTTGAGCCCGAGGCTCTGTTTCCTGAGGACGCCGGTCTGGTGTTTGTGCTTGATAATTCCAATGAACAACAGCGTGATCAGTTGGAGGAAATCATGGATCGTTTTCCGGAGACGGGGTTTTGGAAGAAATATGCCGTGCCCGCTATCGATGAGAATTTAAAAGCGTCCGAGGGGTACAAACTTTCCTACAAAAAACATTTGAAACCAGTTCTAAAAGGCAAGTGGAAGCTGGCTGTGTCGATTGCAAATTTTAGCGTTGAGGAAGATATGGCGGATGTGTATGTTGTTGTGAAATCAGACAAGGCAAACAAGTTTAAAGATCTGTTATCCCCGCAGTTGGATGGCGAAGGAATTCAATATAAAAAAGACGGCGATTATGAGTACTGGACCAATGTCGACGGCAGGTTTTATGCCGCCAGATATAAGGATCTGTTTTTGATTGCTTCAAATGAGGAGGCTCTGGAAGGAATGAAGGCAAGGGTTGATGGCGGGAAAAGTTTTGCCGATAATGCAGATGTTAAAAACAGGATAGCCTCATTGGCTGAAGGAAATATGGGGTATGCGTATGTCAATTCGGCTGATTTTGCGGATTATCTTGCGGCGATTTATGCGGAGTTTGGGATGGGGCAATATTTTGAAAATTATGTTGGTGCAATTGGTGACAGTTATTCCGTATGGGGCGTTTCGGACTATGGATTTTTTGGCTTGTCGGAGGCCGATATTGCTGACAATCCCGATCAGCTGGAAAAAGTGATGCCCGGCTATACACAGGGGCTGAATTTTGTTAACAAGGTGAATTCCGATGGTCTGATCGCGTATTTTGAAAGTTACGGCGCCGGTGTGGTGATGCATGCTTTTATCAACGGTATTTTGACTGCGGTTTATTCCGGAGGTGACGGGTATAGCCAGGTTTCAGCTGAATTTCTGGATTTGATGAATTTTGTGCAGAGATTTTTAAGTTTACTTGATGACTCTTTTGCGTTTACTTTTTCGAATACCGGCGGATTTACCCCATCGGTGGCTTTGTATTTTCAGCTTGATGAGGCTGACAAAGAGGAAGGGGCGAAGCTTGTGGAGAAGTTTGATGCGTATATTGTGAAAGTTTTGGACGAATTGAAAAATGGACCGATGGGGAATGAGACGCCCGTGTATGCGCTGAAAAAAGATGTGGAGATTGTGAACGGCGGAACTCTTCATAAAATTTATCTGGATTTTGAGGCTTTGGCGGTTGGGCAGTCTGCTGCCGAATTTAAGGTTTTTGAGAATATTATGGGCAAGCAAAAATTTGAATTTTTCTATGGCATAACCGGAGATAATGTATTGGTTCTGGCTTTTTATCCGGATTTTGAGGAAGTCTACGGAAAGAATGTGTTGGCTAATGATGAAAAGTTTAAAAAAGCGCTTGGCGATGCTGATGTTGTAAATAGCGTGACTTATTTTCAGGTTGATCCATTGCTTGGTATATTCGGCATGTATGTGAATATCGCGCGTCTTAGCGGAAATCCTGACTTGTGGCAAGCTTATGATCTGTATGTCAAAAAAATTATGGGGGCGATAGAGTATCTTATTGCGTATGCCTATGTTGGCGGGGATGTATTACGATCCAATTTTCAGATGGTGATTGGGGAGGGGGAGGAATAGGGGGAGGGAGAGTGAGGATTTTTTCGCGTACGCGAAAATCTGTTGGCAGGCCCAAGAGGATTTGAACCCCTACTTTTGGTTTTGGAGACCAACGTGCTACCATTAACACCATGGGCCTAAATTGAGGAAACTGCTGAAAATTGTATTTTACTGCGTCATCCGCACCATTTTCTATTCGCCGTACCGGTAAGTACGGCTCAGTCGAAAATGCTTTGTTTCCTTGTAAAATAGCAATTTTCAGCAGTTTTCCGTCATAAACTGCTGGAGGCGCCACCCGGATTCGAACCGGGGAATAACGGTTTTGCAAACCGCTGCCTTAACCACTTGGCCATGGCGCCATGGGGAAAAATTCTGGAAATTGCGCATTGCGGAGTTTACCCTGAGCTTGTCTCAGGGTCAGCCTGCGTAATTTCCCAGGAAATTTATTTCAATGATCTTTACTTTTGCCCATAGATTTAATCATATCGACGTGGCAGGAGCAAGGAAGATCGAGGCTTGACTTTTCTGTAATTAGTGATACAATCTTTCTCTGTTAAAGCAACGTACATATGTTTCAAACTGGTGAAAAAATAGGCAGTTTAGAACATCCCTATCGGGAGCCGCTCCATTTAGTTGATATTTCCGAGGATATGGATACCGATGATATGGATTCCGGTGATGATGGTTTTAAGGCAAAACTTTCATTCGAACCGGAGACACCCGTGGATATAATGGAGTGTATTACCGGTCTGGTTAGACGCGTTGATACCGCTTTTTTGCCTTATCTTGAAATGCTTAAAACTGCAGTACAGGTGGGTGAAAGCGTTCCTGGGGTGGATTATTTTCATGATCTTAGGATGTACCGTACGCAGATAGATTCTCAAAAAAGGAAGTTGGAGGAATCGGTTTTCGAGCCGTTTAGTAGTTATGTCGAGAGATATGGTGATAAAATTTCGAAATTTTTTGGAGAGCGTTTCCATATTGGTTTGTCGGCATCGATTGCGGAATGTCTCCAGCTTTTACAGTCAGGGGAAGATGCAATCCAATTCTTTAAAAAAATGCTGTTGCAATGGAAACTTCTTAAAACTGAAATCCTGGAGCCGGGCTGGTTGTCTGCCGATATGCAGGTTGTCAGCAAAGTTGGCGATCCGGAGCAGGATGTTTTGAACAAGAGTACGATAATTTTATATCATTGCGATGCCAAAAATGGTCGTGATCATGCTTTGAAAAATGCTTTTGAGGGCGGAAGGCTTGGGGAGTCATACAGGAAAATTGTCGATGCTGTAAGGGAGCTGAATACCGCTTTCCAGCAAGATACTTCGTTTACAAGACGAAATTTTGATTTGATCCGGCATATGATGGAAGTGCTTTCTAAAGGAGAATTGGGTTTGTTTTGCAAATATGAAAATGATGAGGATCAGCCAATGCTGGAAAAAATGGTGGCCTTTATTTTGCAGGAATACGGAAAAACGTTGCAGAGGTACAAAGAAGAAATGCTCCAAAAACCGGAAAGACAGGTTTTGAGCGGTAGTCTGGCCCAGATAGCCGATATTTTTAGTGCGGCACAGGTTACACTGGAGTCTGTGTTAGGTAATTTTAAAAAAACCAAAGGCGCTCAAATAAATGAATTTGACTGTAAGAGGGTTGAACATGTTTTGACGCAGGTGCTTGCCAGGGCTTTCCCCGTAGTAAAAAGCATTGTTGGTGGAATACGGCAGTATGTCGGAGATGAGCCGATGAGGGGGATGTTGCAGGCGTATGAGGATTTAACCGGTGCTGTTAAGGATGGAGCGAGCAAAAAATTGCCAAAAGCGTTGATGGAATTCAGTAAACAATTATCGATGTTTGATAGCGAATATCGGATGCTTGTCCATGAGGGGTTCTTTTCTAAAAAGGAAGAGGCAGAGGTTTCTTAGAAATCGAACATCAGTTCGCGGATATCCGGGTCAATCATTTCTTTATTCCAGGCTGGATCCCAGACAATTTCCACATTTATTTCGTTGATGTTTTTGTATAGGCGCATGCGGTCGTAGATTTGCTGGAGGACGATCGGGCCGTAGGGACAGGATGGGGTGGTGAGAGTCATATAAATTGTGCAGTTATTTTTTTTGTCGATTTTTACATTGTAAATCAGGCCGAGATCGACTACTCCCATGTTAAGCTCCGGGTCGATGACTTTGTTTAATTCTTTCCAATAATCCTGGGTGCGTTTTGGTTTTGGGACAGGTTTAATTTTTGGCATACTTGTGGGTTATGGCGGCTTTTTTAGCCGTGATAAGGCCGAGAATTGCACATTTGATTCTGGCGGGGCTGATGGTAATGTGGAGCATTTTGATGATTTCTTCGTTGGTGATTTTAGTGATTTGAGGAATGGTTTTGCCGATGATTTTTTCGGTGAGCATTGAGGCGGATGCTTGGCTGATGGCGCATCCTTCCCCATTAAAAGCGGCTTTTTTTATTTTGCCATTTTTATCGAGGAGAAGGTAGATGGTAATTTTATCGCCGCAAAGTGGATTATATTCTTGGGCTTGGATTGTGGCGCGTGGAAGCTTTCCGCGGTTGCGGGGATTTTTGAAGTAATCGAGGATTATTTCGGAGTAGATGTCCATATGGCTTTGTAAGTATACAGATATAAAATCTGCAGAAAAATAAGAAAATATGACCAGATGATATATGATTTTTCGGCTTATGTCCTATGGAAATTGAAATTGGTTAAATTTTAGAATTATTTAATAACTTTTTAATCTTTGATTGATATATTCAGCCTGCTAATGATTATGGGGCTGCTGCTGGTGCAGACCGACAGCCTCGAGATCTGTCGGGCGGGGTTCGATTCCCCGTAGCTTCACCAAATTATTAGCAAAAAGCCCCCTGACGAGGGGGCTTTTTGACCGACAGCCTCGAGAACTGTTTCAATTCTACTATAAATGTTGGAGCGTTGTCTATGTTGTGTTGACAAGTGGGGGGGGTGTGGGATGGTTTGTTTGTATATTTTTAATATTCTAATATGAAAAAAACTCTAGCTTTGATTATGGTTGGTGTAGTGCTGGGATCTACGGTGGCGCTTGCGGCTTCAAAAATTTTTTCTGATGTTTCCAATGATGCATGGTATGCCGGTGCGGTGGCCAGTTTGTCGGAAAAAGGAATTATAACTGGTTATAAAGATGGTACGTTTGGTCCGACAAAAAATGTTAATAGGGCGGAGTTGGCGGCGATGCTGGATCGATTGATTGAATATGTGGAAACGGGAGAGGTTGTTTCTAAAGTAACTTCCCCTCTTCTTGTACTCAACGATAATGATCCAGAATGTATTCTTGGTAGTCAATCAGGTGGTGACATTGGTGGTTCTGCATGGCCAGTTCACGACCTCTATTATAGCTATGGAGTTAGTTTTAATGGTGGTGGAGAAGGTTTGGGCGAGCTATTTACCGCTATAGCTTGCGGTGAAAAAAGAGTACAGGAAATTACTTCAGGAAAAACACAAACAGAAGTTGGTTATTACCTACAGGTCTATCCTGCGCCATCTGAAGATCTTAGGGAAACCCTAATCGATATTGGTTTTGAATTTGTAGGAGAAACTATTACACAAGAATGTACATTCCCAAATGGAAATGATGGTCCATGTCTAGAAGTGGATATTCCGGAGACATTACATGAAGAATGGGAGCTCACAAAAAGTGTACCTATATCTTCTCTATATGGCTTAAGGGCATATACAAATGAAAATTGGAAAGCAGAATGGGGTGGTTTAAAAGAATAAAAAGACGAAAGATCAGCGCAGTAATGCGGGCTTTGGAGATTTTCTTTCCTTAGATCATCGGAAGGTTTTGATGGTTTTTGTTAGCGCTTTTTCGGCTTTTTCAATATCTTCTTGCGTGTTGTAAAAATAGAAACTGAGGCGGGCGGTGGCTGGGATTTTGAGTTTTTCCATAAGTGGCTGGCAGCAGTGGTGGCCGGAGCGAATGCAGATGTTTTCACTGTCGAAAATTTGGGCGATGTCATGCGGATGGATGTCTTTTATTGTGAATGAGAGAATTCCGCCGCTGTCTTTTTTTGGACTGTAAAGTGTGATCTGCGGATGTTTTGAAAATTTTTCTTTGGCGAATTTGAGAAGTTTCTGATCGTGTTTTGCGATTTCTTCCATGCCGATGTTTTCCAGATATTTTAATGCTTCGTTGAAGGCAATAACGTCGGCAATATTTGGAGTGCCGGCTTCAAATTTCCAGGGGAGATCATTCCACTCTGCGCTGAATTGTGAAACTGATTTTACCATGTCTCCGCCATGTAAAAATGGGGGCATTTTTTCAAGAATTTTCTTGCGGGCGTAGAGTATTCCCACTCCCGTTGGGCCAAGCATTTTGTGGCCGGAGAAAGCGAAAAAATCACAGTCGAGATCCTGTACGCTTGTTATGCCGTGAGCAGCGGATTGGGCTCCGTCTACGAGAGTTACTGCGCCAATTTTTTTGGCTTCGCGTATCATTTCTTTAACCGGCGGAATAGTGCCAAGCACATTGGACATCGCGCTGATGGCAAGCAATTTTGTTTTGGGAGTAAGTATTTTTTTAAATTCTTTAAAGTCCAAAGTGTAATTGTCTTTTAATGGAATTATTTTTAATTTTGCCTTTTTGCGTTTGGTGAGCTCCTGCCATGGAACCAAATTGGAGTGATGTTCCATCGCGGAGACAATAATTTCATCGCCGGCTTTTATGTTTTCTTCTCCCCATGTTCTGGCGACGAGATTTATTGATTCAGTGGTATTGCGGGTGAAAATTATTTCTTCGGCGTGGTGGGCGCCGATGAATTTTGCCGTGTGTTCGCGGGTTTGCTCGTAGGCGGCTGTTGCCTGTTCTGAAATTTTATAAATTCCACGATGGATATTCGCATTGAAATTCTCATAGTAATTTTTCAGTGCTGCGATAACCTGGCGCGGTTTTTGGGTAGTCGACGCATTATCAAGATATGTGAGATTTTGCCCAAGCAGCGGAAAATCTTTTTTTAGTTTTTTTGGATTTAGCATTGGAGGGCTTCTTCTATGTTTTTGGCTAATATCAGCTGAATATTTGGGTCGGAAATTTTCTTCAAATCGGTTTCCAAAAAGCCTTTGATGAGCATGCTTTGTCCCTGTTTTTTGTTGATGCCGCGGGAAGCGAGATAAAAAAGAATGTCTTCATCGACTTTTCCAATGGTGGCGGCATGACCGGCTTTGACGTCATCGGCTTCTATTTCCAGCGAAGGGATGGTGTGGGTTTTGGCATTTTTGGAAAGCATGAGGGTGTGATGGGCGAGGTAGCAGTCGGTAAGCTGCGCTGATTTTTTTATGTTGAGGCTGCCGCGATAATAAACCTGCGATTTGTCGAACATAACTCCGCGGATGTTATAATAGGCGTTGGTATGCGGAATTTCGTGATTGGAAATTGTTTCAAAGGGGAAAGTTTCTTCGCCGAGACCGAGAATCAGCGCGATAAAATTCAGGGTGGAATTTTCACCGGTGAAATTGAATTGCAGTTTTTGGGTCTCCCGCCAGCCTTTTTTTAAGAATGCAACGTATGTTAAATTTGTATCAGCGGGGATGTTGATGGTGGAGGTGGTGAGGCTATATGTGAGAGTGGTTTGTGAATTCATATATTTAGCATGGTGTTATTTGTGTCATGCCGAACTTGTTTCGGCATCTATGTGAGGTAGATCCTGAAACAAGTTCAGGATGACAAGAAAGCAAATTTATCCAACACTGCCCTCCATTTCCATCTCGATAAGCCGGTTTAGTTCTATCGCGTATTCCATGGGCAATTGTTTGATGATCGGTTTGGCAAAACCGTTGACGATCATGCTGGCTGCTTCTTCTTCCGTAAGTCCGCGGGATCTTAAATAAAATAATTGCTCTTCGCCGATTTTTGCGACAGTGGCTTCGTGGGCGATGGAGACATCATCTTCTTCTATTTTCATTGTTGGATAAGTATCAGAACGGGAATTTTCATCCAACAACAGAGCATCGCAGGAAACGTGACTTTTTACGTTAGTCGCGCCTTTATTTACCTGAAGCAGTCCGCGGTAAGTGCTGTGGCCGGAGGCTTTGGAAATTGATTTGGAAACGATTTTAGAACTGGTGTTTGGAGCGGCATGGATGATTTTTGCGCCGGCATCCTGGTGCTGATTTTTGCCTGAGAATGCGAGTGATTGAACTTCGCCGCGCGCACCGGATCCCATGAGGTAAATTGCCGGATATTTCATGGTAACTTTGGAACCGATATTGCAATCCAGCCAAAACATTTCTGCGTCCTTATAGGCAAAAGCGCGCTTCAAAGCCTTTTACTAAATACGAGTTGATTTTTTCTACATCTAAATTAAAAACAAAATCGTTGTATTCTTTTTCTTGTATGTCTTTTATTGGCACAAAAAATAGATTGTCTTTTTTTCTGACTGCGCTCCATTTTTTATTTTCCGTATATTCGACTATGTATAAATCTTTTCTTGTGCTTATATTTGCAAAAATTCCCTGACGTGCAATGATTTCCTGTATTTGATAGGCCAAGGATTTGCTGACTGTACCACAACGGATCATTTTTGAATTGTTCGATTTTTTAATATAAATATTTCCATCTCCCTTGAGATAATAATCGAGGAATATTTGTTGTTTTTTGATCGGCAATTCCATTATTGTTTGGGACAATATTTTTGTTGCTGCTCCTTTTCCGCAATGTTCAAGGCATAAATTGATGAGCTGTTTCGAGTAACTTACCACCGTGTAATAACCATTCTTTGGTCTGGTAATTGAAGCTTTTTGACCAATACTTTCTATGCATAATTTTACTTCTTCTGCTAGATTTTTCTCCTTATCGGCTTTGCCAAAGGAGAAGGACAAAACATTGAGTTTTAATGCTTTGTTAAAAGAGACGGAGCCTTCGGCTAAATATAACCCCAATATCTTTAATAAAGTTTCTGTAATATCTTCTTTGTCAATAATTTTAGATGGAATCACGTAGGTTATGAAATCTCCTTTTTCGAGTTTTCCGGCTGCAACATATTCTGGCTTGTGGTTGATCAATTTTTGAGTGTCTACCTCTTCCAACCAGTGTTCTTTTCTTCTTTTTCTTTTTGTAAGAACATCCTTACGTCTAATGCAAAGAACTGGATGTTCGGGAGTTATTTGGAAACTGTTTCCTTTTGACAATGGATGGATTGTTAGCATATTACCCTTATAGCGTCTTGTCATTGTTGCCTTGACTTGGCCGTGAATTCCAGTTTCTGTCATGACTTTATCTTTTGGTTTTACGGATTCTATATTTATGAATTTGTCGCCGGTACTTATCAGTTCTCCGGCTGGAACACACCCCTCGACGTAATGCACGGATGCGCCTTCGTCAGCGATAATCAGCGTGCGTTCAAATTGCCCCATGTTTTCGGCGTTGATGCGGAAATAGGCCTGAAGCGGTAAATCAATATGCACGCCTTTCGGTACATAGATGAAGGATCCGCCGGACCAGACCGCGGAATTTAGCGCGGCGAATTTGTTGTCGTGCGGTGGGATTATTTTTCCGAAATGTTCTTTAAAAATTTCCGGATATTTTTTGAGTCCGATATCTGTGGATTCAAAAATCACACCCTTATTCTGGAGTTCTTTCTGCAGGGAATGATAGACAACTTCCGATTCAAACTGCGCGCCGCTGCCTCCGAGAAATTTTCTTTCGGCCTCTGGGATTCCGAGTCTGTCGAAAGTATCCTTGATTTCTTTTGGAACATCTTCCCATTTGGTTTTGGCTCTGTCCTGCGGCTGGAGATAATAGTGAATTTTTTCGAAATCTATGCCGCCTAAATCAGCGCCCCATGACGGCATTGGTTTTTTATGAAAAATTTCCAGCGAGCGGAGACGAAAATCGAGCATCCATTTGGGCTCTTTTTTGCGCGCGGAAATTTCCTCGACGATTTTTGCGTTTAAGCCCTTTGGGCTTGTGTATACGCTTTTGGTCTTGGTTCTGAAACCAAATTTATATCCGTCGAGCGACCCGGAAATGAGTTGTTTTGTCTGTGCCGGAACTGGCATGAGTGAGTTGTGTCATTTTTAAAAATTGGTTTACTTTAAAAAGTTGGTGTATCCTTTTTTCTCCAGTTCTTTGGCGAGGCTCCTGTCTCCGGATTTTACGATCTGTCCGTTGGCTATTATATGCACAAAATCCGGAGCAATGTAATTTAAAATTCTTTGATAGTGGGTGACAAGCAGAATGCCCGGGCTGTTTTTTTCAAAATAATTTTTTATTCCTTCGGCAACTATCCTGAGAGCGTCGATGTCGAGGCCGGAATCGATCTCGTCGAGGAGGGCGATTTTTGGTTCCAATAAGGACATTTGTACTATTTCCGTGCGTTTTCTTTCGCCGCCGGAAAAGCCTTCGTTTACGGCGCGGTGCATGAATTTGTCATCCATTTTCAGTGCAGCGACATTTTCTTTGAGTGTTTTTAGAAAATCCGCCGGACTTATTTCCGGCTGTTTTTGGGATTTGAGATTGGAATTTTTTGCCAGCCTGAGAAATGTACCGAGATTTACGCCTGGTATCTCCAACGGCTGCTGGAAGCCGAGAAAGAGGCCGAGATGAGCGCGTTTGGTTGGTTCCAATTCTAAAATGTCGGTGTCGTTAAAAAGGACTGTGCCTTTGGTTACTTCATATTTTGGGTGTCCCATGAGGACGTTGACGAGGGTGCTTTTGCCGGAGCCGTTTGGGCCCATGATGGCGTGGATTTCGCCGGATTTTATGGTTAAGTTGATGCCTTTCAGGATGGGTTGGTTGTTGACGGAGGCATGGAGATTTTTGATTTCAAGGGTGGTTGTTTTTGCTGAAAATGCGTCCGTTTTTGGGCGGGAATGGCGTTTGATTACTGTTGCTGATTTTGGCTTTATTACTGTCATTTGTGGCATAGCGGGGGCTATTTTGACTTAAAATTATGGGTTTGTCAAAAAGGTAACAATTCTTGACCTGAAGCGTTTTTATTATTAGGTTCAACTATAATTAACCTTTTAGTATGTCTATCCGTAAAATTTCCGTTTCTCTGCTTGCTGTTTCTTTTTTGTTTTCTTCTTCCGCTTCTGCTTTGTCTCCGCTTCCGGCGGTTTCCAGCTTTTCCGATATTGATTCCGATCATGAAAATTATGAAGCGGTTGATTATCTCCGCGGCGAGGGGATTGTTGAGGGATATGCCGATGGAACTTTCCAGACCGATACTTCCATCAACCGCGCGGAATTTCTAAAAATAATGATGGAGTCTTCCACTTTTTTACAGGCCAAGCTTGAAAATGGAATCGAGGGGGAGGACTGCTATCCGGATGTTGAGGATGACTGGTATGCTAAATATGTGTGTTCAGCTACGGAGCTTGGTATTGTGAAAGGGTATCCTGACGGTAAATTCAGGCCGGAGAGGGTGATTAATTTTGCGGAAGCAAGCAAGATTGTTGCCAATGGCATGAATTTGAAACAGGATGAAGAAGGCGAGAAATGGTATGAAAAATTTGTAGTGGCTTTGGAATCGGAGAATGCTGTTCCAAAAAGTATTGTTTCTTTTGACGGTGATGTTACCCGCGGAGAAATGGCGGAAATGATTTGGAGGATAAGGGAAAATCCGGAATATGTGAAATCTACAAATTATATTGGAATCAAGAGGAGGGAAAGGGCGGCTAAGGCTGATGGGGCGCTGATAAATTTTGAGTCGTGTGTTGATTTGACGGCTTATTTGAAAGAAAATTCGCAGCCTGATTATGAGATGGATTATGTCATGATGGAAAGTACGGGAGTCGATGGTGCGTCTGTTCCAACCTCTGCTCCGACTGCCGGCGTCGCCATGAAATCCGATGAACCATTGGCAATAAGTGATGATTTCTCCACTACCAATGTGCAGGTTGAGGGAGTTGATGAGGCGGATATTGTAAAGACCGACGGGTCGTATATTTATGTTTTGAGCGGAAATACTGTCAGAGTTGTAAAGGCTTTGCCTCCGTCCAGACTGATGGAAATGGATAAAGTGACTTTTGGAGACGCGGATAATTTTTCTCCAACCGACATGTATGTGGATGGGGACAGGCTTGTTGTCATGGGCACTTTTTATGGGGCGATCCAGCCTTTTGTGGAAGGAAGCGCTGTTTCCGTTGGAGACGGTATTTCTGTTGGAGACGGGGTCGTTTATCCTAATTACTCCCCAAACTACTACAGCGCTCTCACCGTGGTTTATATTTTTGACGTAAGCGATGGAGCCAACGCTAAAGAACTGCGAAAAGTAACATTTGAAGGGAATTATTCTTCCTCCAGGAAGATTGGCGATGTGGTCTATGTGGTAATGAATAATCGGGATAATTTTTATAGCATAATGGATGAAAAGGTTCCGTCGCTTGAGACGCTGGTGCCGCTTTATGGGGAAGATATGGTGCAGCCAGTGGTTGATGGCTGCACGGATGTGAAGGTTATTCCCGGTGTTGAGAGTAACCAATATCTGATTCTGGCGGCTATTCCGGTTGATGATCCCAATGCGGAAGTTGATAAAGAAGTGGTGATTGGTTCAACAGGCACTGTCTATGCTTCGACCGAAAATCTTTATGTCGCAGAGCATGATTTTGCCTCATGGTGGGGCAGAATCGATTCCGGTGAAAAGACAAAAATTCATAAATTTGAATTGGATAGTGACGGAGGGCAGGTGGTTTATATTGGAAGCGGGAGTGTGCCGGGAACTATTCTAAATCAGTTTTCCATGGATGAATATAAAGGCGATTTCCGCATAGCTACGACAAAAGGTTCTCTGTGGGACGGTACGTCTGATAACAATTTATATATTCTTGACGAGAAACTTCAGCCTGCCGGAAAAATCGAGGGTATTGCGCCCGGGGAAAAAATTTATTCCGTACGATTTATGGGCGAACGCGCATACATGGTGACATTCAAAAAAGTGGATCCGTTTTTTGTGATTGATGTTGCTGATCCGAATAACCCAAGAATTCTTGGCAAGCTGAAAATCCCGGGATATAGCGATTATCTCCATCCGTTTGATAAGGATCATATTATCGGAGTTGGAAAGGATGCGGCTGCTCCAAGTGAGGAAGAGGCGGGTTCGCGCGATATTGATTTTGCGTGGTATCAGGGCATGAAGCTGGCTATGTTTGATGTTACCGATGTGGAGAATCCGGTGGAATTACATAAGGTTGTTATTGGGGATCGCGGTACAGATAGCGAACTTTTGCATAATCACAAAGCGCTTTATTTTGACAAGGAAAGGGGATTGATGGCCTTCCCGGTCAGTCTTGCGGAAGTTCCCGAGGATGTGAAAAATGATCCGAATGCGTCCGCCAGCACATATGGAGATTTTGTTTATCAGGGTGCGTATGTCTATGACGTGAGTCTGGAAAATGGTTTTGAATTGAGGGGAAAAATTACGCACTATGATGAAGGGGAAGTTGCGGCTAAATCAGGTTATTACTGGGGTGGAGGAAGCAGAGATGTTATGAGAATTTTGAGAATTGACGATTTCCTGTATACGGTTTCACGTGGAATGGTGAAGGCGAGTGATATTGATGATTTGGGTGAATTGAATACTGTGGAATTGGAGGGGGTTGAGGACACTGTGTGGGGGGATATTGGGATATAGCGTATTACGCTATTTATCTGGAGGAATATTGTAGTAATCAAAAAGGAATTCGGCGATTTTGGTGAAGGTGGGTGCGGCAGTGGTGTTGCCCCATTCGCTTAGTTTAGGGTGGTCAAATTTTATCACAACGACAAATTGCGGGTTGTTGATTGGGCCGTATCCGACAAAGCTGGCAATGGTTGTGCCTATCCCGCTCAGGGCTTTTCCATTTTTGTATGTCTGCGCCGTACCGGTTTTGCCGGCAATAAAATGCCCTTTTACTTTAGCGCTTTGGGCTACTCCATTCTCACTTGAATAAGTCAGCATTGCGGTCATTTTTGCGGCGGTGTCTTCAGATAAAACACGCCGTATTTGCTGCGGATCCGTCCTGGTTATATTCCCATTATCATGGCGTATTTCCTCAACTATATGCGGTTTCATCAACAGGCCGCCATTGGCGATTGTGCTGAAAGCATTGGCAAGCTGGACCATGCTGACAGTTAGTCCCTGTCCGAAAGCGTGCGTGGCCAATTCTGATTCCGTCCAGTCTTCGAAATATTCGATTTTACCGATGGTTTCGTTGTCAAATTCAATGTCTGTCCGGTCGAGAAATCCGAATTTTTTCAGGTAATTATAGAAAAGGGAAGGGCCTATTTTTTTTGAAACAAAAGTCATGCCGGTGTTGAGGGATTTTGCTATAACGTCTTTCATGGTTGTATTTGGTCCGTAATATCTGCCTTCTGAATTTTTAATTTCAAAGTCGAAAACTTTTTTATAAATATTCCAGTCGACGCCGATCGGTCCGCTGTCGTTAAAAGTTGTGTTGGGCGTGACATCTCCATCGTCAATGGCCATGGACATTACCACCGGTTTAAAGACTGATCCCGGCTCATATGGCCATGAAACAATCTTGTTGTGGTAGACCTCCGGTCCCCGAAAATTTTCATAACGAAAATAACGGATTATTCCGTTTTCATCTTTTTGTTCAAAAATCAAATAATAATCGAGAGTGACTTCATTGGTGTAGAAATAATAAATTCCATTATCTTTTGTCGGATAAAGATTTTTTATTTCCTCCGTGGTGAGTTTTACTTCCACTTTTTTAAATACGTCTCCATACCTGTTGGGGTCAAAGGATGGATAATGGGACATTGCCAGAATGGCTCCCGTTTGAGGATTTATGATAATGGCCTGTCCGCTGTCGGCCTGGTAATGCTTGGCGGCTTCTTCCAGAATTTTATCCATTTGCGATTGAATTGAGCGATCTATTGTCAGGACGATATCATCGCCGTCTACTGCGGCCTGGAGCTGGCTTTCTCCTACTGTGATCTGTCGTCCCACGGAATCTTTTTTTGTCTGTAATTTTCCGGTGATGCCCTGGAGCCGGGTGTTAAAACTGCTTTCGATGCCGTATTGTCCGATGTTTTCGTGGTTTACATATCCGATTATATTTGCCGCCAATGTGCTCTCGGGATAAAACCGGAAATATTCTTCCTTCATGCCTATCCCTTCAAACATTTTTTTATTTTCGCTGAATATTTTTTCAACTTTTTTTGAAAGAGATGGCTCCAATTTTCTTTTGAGGATGACATAGCGGTTTTCTCCTTTGAGAATTTTCTCCAGTTTTTTCACTGGGATTTCTATGATTGGCGCGAGTATTTGAGCGGCGTTGCCGATGCCTGAAATTCGTGAAGGATACGCGTAAATATCATTGTCTTTGACCTCAACTCCTGGTACGCCGGCATTTTTGACTTGCTCAATTTTTTCCGATGTGAAATCAATTGCCAGGATT
The DNA here is from genome assembly GCA_016186245.1 of Candidatus Peregrinibacteria bacterium. GTDB lineage: Bacteria > Patescibacteriota > Gracilibacteria > UBA1369 > LOWO2-01-FULL-3 > JACPLZ01. The sequence goes on along the minus strand of JACPLZ010000031.1, from coordinate 12,227 downwards.
ACTTCCGGACGCTGTTTTTGACTGATTTTGGTTATAAAATCCTGGCGGAATTTTTCTTTTAATTCATCATCGGTAAGCGGTTTTAGAATGGCATTTTTTTCCTCTTCCGTGAGATCGGGAGCAAGTTTTCTGCTCGTTTTTTCGATTCTTTCATTGTCGGATGCCCGTTCTTCCTCAATGGAAAAAATCAGAGGAGTAAGTTTATCCGCAATTGCAAGAGGGTCTTTTACGATGGTGGGATCGGCAAAAAGGAGGTTAAGAGTGGTGTTTGTGGCCAGCGGAAATTCTTCCCGAGAATGCTGGTCGCGAATAATTATATCGCCGCGCTGGGCCGGCAGTTCGATAAATCCATATTGGGAAGACGTGGCTATCTGCTGATAACGGGCGTGAGAAATAATCTGAAGATGAAACAGACGTCCGATGATTATCAAAGTGATCAGAGTACTGCCGACGAGAAAAATATTTATTTTATTGAAAATGTCTTTGGCCTGGCGCATGGCCGAAGAATACTACAAAATTTTTTGAATGGGGAGTATTAAAAATGGCCTGTGATTTTTGATCTCCAGATTATGCGAGAGAAAAATTATGTTAAAAACTTCAGAGATAAATTCCTGCGGGCGAATCGGCCCGGCTTTTTTACAAATGCCATCGCAGATGCCGGATTTTTTCAGGCAATAATCAACAAGTTCGCAGCAGTAAAATTTCTCATTGCCGGATGTGAATTCAAAATCATAAGGTTTCCCAAGTAAATTTTTGGCTTCAGAAACAGCTTTTTCAGTTTTTTTTCTGCTGCAGGTTTTCGGGCGGAGAATAATCATTGTGTCATATTCCGTAAAGATGCCGTGAAGGGAAACTTCTTCCACGCCATCGGCGATCGAATGGATAAAAGTTCTATGTCCGATATAAATCATGCTGTGGGTAACCGGTCCACGGATTATGAAATGGCTGGCGCGGCGGAGATTTCCCGTAAGCACGATGTCGCCTTTCTTTAATTTTTCCAGCGCCCGGCGGAGGTCTTTTTTTGTCAGCAGATTTTTACGATGATGGATTATTGTCCCCGCGAAAAAAAATATCATATTGGCAAGAATTTTTTTCCACAATGGATAATTTGGAGGGAAATTCCGGATGATGTGATGTCGGTAATTCATTTTTAATTTATCATTGTATTATAACATTTTTGGGGTAAGCTTTCTATCGTTATGTTTAGAAAAACAACTCTGGAAAATGGCATAAGAGTGGTGACGGAAAAGCTTTCCGGCACACAGGCCGTGACTGTGCTTATTCTTGTAGGGGCCGGCAGCAGATATGAGACTCAGGAAATCAGGGGTATTTCCCATTTCCTTGAGCATATGTTTTTTAAGGGTGGAAACAAGTATAAAAACACCAAAGAAGTTTCGGAGGCGATTGATTCCGTTGGCGGGGAATTTAATGCTTTTACCGGAAAGGAATATGCCGGTTACTATGTGAAGGTTGCGGGGGAAAATTTTAAAGTGGCCTGCGATGTGCTGTCGGACATGCTTCTTAATGCAAAATTCCCGCAGGTGGAAATTGAGAAGGAACGCGGGGTAATTTTGGAAGAATTTAATATGTATCAGGATACGCCAATGTATCAGATCGGCTGGAATTTTGAGGAGCTTGTTTTTGGAAATCAGCCGCTCGGGTGGGATCAAATAGGCACAAAAGAGCTGATAAATACCGTAATGCATGAGGATTTTAAAAAGTATAATGGAAAATTGTATACGCCAGATAATCTTGTGATTGCCGTTGCTGGAAATGTTGATCATGGAAATGTGGTGGAAATGATCGGTGGATGTTTTGACCGGCTGGAAGGGGAAAAAGCCTATAATTTTGACGGGTTGAAAAAAATTGATGGCGGCAGGCTTTCTTTGAAGGAAAAAAAGACGGAACAGGCGCATGTGGCATTGGGATTTCCGGCTTATAAGGAAAGTCATCCGGATTACTGGGCTTTGAAATTGTTATCGGTGATTTTAGGAGGAAATATGAGCAGCAGAATGTTTTTGGGTGTGAGAGAGGCGCATGGATTGGCATATTATATTCATACATCGGTTGACAGTTATGCGGATAGCGGCCTGCTGGTCACAAACGCAGGGGTGGATTTAAAGCGCATAGATCAGGCAATTACCGGTATTATTGAGGAATACAGGAAAGTGAGAGATGAAGATGTGCCGGAGGCGGAACTGAAGAAAGCAAAATCATATTTGAAAGGAAAAATGATTTTGAATCTGGAGGATTCGGAGGAATTTGCCCATTTGTTGGCGAAATATGAATTGTTAAGGGGCGGGGCGGTGGATCCTGCGGAAATTACCAAAAAAATTGACGCGGTGGCGGTTGCGGATGTTGCGAGGGTGGCAAAAGATATTTTCAAAGAGGAGGGAATGAAATTGGCTGTTATTGGGCCGTATGGCGAGAAAGAGCGATTTGAGAAGTTGCTGAAATTTTAAAAATTGTGCACTGCTTCGTCAGCTGCGCCATTTTCTATTCGCCGTACCGGTAAGTACGGCTCAGTCGAAAATGGCTTGCTTCCTTGCATTGCATCAATTTTTAAAATTTCAGATGTTACCGTGTCAGCTGCGCCATTTTCTATTCGCCGTACCAGTAAGTACGGCTCAGTCGAAAATGGCTTGCTTCCTTGTGTTACATTGCCCGTGATTGCAAATTTAAAATGTACGCGTTACAATGCCGGCGCTTTTTAACCAGAATCGATATGCCAAAAGGTGTGCTGGAACAAACTCTTGTCCTTGTAAAGCCGGATGCCATACAGCGCGGATTGTTTGGAGCGATTACTTCACGTTTTGAGCAGAAGGGGCTGAAGCTTGTCGGCGTGAAAATGATGGCGCTGGATGAGGCGGTTTTGCGCGAACATTATGCCCATCTTGCCGATAAGCCGTTTTTTCCCGGGTTGGCGAAATTTATGCAGAGCACTCCGGTGATTGCGATGTGCTGGGAGGGACTGGATGTGGTTAATACCGTGAGAAAAATTACCGGTATTACAAAGGGTCGTGAGGCCGAGGCCGGCTCAATCCGCGGTGATTTTTCGATGAGTGTGAGCTGCAATGTAATCCATGCTTCGGATAGTGTTGCCAATGCCGCGGCCGAAGTTAAGAGATTTTTTAAAGGAGGGGAAATCCACGGTTACGACAAGTCCGAATATGTGAATGTATATGCGGAGGATGAACTGAATGCCTGATGAAGCTCTGAAAATCGTACACTGCTTCGTCATCTGCACTATTTCTTACTCGCCGTACCGGTAAGTACGGCTCGGTCAGAAATAGTTTGTTTCCTCGCATTGCAACGATTTTCAGGGCTTCCTAAGGAACTTAATTGATGAAGGACATGCTTGAAAAAAAAGCTGCTCAAATACGACTGCTCGCTTTGGAGTCTGTTTATAAGGCTGGTGTTGGAAATGTGGGAAATTTAATGTCGAGCGTGGAAATTTTGACCGCCCTGTATTATGGGGAAATTTTTGGCCGAAAAATAATGAAAGTTGATCCGACAAAGCCGGGCTGGAGCGGCCAGGATTACCTTATTTTATCAAAGGTGGAAGCTGCTCCGCTGCAATATGCCGTTTTGGCGGATTTGGGATTTTTTGACAAATCGGAGTTGGCTTTTTTGGGGCGGGCCGGTTCTATTCTAAAAGAGTACCCGAGTGGTAAAGCGCCCGGAGTGACCGGCACAATTTTGTCTAAAGGTTACGGGCTGTCTTTTGCCGTGGGATTGGTTCTGGCATTGAAAATGGAAAAAAAAGGAAACAAAGTTTTTGTGCTTTTGAGCGCTGAAGAATTGAGGCAGGGGCAGGTATGGGAGGCGATTATTGCTGCGGCTTACCATAGACTCGACAATCTGATTGTTTTTGTTGATGATCCTGCCGTGGAGGTTGATGTTTCCCAGCCCGTAAAAATCCATGTTGGCCAGGTGCAGGACAAATTTAAAGTTTTTGGCTGGGATGTTGCGCAGGTGATCGATGGACATAATTTTGACCAGCTTTTATCCGGTTTGGATAAATCGTTTAAAACAGTCAGAAAGCCGTCGTGTATCTGGTGTCATACAATTGCCGGAAAGGGTATTGAATTTGCTGAAAGGAAAACGGGCTATCTGAATGCTATTTTGAGTGAAGGAGAGATGCTGGAAATACTTTCAAAATTTAACGTATCGGCGTGATGGAAAATTTACAGGATGATTTGTTGAAAATTGTAAACAGATTCAATAATGCGGTTGTTTTGTATTGCGATGAATTTGCCGGCATGGAGAATTTTGTGAACCGGTTTAAGGACAGGGCGTTTAATTTTTCCGGGGAACAGAGCATGATGATGGCCGCGTGCGGTTTTGCGGCTAGGGGAAAAATGCCAATAATCGTTTGTTCATCTGCAAAAATTGCAAATGCCTATGCCCAATTGCGTGATGGAATATGTATTCCAAATTTGAATGTGAAGATTTTTGCGGTTGGTGATGGAGTGAGGGATGCGGAGGTTGTTGGCGCTATGCCGAATATCAGGGTCATGGTTCCCTTCGGCGGGCTCAGGGCAGGCTTGGCTCGCCATGACAGTGGGTATCTTTATGGTAATTTTGAGGAGTTTGGACCGGTTTATTTTAATTTTTCAGGGGTTCCTTAATAGATTTTTGCTTTGCAAAAAATCTATGCTATTCTGCTTTCCGGTAATCAAATTTTATGGCCCAGCATCCAATTAAATTCTTCTCCGGGTCTTCCCATCCGGAATTGGCGAAAGAAATCGCTAAAAATATGAAGGTCAAACTTTCGGAAATGGAAGTTTCGCGTTTTGCCTGCGGAGAGATTTATGCCAAGCCAAAGGAGAGCGTCAGGGGTTGCGATGTGTTTGTTCTTCAAACCGCTTCTGGCAACGTGAACGAAGATTTGATGGAACTTTTTATTATGATTGATGCTCTGAAGAGATCTTTTGCCTATCATATTCACGTTGTCATGCCACATTATGGGTACTCCAGACAGGATCGTGTGGCCACGCCGAGAGAGCCTATTTCTGCAAAACTGGTCGCAGATTTGTTGTCGGCGGCCGGGGCTGGGCATGTGATTGCTCTGAAACTTCATAGCGACCAGGAGCAGGGATTTTTTAATGTTCCGATGGATAACCTGGATACGCGGCGTCTGTTTGCCGATTATTTTAAAAAGAAAAAAATCAGGAATCTGATGGTCGTTTCTCCCGATGCCGGAGGGGCAAAGGATGCCAAGAAGTTTGCCGACTTGCTGGGGGCGGATCTGGCGATTATTCATAAATCCAGGCCTGCTCATAACAAAGCGGAGGTTCATCATGTTATAGGTGATGTAAGTGGAAGGAATTGTGTGATTTTCGATGATATGATTGATACTGCCGGCAGCGTAGCCGCGGCGGTAAAAGCGCTGAGGAGTCATGGTGCGGCCGATGAAGTTTATTTGGCGGCGACCCATGCTGTTTTTTCCGATCCGGCCGTGGAAAGACTTAGTGGCGCCGGTTTCAAGGAGGTGGTAGTAACAAATACAATTCCTATTCCGAAAGAAAAACAATTCCGGGGGTTAAAAGTTTTGTCCGTTGCCCCTCTTCTTTCCAGAATAATCCGGAATGTTTATGAATCAAAATCCGTTACCACTGTTTTGCAATGATTGGAGAAAAGAAAAAAAAGCTGGTTTTTATAGGCGCGGATCATGCCGGATTCAAAGCCAAGGAGGACTTAAAAGCTTATCTGCAGCAGAAAGGTTTTGAGGTAACCGATTTGGGGTGTTTCACAGAGGAATCCTGTGATTATCCAGATGTCGCGCGGGAAGTCGGTGAAAAAGTTGTGGAGCATCCTGAATCTTTTGGTGTTTTGATTTGCGGCACCGGAATAGGCGTGGCGATGGCGGTTAACAAGTTTAAAGATATCAGGGCTGTAAATGCCGTAACTGCAGAAATGGCCGAAATGGCCAGAAAGCACAACAATGCCAATGTTTTAACTATGGGAGCGCGTCTGACCGATATTGATGCGATGAAAAAAATTGCGGATAAATTTTTTGAAACGGATTTTGAAAACGGAGAGGAAAGGCATGTGCGCAGGGTGGAAAAATTAAGCCATATAGGATGAATATACAAGTCGCACCTTCAATTCTGTCGGCTGATTTCGGCAGGCTGAATGAGGAAATTAAGGAGGTAGAGCCGTACAGTGATCGGTTGCACTATGATGTGATGGATGGGCATTTTGTGCCTAACATAAGTTTTGGGGCGCCGGTGATGAAATGGATTAAAACAAAATTGCCGATTGATGTGCATTTGATGATAGAACATCCGTGGGATTTTTTTGAGGATTTTGTGAAGGCCGGCGCCGATACTTTGATTGTCCACGCGGAGGCGTGCAAAGATTTAAAGGGAGTTTTGGGTACCATCAGGGATTTGGGGGTGAAGAACGGGGTATCCGTGAGGCCAAAAACCGGCGTGGAAGTTTTGGAAGGCGTGCTGGAGATGGTTGATCAAATTTTGATTATGACGGTTGAGCCCGGGTTTGGCGGGCAAAAATTCATGAAGGACATGATGCCAAAAATAAGGCAGCTAAGGGATTTGGGGTATGATGGAGATATAAGTGTTGACGGGGGAATTGATGATAAAACGGCAAGGATATGCAGAGAAGCTGGAGCAAATATTATGATTGCCGGAACATATATTTTTGAATCTGATGATAGGAGCGTGGCGATAGCAAATCTGAAAAATTGCTGAAAATGGTGTATGGGCGTGGTATGCGCGTGCGGCTATCTTCTATTGCCTTTTTGTTGAAATATGGTATTCTGCTATGCCTTATGGTTTTTATATGGCAAAGGAGCGGAATGACAATCAGGATGGTGTGCATGAAGATGAAGTTTCTGTTGATGGCCGGGCGCAGGTGGTTGATGTTGCAGATGTCCCTGTAATGAAGGGGTTTGCCGATGCCGTCAATGCGGCTGTCAGCAGAAGTGTTTTATCCGATTGTTTTTCCAAATTTTTGGGGGGTGAAAATAGGGACGGATTTTTGTACAGGGAGGTTTTTGAAAAAAACAATAGCGCTATGCAGCAGGCTTTTTTACTGCTTAATGATCTTGTGGTGCGGTTTGGATTTGAGAAATCAATATTGTTCAAGAATGAGGCTATTGGCAAAGATCTGAACAAGCGGTTTGAGGAATTTGTCAGGCGTTTTGACGGAGACCTTGATAAAGTGGAAGAAGTTATCAGGGGGTCAGAGGACTGTTCTAATTTTTCCGCTAACTGGCGGGAAAATTTGAAGGTTGCTGCATATTATGTTTTTTTGATTCATTATGGCGCCAAAAGAAAAGGTGAAAAGGATGCAAAAGGTGATTCCCAGGATTATGCCTATCATCCTGTTGCCAGCGCAGTTGGAAATGTTGTCCAAAAATGTCGTTTTTTCTGTGAACAGACAGTTATTGCGGCTATGCTACATGATGTGCTGGAAGATTGGCCGGTGGGTATAGCAGGTTTGCTTAATTCCAGCGTTGAAGATTTGAATCCGAAATTTTTTGGAAAGGATGGTCCGGTTTGGGTTCCGAAGGCGCATGCCGAGTCTCTTAGAGAAAGGCATGGTGCTAGTTTCGATAAGCATTTTTCGTGGGTGTGTTCTTCTCTTGGCGGTGTTTCCGGCCAGCCAGGCAATGTTTCCGGAGCGGCTGTTTTCTTTTCCAGAATGGTGTCTATAGAGGCGCTTGTTAAGCTTGTGACAAAATCCGGCGACAATAAGGCCAGGCAGATAGTGGAAATGTTTTACGGTGTTTTGGGGCATAAGCGGGCGCAGAGATTTTCCGCAATGAGGGCCATAATTATAAAAATTAGCGACAGGCTTGATAATACAAGAACTTTTATTCAAAAAATAAGAGCAGGCATGAGTGGCGGGGCTGAAGTTTCCGAGGAAAAATTTCAGGAAGTGGCGGCGGATACAATTTATACATTTATGGCTTGCGCTGTGGCCATGAGAATGTGGAATGTTGCGGATTGGCTGTATGATTACCTGATTTTTCGTGATCCGGATGAGAGAGAGAGGCGTATTGTTCTCAGATCTAAACGTGATAGACGGGATATGGGGCCGGTTGTTTTGAAGGATGGGCAACATTGGCCTGGTCTTAAACGTGAATTTAGCGCTGAATTTCAGGATGAGATGAAGAGAGAAATGATGGATTCTACTATGACTGAGGGGGTTGATTATATTCTGAATTACCGGCCTGTTGGTTTCAGGTATGAAGATGGAGAGATTGCCGAGGATATGGCTAGAGATGGGAGGTATGAACAGGCTTTGCAGAATTTTGTAATTTTCAGGTGTGTCAGGAATGATCCAAATATGTGTTTTGCGGCCGCAGAAGTGTTTAAGCGTCTTTTCCCAAAGCCTCTTAAGCATCAATGGGCGGGCAGGGGCGAGTTTAATAGCGTGTTGGGCAGAAGGCTTGGTGAAAACCGAATGGGTGTTTCTACGGATGAGCACTCTTTTTTTATTCGGACGCAAAGGCAGTGGAATGCAGAGCGAGAGTGTCCCAGCTTCTTAGCGATATGGAAGGGTTTATTACCCATCTATATGATTCATATAAAATTTTGGATCACTATAGGGGGGGACTGGATCCAAATGCTTTGCGGCAGGAGGTGCTGGACAGAATTGCCAGAGTTACCGGCTCGGTTGATTTTACCGCTGAAGATATTGGTTTATCGTGGCCAGATGAGCTGGAAGGGGTGCTGGATAAACTGGTGATGGCCATGTTTATGGCTAAGGAAAAAAATGTTGATGTTGTGGTAAATGGACATAATGTCAGCCTGAAAATTCCTGAGTTTTATATTGGTCGCAGTGGAAAAGATGAAGCTGAAGCCAGCGCTGCTCCAGGGTTTTTGGCCAGATTATTTGGAGGGGATGTGTTTGGCGGTTTAAGTAAACAGGAAAAACTGATGGAAAAATATGAACGGTGGGCACCGCTGGTATTTTGTGCTCCATGGGCATTGGGCAGGCCGGTGGAAATTATAGACGTGCCGGCCGGGCGCGATGGAGTTCCTTCCATTGCTTATAATGTTGATTTTCGCGGAAGTTTTAGTAAAAGACAGCTGGCAGAACAGACCGAATTCCTGGATTGGCTTCTGCAGCAATTCAAAGGGGAACTTTTGACCGATGAGCCATGGGCGAGAAATGTTGTTATGCAGCCTTCCCAGAAAGGGATTGATGAAAAACTGAGGAGGAATAGGGGCAGAAAGAAGAGAAAGGGGGCGAAGAGAGGGATGGGAAATCTGCCGGAGTAGAATTTTTTGTTCCAGTTTGGTGCGCCCGACAGGAGTCGAACCTGTGACCTTTGGCTCCGCAAACCAACGCTCTATCCATCTGAGCTACGGGCGCATATTTTTAAATCATCGTTTATTTGTTTTCCATGTTTTTACCGTTAGATGCGAGCGTTTGCAACTTTATAATTTGGCTGAAGGCTCCCCATCTGAGCTACGGGCGCATGTGCAAGCATAGTAATGAAAATGGTTGGCTTGTGCAACGTACTATTGTATTATTCGATTGGTCAATTTATTTTTTTAATTCTTCAAAATGAAATCAAGAAAAAAAATCACGCGAAAGAGAAAAATTGATGCGGTTAAAATTACCGGATTTGCAATACTTTTTCTTGGGTTGATTCTGGTCTTTGGAACAAATGCGGGTATATTCAAGACAAGCCTGATAAGCGTGGTAACAAAGCCATCCACTGTGAGATGCGAGGAATTGAAAAAGGATTGGGATAGAATTGATACGGCGATTGCTGCGAGCACTGCCAATTGGGATAAAGATTATCCCGCTGGAGGATATACTCACAGATGGGAGCTGGAAAATGGCGATCTTGACGGGCATCTGGATGAGCCCGATGCGTGTAAATATTATTATCCTGATATTTGGCTGGCTGTTGCGGCTTCTTCATCCGGTTCAAGTTCCGGTTCGGATGACACGATAAGCGAGGCGCGATGCGAAGCTGTAAAAGCTGATTGGATTGATGAATCCGATGGTGGTTATACTGCCCGATGGGTAGCGGAAAATGGCAGTGAGGATGGACATCTGGATGAGCCGCGACAGTGTGAATATTTATATAATGAAATGTGGCATTCTGCCCCGGAAGGTTCGGAAACTGAAAATTCCGCTGACGGTTTTTCCGCTGAGCTGCCTTCGAAAGAACGTTGCGATAAGCTGAAATTTTATTGGGAGGAAGGTGATTTTACCAAAAGATTTGTGAACAAACGAAAATCAAGCATGGATGAAGTTGGGCAATGCATAGAGCTTTTTTACAAGGGTATGTGGGATAGGCCGGTAAATCTTGGTCGTTTTGAGGATGCGGTGTTTACGTATTTTGCAGTCAGTCCGTTTCCGGACATGAATGTGAATAATGACGAGGGGCTTGCTGCTGCGGAATTACAGAGACGCAAGGTTATCAATGGCCGTCCGGATGGGCAATTTTATGGATCAGATCCTGTAAACAGGGCGGAGGCTGCAAAATTCCTGTTGATTTCGAGGAATCTGGATGTGTCGGAAGTGAGTAACGAAGGACGTTTTTCTGATATTCCAGAAGGGGCGTGGTACGTCAAATATGTTATTACCGCTGCGAATTTGGGTATTATTAGAGGTGATGAAGGCAAGGTGACTTTTAGGCCTGCGGATAAAGTGAATACAGCGGAATTTTTGAAGATGTTATCTAAGACTTTTGAGCTCGAGGATGGGCTGGATTATACCTATGATGACGTGCAGGATGGCGACTGGTTTGCAAAATATGCCGGTGCAGCGGAAAAATATCAGCTTTTCCCGAAGAGGTTAAAGTGGCTGGCGCCTTCCAATTATCTGTCACGCGAGGAGGTTGCGGTGGCAATTTACAACTATCTTGCCAATAGAGAATGAAAAATGCCTGGTATTTAGCCATTTTTTTGATTCCACTGGTGATGAATCCGTGGGGAATGCAGTTGTATGGCAGTGGGAAAATTTTCTGGTTTTTTGGGATGGTCGGGTTGTTTTTGGTGGGGGTATTTTTTTCGCGGTGGGCTGATTTGCGTAGGTTTGCGCTGAAATTTCATCGTGGCATATATCTTTATTTGGGGCTTTGGGTCGTTTCTTTTTTGTTGTCGACTGTTTTTTCTTTAGCTCCGGTCAGGAGTTTTTTTGGTGAATATTCTTTGATGCAGGGAAGTCTTTTTTATATATTTCTGGCGGCGCATTTTTTGATTTGTCTGGCATTGTTTTCGGATAAAAACTTGCAGCGGCTTTTCTTTTGGCTGGTGAAGTGGATCGGGGCGGTTGCCGCTATTGCGGCGATTTTGTTGTGGACGGCGCCGGAATATTCAAACAGGCTTTTTGGCGCTTCCGGACAGCCGAATTTCCTGGCGCAGTTTTTGATTTTTCCGCTGTTTATTGTTCTGTTTGATGTTTTTGGGAAGAGCGGGCGCATGAAAAAAAAAGTGCGAGGAAGAATTGCCGATTTCGTTGTAATGGTTTTATTGGCGGCGGTTATTTTTTTGACTGGGAGCAGGGCGGTGGAAATCGGTATCGGTTTTTCTTTGTGGCTGATGTTTGTGCTGATATGGAATGGGAAGGCAATATATAAGTTGCTGATTACAGTGGGATTGATCGTTGTTGTGATAGCCGGACTGTGGAATTTTGGCCTGGAGATGAGGTCTTTGAATTTACGGTTTTTTCTGTGGAAAGGTGCTGCGCAGAGTCTGAATTCGGAAAATATCTGGATGGGCAGCGGGGTGGAGACTTTTTACAGGCAATTTGCGGCGGTAATGCCAAAAGAAGTTTTTGAAAATGAGCAATTTTATCGTGTGCCGGAAAGTCCTCATAATGAATTTCTGGAGGCGCTGACGGAAAGGGGGATTTTTGGGGCGGCTCTTTATTTAATTCCGTTGGGATTTTTGCTGATGCTTGTTTGGAAAAAGGAAGATAGAAGAAAATTTCTTGGAATAAAAACGCTGGAGGTATACCTTGCTTTGGTTGCCTATTATGTGGCTGTGCAATTCAGTTTTTCGGTGATGGAACATTGGGTTTATTTGGCGGCTTTTTGGGCGGTGCTGTTGCTTAAAGTTGTAAAATTTAGGAATTTTGAAATTGGAAAGGTAAGAATTGTGGCGCTGCCTGTTGGTGTTTTTGCAATTATTTTTGCTGTTTTTTATTTGAGAATGGATATTTTGTTGGCCAGGGGTATGTCAGTTTTTATTGAAGATGATGCGGCATACGGCTATTTTGATGATGCGGCG
>JACPLZ010000001.1 GCA_016186245.1 Candidatus Peregrinibacteria bacterium | reverse complement strand
GAAAAAGATAAATTTTCTGGGAATTTTTTTGAAGAATAATACCCAGGGCGAGCTCCTCCTGCGTCTCTTTGCTCCAATACTGGTCGAAGATAAAATTTCCCAGGGAATAAAAAATCGCTTTGCCTTTGTAAATTTCAAAACTCTGGACGACATGGGGATGATGGCCGATCACGAAATCCGCGCCGGCATCGATGAAATCATGGGCTGGGTCGATCTGTGTATTTAAATCAGGCTGATGTTTGTATTCATAGCCCCAGTGTATCGATACAATGACATAATCGGCCTGTTTTTTTATATTGCGCACAAGTTCTACGGCAGCGCTGTCATCAAGCTTGAAATTCACATCATGGAAGCACGCGAAAGCAAATTTTTTATCGCCGGCTGTGCCGAAATATACACTTTCCGGATCGGCTTCGCTGGGATGGCCGCACCAGCCCAAATTGGCGGCATTAAGCGCATCTATGGTTGTTTTACGCCCATCCCAACCCTGATCCACGGCATGATTGTTTGCGATTGATACGAGATTAAAGCCGTGATTTTTTAACAGCGAGGCAACGTCCGTATTGAAAGAAAAATTCATTGCCGTGCCGCCGCTTTTACCCTCGCCCTTGATCGGTCCTTCCAGATTTCCAAAAATAACATCGGCGCCGCCGATAAAATCAGCCGGCATTTTTTCAAAAATATAATCCAGGCCGTAGCGGTTCATCATTGTGCGCACATATCTTCCGAGCATCATATCTCCAAAAGCAAGAATGGCAAGCGTGCGATCTTCACCCTGCCTGCCATTGAAATAGATCAGATTTTTTTGAGAAGAAATTCCTTTTTTTGCTCCGCGAAGTTCCAAATAATCCATCACGGCTGCGGCATCCCGATCTACCGATGTTTTATCAAAACTCAATAAGGAATTTATTTTTTGTTCCCGTTGAAAATCATATTTTGGAAACGATGTCGCCGCCATGACGAAAATATCATTCTGCTCCGCTAGAATTTCCATGATTTTTCCAGCGTCCGCATCCACGCCCAAAACTATCGGCGCAATTTTTGCATCCGGAAAAGTTTTTTTAATGAATGGCGCAAGATCGCGAATCGGATATGTCGTTTTTACAAATGAATCAAATTCCGCCAAAGCCAATTTATCAATCAGTGCAATGTCAGGCTCAACTTTGCCGAATGGCGTATCATAGCCGTATTTCGACGTGCCAATCGCATGGGTATCGGCAAAAAGAGCGCTCTCGGCAACAATCACAAAAGTCTTTACATCGGCAGTCGCCTTTAACTTCAACAAAAATCTCGCGACATCCCTGTACTCCACAAATTTGCTGCCGACAATTGCCCCCTGCGGCACGCTTTCAAAGGCAGAGATATCTTCAATATTGGCAAAGACATTTTTATAAAAAAATGTCCGGCCGATAGAAGGGATAAAATATTTGGGATCCGGCTTGGCGCCGGTTTGTTCAACTTGCTGCATTTGCCCGGTATCTTTTTCAGTCAAAATACGGAAAATATCATCGGTGGAATATTTTCCCGCATGAAACTGAAAAAGAACATAGCTTGCCAGCGCCAATCCCGCTACCAGAAGCCATTTTTGCATAAGCTATTTATTTAGCATTTCATCCAGCTGTCCGGTCGCTTCCAGAGCTTTCAGGTCGTCAAAACTGCCGATGTGGTGGCCGTTGATAAATACCTGTGGCGTATCGGTGCGATGATCGGATTTTTGCTCCATTTCCTGCTCCAATGCCGGATCGTTGTCGATCATTTTTTCATCAAAATCGACACGTTTGGTCTTTAAAAAATCTTTACATTCTTTGGAAAAAGGACAGTAGGACTTGGTATAAACGACAATTTCAGCCATAAATATGAGTTATTATTTAAACAATTTCCTCCTAATTATGATACTCTTTTTTATGCAGAATACAAAATCCCCGATATATCTGTTCGACCAGAAAAGCACGCACCATTTCGTGGGTAAAAGTCATTTTTGATAGTGATAATATGGCATCAGTATGAGCTTTTACATTTTCCGACAGACCATAAGCGCCACCGATTACAAAGGTAAGAGTTTCGCCGCTACTCCGGAATTTATTCAAAAAATCCGCAAATTCATAAGAGGTCATTTCTTTGCCGCGTTCATCCATCGCCACCGTAAATCCATTCAATGCAAACCCATTCAACTGTTTTAAAATTCTTGCACCTTCTTCTTCACTGCATTTTTCTTTTGTGACCGTTTTTGAAGGGGGGCTCGGCTGTATGACGATAATTTCAATTTTTGCAAACGGTCTCAATCTTTTCAAAAATTCTTCCACCATATCATGGATCTCCTGTTTTTTTGTTTTTCCAACTTGAACAACGCGAATTTTCATTGGCATGAGTATAACAGATTTTTGGGACGAGCCGGGCAGAATTTGGCAAAATTTCCCGGGAAGTTGTACCATGGCAATCATGACTGATATACCACTCAAAATCGAAATCTACACCGATGGCAGTTGTATCGGCAATCCCGGGCCAGGCGGCTGGGCGGCGATGATTCTTATTGGTGGTAAGGATGATAAAATTTCCGGAAATGAAAAACATACGACCAACAATCGTATGGAGATGATGGCGATTATCAAAGCGCTGGAGTATCTTCACAAAAATATTGACCGTAAATTTTTGAGTAATACCAAAATTATTTTATACAGCGACTCAAATTTATTGATCCAGAGTATTAACAAAAACTGGAAGCGCAAGGCCAACACCGATTTATGGGCGCAGCTCGAAAAGCTGCGCGGCTGGCTGAATATCGAATGGAAATGGGTAAAGGCGCATCACACAAACAAGTATAACAATATTGTGGATAAACTCGCGCTTGGCCAGGCAATAAAAGCCAAAAAAGCCGGCAGGATAACGATAGATCCTGAAACGAGTTCAGGATGACACGAACAACAAGTCCAGGATGACATTTTTTGTGTCATGCCGAACTTGTTTCGGCATCTCTTCAACCAGGTTAGACCATGAAACGAGTTCAGGACTACATTCCTACAAGATGACACGTCATCCAAGTTTTTCCTTCAATTTTTCCTTCGACTGAAAGCCGATCAATTGGTCGACTATCTGGCCGTTTTTGAAAAAATTCAAAGTAGGAATACTCTGTATTCCATATTTTTCGGCAATTTCGTGTGAGTCGTCGACATTCAAAGAGCCGATTTTCCATTTTCCTTTATATGTCTCTGCAAG
Organism: Candidatus Peregrinibacteria bacterium; assembly: GCA_016186245.1. Lineage (GTDB taxonomy): Bacteria > Patescibacteriota > Gracilibacteria > UBA1369 > LOWO2-01-FULL-3 > JACPLZ01. The sequence goes on along the minus strand of JACPLZ010000001.1, from coordinate 2,101 downwards.
CTCCTCAATAACCGGCGCCATCATTTTGCAAGGACCGCACCAGTCAGCGTAAAAATCGACCAGCACAGGGATGTCGGACTTTAAAACTTCCTTCTCGAAATTTTCGGTTGTAAATCGCATAGCGGGGAGATATTAGCATGAATTTTTTGGGCAGGCAAAAAAATCACATGCAAAAAAATGGACACATCATGACCTGTTATAGATAAGCGCTGCCAATCCCTCTAATTGCTCCATTGTACACATATCTATGGATCCGACATTCCAAAAATAATTTTCTTTTTCCATGATTGCACCACGCGTATAAAAATGTCTCAGTTCACTAGGTTCTATACTTGTCACAAGCATTTTAATCCCTTTATAAATTGTTTCCTGTTCAATTTTAGATTTAAATCCTTTTTCTCTGTGCTTACTATATTCTCGCAAAGTAAATGATAGATACTCCTGTTTGCCTTTAGAGTCGGCAATAGTTTTGAATTGACACCCATCCAGTCCGCCTCCCTCAAAACCATATATTTCTACACTATCAGTCACACCGCAAGCAGCTATGATTTCATCCTCGGTTAAATATTGATTGCAGTTTTCTAAATTGGGCAGCGCAAACTCATTATCTTCAAAGGAATCATTTTTTTGTGACGAATAATCACTATCTGCATATCGATTGGAATTATCCGGTCTGGTTACTGATTTAGTACAGCCATATGAAAACAATAAAAAGAATATTCCCACAGCCATCAACAATTTTCTTGATTTTTGCATTTTTTTATCACTTCTAATTTAAAACTTACAAAACCAGCCTGCCATCGTTTCATAAAAAGATCAATAAAAAAATTGGGTTTTTACTCCGACATCGATGCGTTTTTTATCATCGCCTCCGCCTGTTTTTTCCACTCGCCGACATCAATAGCCGCAACGAATCGCATACTGGTAAGGCGAATGTCGCAAATCCCGCTTGTCTTTGTAGCACGGATCCTTGGCAAAATTCAGATTTACCAGCGCCTGATCGATCTCCATCACTTTATCTTCAACTTTTTCCGCGGGGGATCCCTGTTCAATAATGATTCTATAAAAATAAGTGTCATCCATTTGCTGTCCGCTCTGTCCCCATCGCGGCAAAATGCAAAACGCCACCACATTTTTTTCGGGAATCGTATACAGCGCCCATCGGATAAATCCGCCAGCAACCGTCATATCTTTTGCCATTCCATAATAAACATTATATTCATCCACCATCCCTCGAAGCAGCTGCATTTTTTCCTTCAATTTTTCATCCTTGAAAATAAAATTCTCCACGGCCACAGACAATTCTTTATCCATTTTTTGCAATTCCTTCAAGCTTACCGCCTTTCCGCTCTTCATTTTGTAGGCAAACTTGAGCAGAGTCGCCGCATGAAATTCCATAAAAGCCTCTTTCAGCACATTGTTTACAAGGTACTCATACATGCCGCCCAAAAGCTCCTCCATTTTTTCGTGGAAGAATTCAAAATCATTTCCAAGCTGGGAAAAGAAAACCTGCATTCCGTCATCCATAACAACTTTCAAAGTATATTCCATGTCGTCAAATTCATAAAAATTTACAAAATCAAAATGCAGGGAAAACGCATCCTGATTCGGCGGCACCACCACCATGCTGTGTTCATACAGCCGGAAACGCGCACGGCCTTTGTTTATAGGCTTGCCAAATTTGCTCACACGCTGAAAAGCGCCCTCAAATTCCGCCTTGATTTTGCCGCCTTTCATAAAAAGGGCATCCATCAGAAATTCGTTGCGCGACTTGTAAAAATCGGCCAGCAGCTGATCAAAAAGCGTACCGGACTCGCACAAAGTATATTTTTCTTTGTTGAAAGTGATGAAAAAAATCTTTTCGTCGCGATGATAAAATTCTTTTATTTCGGAAAAATTAATCAGCTCGCCTTTGTCCATGGCGCCCTTGCCTTTGAGTCGAAACCCTTTTGCATAGATGACAATCTCGCCTTCTTTGTCAAGGATTGTCTTATTTGCAAAGCTCTGTTTTTTATATCGAAGATTATAAGAAATCTCCATAAATGAAAAAAATACTTGCTGAAAGGCTGACGGCAGGACTCTAGCGGCAATGCTTCCCTTT
>JACPLZ010000035.1 GCA_016186245.1 Candidatus Peregrinibacteria bacterium | reverse complement strand
GATGAAATTTATTCCGGATTATATCAAAGGCAAACACGATCCTGGAAGTGTCCATTATCTGCACGATTCTTTTAAATCCATTCTTGAGCCGACATACGGAGTTGCGGTATATCAGGAGCAAATCCTGCAATTGGCGCGCGATTTTGCCGGTTTTACCCTTGGGGAAGCTGATATTTTACGTAAAGCTGTAGGTAAAAAAATCGCTTCACTGTTGACCGAGCAGCGTCAGAAATTTATTGACGGCGCGGTAAAAAATGGACACAAAAAGAAGTTTGCAGAAGAGGTGTTTGATAAGGTGATTGAGCCTTTTGCCGGGTATGGTTTTAATAAAGCTCATGCGGTGTGTTATGGGCTGATTGCCTATCAAACAGCTTATTTAAAAGCGCACTTCCCCATTGAATTTATGACTGCGCTGTTATGCAGCGATGCAGCCAATACCGATCGCGTTGTCCTGGAAATAAAAGAATGTGTGGAGATGAAAATTGATGTTTTGCCGCCTTCCATAAATGAGTCCTGTGTGAATTTTACGGTTGTGGAAGGCAAAACCATTCGTTTCGGATTGATGGCCATCAAGGGTGTTGGCGAAGGCTCGATAATGGAAATAATTGCCGCACGCGATAAAGGCGGGAAATTTAAAAATATTGAAGATATGGCGAAACGGGTTCCTGCGCAATTGTTAAATAAAAAGTTGATACAAGCTTTGGCACATAGTGGAGCGTTTGATGAATTTGGCGACAGAAATCAAATTGCGGAAAATTTCGATGAAATCTCCAAATTTGCGAAACATGCCCAGGAAACCCATGCCGAGGGACAAACTGATATTTTTGGAATGATGATGGAAGATGAGAATATTGCATGGCAGCTGAAATTGCGCAGTGTGGAAAAATTATCGAATATGCAGAAATTGCGCCTTGAAAAAAGTTATCTTGGCATGTATGTGAGCGGGCATCCCCTAAGGGGCTTGAAAAAATACTTGAAGAAAAAAACAAATCTGATTGGAGATTTGAAACCGGTACAAATTGGCAAGCAGGTGAAGATTCTTGGCACTATTGGAAATCTAAAAAGGATTACAACAAAAAATGGCGGTTATATGATGACATTTGTCGTCGAGGATATTACCGGAAAAGTTAATGCAATCATGTTTATGAAGCCGCTTTTAAAGTTTGGGTCGGCATTGGTTGAAGATAAAATTATCGGATTGACGGGCAAATTTGATCATCGGCGCGGCCAGTATCAGGTTCTTTGCGATACCGCAAAAATTTTATCTCTGGAAACAATGGTTAAAAATGCAAAGGACGATAAATTGTACGATCCTAATGATAGAAGTGATATTGCTGTACGGTTTGTTGACGATATTTTGGCGGAAGAAAGCGAGAATGAAAATGTCATTGAGGATTTTGATCTTGGCAAAGACATTTTTACAATTGAAATTCCGGCGGGTCTGAAGTCAGATTCTTTAAAAAACCTTAAAAATCTTTTACAAGGACATGCCGGCCAAACAGGTGTGGAATTGCATCTGCATTCAATTCGAAAAAAAGTTAAATTGCCTTTTGGCATTGATTTGAATGAAGAATTAAAACATCAAATTGAAAAAATAACAAAACATTGATAAATATCCAGGTCTTCTCTAAGATTAGGGGGAAGTTTTTTAAATATCCTTATGTATAGAACACATACTTGCGGTGATTTGAATGAAAAATTTGTCGGCCAGGAGGTTACTCTTTGCGGGTGGGTGCACAGGAGGAGAGATCATGGAGGGGTGATATTTGTGGATTTGCGGGATCGTTATGGCTTGACACAGATTATTTCCGATCCGGTTAATCATAAAAACGCCCATGAATCTTTAAACGAAGTACGCAGCGAGTACGTTTTGCAATTGAAAGGTCTGGTCCGCCAGCGGCCAAAAGGACAAGAAAATACCAGGATGAGCACCGGCAAGATAGAGCTGGTTGTGACCGAGCTTAATATTCTAAATGAATCCAAGACTCCCCCATTTGAAATTGATCAGGAAAAAGAAGTTGGTGAGGAAACCCGTCTGAAATACAGGTATCTGGATTTAAGGCGTGATCGCCTGAAAGATAATATTATTCTTCGCTCCAAGGTGATCAAATTTATCAGGGATTTTATGTGCGAACAAAAATTTATTGAAGTGGAGACGCCGATTTTGATAAAGGGCACGCCTGAGGGCAGCAGAGAGTATCTGGTGCCATCACGTCTTTATCCTGGAACATTTTATGTATTGCCGCAATCTCCGCAGCAATTAAAGCAGCTTTTAATGGTGGCTGGATTTGACCGCTATTTCCAGATTGCGCGATGTTTCAGGGACGAAGATCAGCGCGGAGACCGCCAGCCGGAGTTTACCCAGCTCGATGTGGAAATGTCATTTATCCAGGAAGCGGATATCATGGATGTGAATGAGGGGCTTTTGATTAAATTATGCAAAGAATTTATTCCTCATAAAAAAATCAAAAAATTGCCTTTTCCGAGAATGACTTACCATGAGGCGATGAATAATTATGGCAGTGATAAGCCGGATTTAAGATTTGATTTGCAGTTTGCGGATGTGACGGAAATTGTTAAAAATTCCGGGTTTGAAGTGTTTAAAAAAGCGGTGGCTGCGGGCGGCGTGGTAAAAGCATTGAGAGTTCCCGATGGCAGTAAATTTACGCGCAAGGATATAGATGAATTGACCGAAGTGGCAAAAATTTATAGAGCCAAGGGATTAGCATATATTACGATGGAAAAAGAGGGACCAAAAGCGCCCATTCTTAAATTTTTATCACAGGATGAGGTCGAAAGTCTGCTTAAGGCCTGCGGCGCAAAGACCGGTGATATCATTTTCTTTACCGCCGATAAATTTGAAACCGCCTGTACGGCTTTGGGCTATGTGCGTCTGGAAATTGCAAAAAAAATGAACCTGCTGGATGATGATCTTTTTGCTTTCTGCTGGATCCAGGATTTTCCGATGTTTGAATACAATGAGGAGACGAAAGGATTGGCCGCCGTGCATCATCCTTTTACGGCGCCAAAGAATGTTGATGATATTAAAGACCATCCGGAGAAAGCTTTGGCGAGGGCCTATGATATTGCCCTGAACGGCAGTGAAATTGCCGGAGGTTCAATCAGAATTCATGATGGAAAAGCGCAAAAAAGAGTGTTTGATATTTTAGGAATTTCAGATGAAGATGCCGAAAGGAGGTTTGGTCATATGCTTGAGGCTTTTAAGTATGGCGCTCCGCCGCATGGTGGAATTGCATGGGGACTGGACCGTCTGGTGATGATTTTTGCAGATGAACCGAATATCCGCGAGGTTATTGCTTTTCCAAAAGATTCCAAAGCCAAAGATTTGATGCTGGGAGCTCCTTCCCAAATGCCGAAAGAGCAATTGGATGAGCTCCATATAGAATTGAAGGAATAGCTATTCAATGGTATAATTTAAGGATGAATAACTGGTTGCCGATAATTCTGGTTATAGCCGGTCTTGCTCTGCTTGTTGGAGCGGTTTTGAAGTATGTGCGTTATAGAATGAATCTGGAAAGGTCGCTGAATATGGTTTTTTTGAGCGTAAGAATTCCAAAAAAAGAGTCCAAGGAAGATCGCGAAGTTGAAGGTGAGCAGTATTCTACACAGAAAGATTTTAAGGAAATCGGAGGCGGAGTGATGTCCCAATTTTTTGAATCGCTCCATAGTCTCTATATCCATCAATGGTATCGCATTTTTACGGCTCAGGATTTTTTTTCGTTTGAATATGCGGTATTGGACGGCCAAATCAATTTTTTTGTTGTCTGTCCCCGCAAACTGGTTGTCCTGATTGAAAAACAGCTGACCGCCTTTTATCCGGATGCCTATATCGAAGAAATAGAAGATTACAATATTTTTCGGCCAAACAGCCATGTTCATTCTTTGTATATCGTGCCGAGCCATCATTTCTGGTATCCTATAAAGACTTTTTCCAGAATGAATACCGATCCGTTAAATACTGTAGCAAATTCACTCTCAAAGATTGGCGATGATGCCGGCGCAGCCATTCAAATCATGATCCGTCCGATGAAAGATGGCTGGCAGAAACGCGGCAGAGAAGAAGCCTCAAAAATATTCAGTCAAAAGGGGCATGGCGATTTTCAATGGTACAATCCCCTTTCCTGGATCAAAACGTTTTTCGAATTGATTTTTCATGGCAGTGAAGGTCTTGTGCACACTCCCGAGCAGGGTGGCGCGCGCACGACGCCGATTACCGATGAAGAAGTTAAGGCGATGGAGGAAAAGAGCAGTAAAGCCGGGTTTGATACTATTATAAGAGTTGTTTCGGCGGCGCCAACAAAAGAGGAAGCGCATCATAATATCATGGCCATTAAAAACTCTTTTGCCCAATATAATACGATCAATTACAACTCGCTGCATGAAACTCACTGGCATAACAATAAAACTCTTGTAACAAATTTTATTTTCAGAAATTTCAGACGTGGATTTTCGCAATGGCTATATGGTAAAAAAATGATTTTATCATCTGAGGAATTGGCAAGTATTTTTCATTTTCCAAACAGGCGTTTTAATAAGCAGGACAATATAAACTGGCAAAATTTCAAAATTGCCGCCGCGCCGCCAAATATTCCCACGGAAGGATTGCTGCTTGGACATAATGTTTTCAGAGGTGAGAAAAAGGAAATTCGTATGAAGAGGGAGGATCGTTTCAGGCATTTTTATGTTATTGGACAGACCGGCACCGGTAAATCATCCATTTTGCAGACGATGATAAGACAGGATTTGAGGAATGGAGAGGGACTTTGTGTGATTGATCCCCACGGTTCTCTTATTGAGGATATAATTCCTTTTATTCCGCGGAGCAGGGCGGATGATGTTATTTATTTCGATCCGGCGGACATGGAGCGGCCGCTTGGTATAAATTTATTGGAGGGGGATACGTGGGAAGAGAAGGAATTGATTGCTTTGGATGCGATGAATATAATGATCAAACTTTTTGATGAGGAAGTGTTTGGGCCGCGTATCCAGGATTATTTCCGAAACGGCTGTCTGACACTGATGTCTGATCCTGCGGGAGGCTCTCTCACCGACATTGTGCGTTTGTTTACGGATGATGATTTTGCAAAAATAAAGCGACAGCATGTTACAAATCCGATTGTCGCTTCTTTCTGGGATAATCAGATGGCCAAAACGGGCGCCCGCGAAAAACAGGAAATGATCCCCTATTTTGCCGCCAAATTCGGGCAATTTGTTACGAATACGATGATGAGAAATATCATTGGCCAGGCAAAATCGGCCTTTGATTTTTCAAAAGTCATGCAGGAGGGGAAAATTCTGCTGATGAATCTTTCCAAAGGAACAGTTGGAGAAATAAATTCCAAACTCCTTGGTCTGATTATTGTGCAAAAAATTCAAATGGCCGCTTTGAGCAGGCAGAGGATTCCAAAAGAAGAAAGACGTGATTTTTTCCTGTATATCGATGAATTCCAGAATTATATTACGGAAAGTATTGAATCAATTCTTTCCGAGGCCAGAAAATATCGCCTGGGTTTGAATATCGCCCACCAGTATCTTGGACAGCTTGAGGATAATAATCGAGGCAAGTCTAAATCTGTTAGTTTAAAGGATGCGATATTTGGCAATGTGGGATCGATGATGTGTTATAAAATAAGCGCGCAGGATGCCGAACATATGGCAAAGGAAATGGGTCCGGTTTTCAGCGATCAGGATTTGATAAATCTCGATAAATATAAAGCGGCGATGAAACTTTCCATCGATACCCAGCCGAGCCGGCCTTTTAGCATCATTCCATTGAATCCATATACGGAGGATGGCGACAAGCAGGCTGCCGAGGCTTATAAACAGCTTTCAAGGCTGAAGTATGGCAGGGACAGGGATTTTGTGGAAAGGGAGATATTGAGGAGGATTGGAGCGATATAGCAAAACTTCTATAAATTTTGCACTGCGAAGTTTACCATGGGCTTGTTTCAGGGTCAGTTGCGTGATTTTTGCAAGTCAAAATGCTGCTGCGGGATAAAAAAAATCTCTCACTGCGCCAAATTTCGCCTAACGGTTTGATTATGTATAGAAAAATTACTTTCTCGTTCAGAGGGGATTTTAATTTTATGTTCCCAAAGGATCATCTCTTTTCGCTCAATTTTCGCTTATATTGCTTTACAATCTTCTATTTGAGTTGACAAGTCCAGTTAAAGGCATGGGTTGGCTGTTTATGATACAATGTTCCGATAAAAAAATAACAAAAACAAAATTGAAAAAAATATTTAGACTATTTAGTATTTTGGTAAGTTTGTCGGTTTGTCTGGTTCTATTTGAGCCGTTTGCATATTCCTCTAATAATGACGACGCGTTTGCCAAGCAATTGGAAGGCGGCGAGGCACAGCCATATTTAAAGACTTTTACGGTTTCAGCCTATTATTCTCCCCTGCCATGCCAAAGTCGTTACGCGACAGGCAGTTATGATGGAGATATCAGACTTAATGGCGGAGGGGTGCGGGGCGCCGATGGTTCGCCGGTTTATCCGGGGATGATTGCTGCGCCAAAAAGTTATGCATATGGCATAAAAATGCATATTCCCGGCGTTGGAATCGTTGCCGTGCATGATCGCGGCGGCGCAATCAGGGAATCTATGGGTATTCCCGGAATATATGATCGTCTGGATGTGTGGATGGGATATGGCGATAAAGGGCTGCAAAGAGCATTAAAATGGGGTAAACGCACCGTGGATACACTGGTTTACGGTCAAAACGATTCGATTGTTGAACAGATTTCTTTGACTGATTATTCTCCGGAAGAAAAAAATCAGTGCAGTAATGGCTATGTGGAGCCTGTAGCAGTAACTGTAACGCCTGCAGTCCCTCAACCTGTGATGATCACATATCTTAGCTCCGGCAGTTCCGGTGAGGCGGTAAAAGCTCTTCAGACAGAACTGAAACGCCTGAATTATTTTAAAGAAGATATCACTGGCAACTATGGTGAGGTTACCGAGCACGCGGTGTTTAAATTCCAGCAATCGCAAAATCTTGTCGGCGATTTGAGCTCCGTGGGCGCCGGGATTTTTGGTCCGAAAACGAGAGACCGGTTGAATGAAATTATCGCTTCCAGAAGCTATACTTCCGTG
>JACPLZ010000034.1:4656-13630 GCA_016186245.1 Candidatus Peregrinibacteria bacterium | reverse complement strand
TAAATAATTTTCCGTCATCAGCATAACCCAAAGCTGTAATATAATTCGACAGGGCATCGCACCACACATACATCACCTGGCTGGCATCATCAGGGACATCCACACCCCACGGCAAAACCTCCTTCGGCCTGGAAAAACTCACATCATTCAGACCTTCATCCCCTATTATATTCAGCATTTCATTTTTCCGGCTCTCCGGTCTGACAAGCAGTTTATCGCTTTTGATCGCTTTTTTGATTTTGTAGGAATATTTCGAAAGCCTGAAAAAATAATTTTCCTCTTCCAGCATATCCGGCTTTTTTTTATGAATAGAACAAAAACCCTCTTCGGTCAGATCCTTATCTGGAATAAAAGCTTCGCAGCCCACGCAATAATTCCCTTTATAAACACCTTTATAAATATCGCCTTTTTCAAACATCGCCTTCCATATTTTCTTGACACCCTCTTTATGCGCCGAAGAACTTGTCCTCACAAAATCATCGTTGGACAGGTTTAAAAGCCCCTCCAGCGCTTTGTACATTCCAGCATTTTTGTCGACAAAAGCCTGCGTCGACATACCCGCTTTTTGGGCGGTTTCATAAATCTTCACTCCATGCTCATCGGTGCCGGTCAAAAAATAGGTATCATCTCCGCGCAGACGATGATAGCGCGCCATCGCATCGGCCTGAATCAATTCAAGCGCAAAACCGATATGGGGCGCCGCGTTCACATAGGCAATCGCCGTAGTTATATAGTATTTGCTCATGAGCAGAACGTAACATAAAAAACGCAATCGTGTCATCCTGAACTCATCCGTGTCATCCTGCAGATTTTTGCGGAGCAAAAATCACTTCTCCTCTCCAGTATCTTGTTTCGTGTCATCCTGAACTTGTTTCAGGATCTCTCGTATCTCTCAATCTGAAGAGATGCTGAAATAAATTCAGCATGACACATTCGGCATGACACAGACTATTCACATCACGAAAATCTATTCCTTATAAGTGCTATACAGCGAAAAATGAAACACCGGCATAAACGAACCGTCTTTCATCTGCACATTTATATTCTGCCTGCTGTTGCCGCTATAGCCATGAGCAGTAACATCCGCATACTGGCGGGACGTTTCCCCTTCCCCAAACTCCACGCGATAATACAATTTTCTAAACGCTTCGTTGGATCGTTCTTTAAAAACCGCCGGATTGATCAAATTTGTGAGCGACAAATAATTTAAATTGTGCTCATCCAGGAATTTCTTAATGGAATAACAGCCATTTATAGCCGCTAACTCCCGCCCATCACCGATATACTGATAGGCATAATATTCCCGCGCCTCCGTCTGGGAACAGATGCCAGCATAAATTTTAGACACCTGCCCAAACGCTTCCGTATCAATTGCCACCAGGCTGTCCTCATAGCCCGCGACATACGGCGCGCAATGAATATCATCCGCATAACGACCGGTAAGTTCATCACAGTCTTTAGTCCCAAACCATGAAGGATTCTGGGCATTGGTCGTAAAAAATTCCCCACCCATATTCTGCATCGACAGAGCCGTAAAATCACTGATTGTTTCCGTAACAGCGGACATTTCATTGATACCAAAAACTTTCCAGCGCATCACATCCCAGCCCGATAATTCTCCGCCTCTTAACGCAACATCCAAATCAGTCTTGGGATCAAAAGTCGCAAAAAATTCAACCGTAAAATTTTCAACCGGACTCGGCACACCCTCTTCATCCACCACAAAAAGAGGAACATTTACCGATTCATTCAAATCAAGCGCTCCATAAAATTCCTTTGCCTCAACTCCATTCAAATCATAACCTTTTTCAAAACACGGATAAGCATTGCAGCGGTTATCAACGGCATATTCCCCCACTGCTTTTTCATCAACTTTAAAAGAATTTTCCGCTTCCCAGCCGGGCAGATTTTGCGCCAGTCCATACAGGGCCAGCTCCACACCCGACTCTGCGGCATAATAAGCCCGACCGGAATCTATCAATTTTTTGACAATCTGAGTTTCTCTCAAAACAAGTCTCGACAACAACACGGAAACAGTCATCAATACCGACATAACCAAAAGAGCTACAAGTAAAGCCGTCCCTCCACTGTTTTTCCACAATTTATTTTGCATTTATTTGATTGTAAATTCTGGAAGAAACAGTCGTCTGCAAATCCATGGAAAAAGTTTTACCGTTCAAAAGTTCCCGCTCAAACACCGCATACACGGTAATTTTTGGTTGGAACTGACTGATATCGCTTCCAACAAAATCGGCATTATATGGATCAATCGATGGCGAAATAAACAGCTTGAAATCACGGACTTTCACCTGACTGGAATTTAACGGCGTAAATTCAAAATCAGTATCCTTTTTCATTTCCACAACATCATTACGGTAGCGCATATAAGTCTTAACCAAGCCGTCTTTCGACACCAGTTTCAACTCACTCTGCTCACCGATAACCGGCATGGAATAGGCACCATAATCCACCATCCCATTACGGAATTCTCCGGTAAGAGTGTCGAAAATGCGCCGCGCCTCCACATACATAATCCGATATTCATTGGCCTCTCTCTGCCCTCTCACCACATCCGAGTAAGAATTGATCAGAATGGAAACAAACGCCGCAAATACCGACAACGCAATCAGCATTTCCACCAGTGTAAAAGCCACCCTGTTTTTAAGAATTTTTTTTATCATAACGCGCCTCCTTTCCAATCGGTTAAAATTTCTGAAAGAACCAATTCCCGATCTTTACCGCCCAGATTCCAGCTCACTTTCGATTCCACAAGGACATGATTATCGTATGGTTTAATCCCAACAACCCGTTTAAAAACAGTTTCCTCGCCGGCAATATTCCGCAAAAAATCAGCGCCGGCCGCCGAAGAAATACCCCACGGACGCGAGTTACCAACCTCTCCAGCGTCTGCAAAATCAGCCGTCCTCTCACTCGGCGCCATGTTAAAAGAAAAAGGTTTCAGCTCAATCGCATATTCATTGCCGATTTTCAATTCCTCACCCCAGACAGCGGCGGACCCCAGCCAATTCTGGTTATGAAGCCAATTGCTATCGCGCACATTCCTGACAGCCTCCAGCCCCTCCTGCGCAAAATAATAGGCCTGCAATGTCGTCAGATTGTTCTGATTGGACTGCATCAGCCCGACCAGCAGATTTGTCGCCGACACAATCGCCGCCGTCAAAATCATAATGCCAATCAGCACCTCCACAAGCGTAAAACCGCCTACGCCAACGACTCGACCACTATGATTTTTTTTGTATTGTCGCATTGCCGTTTGTTAAATCAAATTCAATAATTCTTTTTTGGCTATTGTTTTTTTCACCATCAACGCGATCATAATCCAGCTCCGCAAACAGCTTATTGCTGCCGCCAAATTGTTCCAACCGTCCATCCGGAGGCATAAACCTCAAATAAAAAGCGCCGCTTACGCCGCCGCTGTCATACACTGAACGGACTTTAACCGCCTCGTCCATTTCCATATCCTCAAAATGGATTTCGCTGGCAAAAAAACCTCCGCATCCTCTATAAATCCATGCATCCACCGCTTTTTCATAATATTTTTCGCCGCTAAAATTCTGGACAAAAGTTTTTATTTCAAAACCGCCGGCAACCGGAGAAAAATAAATCCCATGGCACTTTACAGGTTTAATCTCAACGGCTTCAACTGCCCCACCACCAAGTTCATCTACAATCTGCTCAAACCTTTTCCCATCAACATAGCCATACTGGGATTTGCTTTTCAGCTCATAAAAACGCGAAACAATTTCATCAGCAGTGAGATCCAGCAAAACAGATTTTCGATATTGCACATAACCGCCCACAGCCAGAGTCCCAAGCACGGCGACTATCGCCAGCACCATCAAAATTTCCACCAATGTAAACCCATTTTTTTTAAGGACATTTTTAAACATTTACCGCTGCTGTTAAATCAAAAATCGGCGACATCACAGCCATTGCCAAAAGCGCCGTCATCAAGCCAACAATCACAATCATCAGCGGTTCAAAAATCGAGCTCGCTTTTTTCAAAGTATTATCGATTTCCCGCTGATACTGTTCAGCAACTTTTTCCGATATTTTAGCCAGACTGGCGCTCGCTTCACCCACAGCAAGCATCTCAACGACTTCCCCCGGAAAAAGATACTCGCTCTCCCTCAGACCATCGGAAATTTTCACACCCCTGGTAACATCGTCAATCACAGCATTTATTTTCAATTTATACACGCGGTTGCTTAACGCATCAGCGGTAATTTTCAAAGACTTGATTACCGGCAAACCGGCCTCTATCAAAATTCCCAATAAACTTACAAAATTATAGACATAATATTTTCTCATAATGGAACCGACAATCGGCATTCTCAATTTTGCCCCATCCCAGCTCACCGCTCCGGAATCGCTCTTTACATACGCCAGAAAAATTCCATACAGCAACAAAATTCCGGCCAAAATAGCCCACCAGTATCCAGTAACAACCCACTCCGCCGCCATCAAAAATCGGGTAGCCAAAGGCAAACTATCCTTTGCCACGCCACCCTCTTCCAGCAGCTTAACAAGATTCGGAAAAACCCAGACAAGCATCCCCGTAGCCACCAAAATCAATACCACCAGCACGGCCAACGGATAAATTGCCGCTCCCCACAATTTCAAATGCAGATCATGTTTTTTATCGAGCTGACCGGATAATTTAAAGAGCATCGCCGACAATCGGCCGGTCGCTTCGCCGGACTCCACAACCCCGACTTCCGTCTCGTTGAAAACAACAGTAAACCGCCTCATGGCGGCAGAAAGACTTTCCCCATGTTCCACGGCATAAGCCACCGTATTTAAAATTCTTTGGAATCTGTCGCTTCGCGAACGCGCCGCCAGCGATTTTAGAGTTTGTACAAGCGGTACGCCCGCATCCACCATCACCGCCAGCATATGAAAAAAATAAGATTTTTCTTTTAAAGTTACACCGGAATGATCAATGAAAAAATCCTGCAAACGGGTAACCAGACCCTTATTGGCATTATTATATACGCCATAGATGATCTGTTCTTTCTGCATATTTATTTTTTCTGAAAGAATGTCTCAAAAGTGAGCGAAAAATTGGCGCGCGTCAGACCCGCGGCAACAACATCTCTCAATTGCACATTTATGGAATCCACCTGGAATAATCTGGCATTTTGCTCAAGCCCCTCAAGAAAATTTACCAGATCCGAATAATTTCCCTCAAAACTGGCATTGATCCTCAATTTTCCCACTGTCTCCGCTTTACCGCCGGTATCCTGTGAAAAACTGATGGAATTCAAAATCACATCATTCGCTCCGGCAATTTCCACAATGTCCTTAATCACTCCGTCCTGATCGCTTGATACAGGCACAGCCTTTAAACTTTCCAGTCTTTTTACTTCAGTGGTAAGCTGAAATTCGTCCTCGGCTTTGTCCAAAATTTCCAATTGGGTAGTCAACCGTTGGACTTCAGCCTGTTTTGAGAATATATCGGCCTGTGCAGTATCAACCTCTTCCGCAAGCGGCTTAATAAAAAATACATATCCCAGAATCGAAGCAATAATAAGAAAAACACCGATTATTGTCCCTGTCGTTGAGGGTTTTTCAAACATCATATCTTTTTGAACTGTATTTTCAGTCATGTTAATTGCGGGTTATGGAAGCGGCTTTGGACTCATCGGACTTGGCAGTCTGCTCAATCCGGCCGCGATATTTAACATTCATCAAAAAAGTCAGAATTTCATACCCTTTTTCATCGACTCCGGAAGAAATCGCCGGCACAAACGGATCGGCAAAGTATTCGCTTTTGGAAAAAGCCTCGATCAGATCGGCAACATCAAAATATGGCTCTTCACTGCCTGGAACAGTTTTTACATTCAAAGAAATTTCATTATTGGCGGAACCGGAATAAGAAAGAACATCCGCAATCGGTTTATCATCTTTTTGCGGCACTGTTTCGACAATTCTCTCGATCGCAGCCGACCATTGGACACTGTTTTTTTTAAGATCATTAACCAGCCTTTTTGCCGCCACTGCCTCCACTATATGTTTTTTTTCATATTCAGAAAGAGCCTTTTTATAATCACCAAGCGATTTTTCCACTCTCTGCAGATCTCCGGCAGTTTTCGATTTTTGCCAGAACTGATAGCCGGCATAACTTCCGGTCAAAATCATCACAATTACACCAACGATAAGCAGGAAAGATATTCTTTTCATATTTATTTTTGTTTTCGTTACATTCTACCATATTTTCAGATCAGGAACAAGCATTACAAGAGCAGATTGCCCATAAATCAATCATTGACAAGAATAGGGATAGTGCGTAGAAAGCCATTAAGAAATAACCATAATCATGGAATATACACCCCGGCAGCGTAAACGTCTCGACAGTTACGAAAATTTCAGAATTTGAGCGAAAATGATGAAGCTCGAGGAAGCATATCAGAGAAGATACGCTGACGAGAGATGAATCATTTGCAGCCAAATTCTGAAATTTGCAGTAGGTCGTAGGTTTTTCAGAGGTTCCTTAGGGTACAAAGGACACGATAAAATCGATGAGCCAGGAAAAGACCCGGAGACAGAGCAGGATACAATAGAAGTAGATGGAATTAACAGCCGTAATCACCTTGCCAGCGAAATATCATGTGACACCAAGGCGACACAATTCGATACAGGCAATCTGTCAGAATCAATAAGCATGGTTTTCAAAGATCAAACAGAAACCCGCGACTGCGCAATGCTGGTTTTTAACAGTGGTACAGATACACCTTCAAAAGGCGATAAATACGACCTCTACGGCAAACTTGCCTGCGACACGCCAAAATAAAGGCAGGATAGAATTACAGCTCCGCCCATTTTGTAATCTTGAAATTTCATATATGACCAATAATTATTTTTATAAAAGCGCCTTATGCCGATGTTTTCGATAAAGTTTGTCTATATTGTTAGAAACTTTGTTTATCATATCAATCTGCCAGTTTTTTGGCTCTGCCATCTCATTTTTGATCAATCCATTATGCATGAATTCGTGGTGGTTTTTACAAAGCGGCACTACTGAATCATTGCTTTTAGATTGAGAAAATCGATCCCGATGATGCCAATTTTCCGGCGGATGATTGCAATTTGGATAGGCGCAATGGCCATTGGTTTTGGCCAGCTCTTGGCGTTTCTTCGGCGCCGGAATGTGTCTAGTTACAGGTTTGTCACGGTGAACCAGATGTTCGCCTCGCGAAAATCCTTCTCCTCTCCCCATGTCATCCTGAACTCGTTTCAGGATATCTCTTTCCCCATATATTATAGATCCTGAAATAAATTCAGGATGACACATCGCTTTATCAGCTTTGCCTATTTCACCACATTTTTCCTTTTTCTCCAAACTCATCACCGGTGATGAGTTTTTCACTTTTTGCTTGTTTGAGCCAAATTTGTCATCAAAAGTTTCTTGCAGAATAATCCTCATTGCTTCCCTGTCCGATAATTTTTCTCCGTATTCATTCTTTAATTTCAAAAATAAAAAAGTCATTTCTTCATCGAGAGCTATGGTCATTTTTTTTGGTACGGCTTTGCAGAAGTTTATTTGTTGCTCCTGAAAATCAAATATCTGATTATTTTCATTCTTTCTGACAATCTTTTCTCTAAATTCTTTGGAGAGTGTCTCGACAGCAGATTTACTCATATTTTCAATTTTGTCCGCAAAAGCAGCATCGGTTTCCGGAGTAGCGATCGTGGCTACCATAGCGACTTTATGGATTCCCACTTTTCCTATCGCCTCCTTCAACTTTGGTTTATTCTCCAAATGTTTTTCCAGATTAAGCCTTTTTAGGACTGTAGATTTTGGAATTCCTCCAAGCTTTCCAGCATATTCAATAATTGTCGGAAAGTATTTTTTATAAATTCCGCTGTTAAAAATGTCCGGTAATATTTCCAGCATTTCATTCGTCAATTTATTTCTCCGTCTGCCAAATTCTACAAATTTCTGATGAAGAATTTTTGGATCAATCATTATGGTTTTTGTTAATAAATATACTTTCACTATAGTCTAAAAAATGGCTGGGACAAGAGATAAAAGGCTATTCTACAACACAGATTCCGAACCAAGTTCAGGCTGACACAGAAATATCAAAACTGAGACTCCTAATACAATTAAAAAGATGAATATTGAGGCGTAAAGAATAAGAATTTTATTCTTCCAGATTTTCTGTCAATTTGAGTTTTCCGCTAAACCAAGCCGAAAATCAATACGGAAAATGGGAAAGGATTTTTGCTACACAAAAATCTACCCGGGAAAAACAGAACATTTCCATCACGACAAATCATCATGACCACCCAGACACCACCCATGAAAAACCAATTCGGAAAGCCAAATACCTTTCAAATATTTTCAGAAATAGTAATATCAGAAACAAGACTTTTCAAAAATTTATGCCCAAAACCCCAAAAATCAACGAAACTTTTGCCTGCAAAAATTGCAGAGCGCAAAATCCAGAGCATGCAAACTCCTGCCGGAATCACTGTTACAAATGCCTCTATTCCCTGCATGTCGATAAAAATTTGCCCGGCGACCGCATGAGCAATTGTCAAAGCCTGATGCAACCAATAAAGGCCGATCAAAATGGTAAAAAAGGCTGGATGATCTACCACAAGTGTATGGAATGTGGCAAAATAATGCCTAACAAAGCCGCGCCGGATGATGATTTTGGGAAAATTGTAGAATTGGCATCGGCAAGCACATAGTCATGGTTCCCTTCGGCTGGCTCAGGGCAGGCTCGGCTCACCATGACAATCAAACTCATCAACATGAACTCACAGGAATCCCAAAAACTTAAAGATAAAGTCCTCAAAAAACTTCATCAATATATCGAAAAATCCGACACGGTTATCGCGGCAATTTCCGGCGGACCGGACTCAATGTTCCTTCTTCATTTTCTCAAAAAAATCCCATGCAAAACAATTGTTGCCCATTTCAATCATAAAATCCGCAAAGAAT
>JACPLZ010000034.1:0-4590 GCA_016186245.1 Candidatus Peregrinibacteria bacterium | reverse complement strand
TCCATTCCAAAACCCTCGACATCAAAAAACTTGCGCGGCAAAAAAAACAGGGCATCGAGGAAACCGGCAGAGAAGAGCGTTATATTTTTTTCCGGCAACTTTTTAAAAAATACCGCGCAAAATACATCATCACCGCCCATCACGCAGACGACAATCTTGAAACAATCATCCTGAATTTCACCCGCGGCGCCACGCTTCAGGGCCTCCAGGGCATGCAGGAATCCGAGCCTCCGCTACTCCGCCCGCTCCTTCAATTTTCAAAAAAACAGATTCTCGACTACCTCCACCACAAAAAAATCCCCTATAAAATCGACATCACAAACGAAGAAAAAAAATATTTCCGCAATTTTATCCGCCACGACATCATTCCAAAACTCCGGAAATTAAATCCGAATCTCCCCGACACCACCGCAAAAAACGCCGAGAACATCCGCGAAATTAACAATTTCCTCAAACAGGAAGCCCAAAATTTCCTAAAAAATTTTCTAAAAGGAAACCGCCACCATCAACTCGATGCAAAAAAATTCCGCCGGCAGCATCTCGCTCTCCAAAAGCAGATTCTCCTTGAAGCCCACAAAAATCTCACCGGAAAAACAACCGATATCACTTCAGTAAATCTCGACGAAATTCTCACCATGATCAATAAAAACATCGGCAACAAACATAAAAAACTTGGCAGGCTCACAATCTCCATCAAAAAAAATATCATGGAGTTGAAAAAGTAATTCTCGCGCTGTAGAGTGTTCGTATGCCAACTCTGACACCTCCCGCCAAATCGAGAAACGGCCTGATTTACCTGATTATCGCAGCTTTACTGGTTGCAGCTTTCATGATGTTTTCGAGCACAGGCAAGACCGCTTCACAGGAAATCAGTCTCAACAATTTTGTCGAAAAAGTTAAAGCGGGAAATATTCACAAACTTACCGTAGAAGACAACCGTATCAATATCGAGCTTGTTGACGGCGCAAAACAGCATGTATTTAAAGAACCCGGATCCAGCGTTTATGAAATTCTGGAAAAATCCGGCGTAAAAAGCGGCACGATTTCCAATTTGCCGATCACAATTGAAGACACTCAGGGAAATAAATTCTGGACAGACCTGCTTGTCGGACTCATCCCTTTCCTTCTCATCATTGCATTTTTTGCGTTCATGATGAGATCGGCTCAATCAAGCAATAATCAGGCTTTATCTTTCGGCAAAAGCCGCGCAAAACTTTACGATAAAGGCAAACAGAAAACAACTTTTGAAGACGTAGCCGGTTGCCACGAAGCCAAAGAGGAATTGGTGGAAATAGTTGATTTTTTGAAGAATCCGCAGAAATACCGCACCATCGGCGCAAAAATTCCAAAAGGAGTCATGCTTGTCGGCGCACCCGGCACAGGTAAAACACTCCTCGCCCGCGCAGTAGCCGGTGAGGCGGGCACTCCGTTTTTCAGCATCTCCGGTTCGGAATTCGTGGAAATGTTTGTGGGTGTTGGCGCTTCCCGCGTGCGCGATCTTTTTACCAGAGCCAAACGCAACGCCCCATGCATCGTGTTTATCGATGAAATTGATGCCGTAGGACGCCATCGCGGAGCCGGACTCGGCGGCGGGCATGATGAAAGAGAACAAACCTTGAACCAGATACTTACCGAAATGGACGGCTTTGAAACCGGCACAAACGTCATAGTAATTGCAGCAACCAATCGCCCGGACATTCTCGATCCGGCACTGCTAAGACCCGGCCGCTTTGACCGCCGCGTTGTAGTAGATATGCCGGACATCAAAGCCCGTGAAGAAATTCTCAAAGTACACGGCAGGAATAAACCATTAAAAGATGCAGTTGATCTCAATAAAATTGCCAAATCAACTCCCGGATTTACAGGAGCCGACCTGGAAAATCTGATGAATGAAGCTGCAATTCTGGCAGCCAAAAGAGAAAAAAAGAAAGTTGGAATGGAGGAGCTCGAGCAGTCCATCGAAAAAGTGCTGATGGGCCCGGAAAGAAAATCCCACGTGCTCAATAAAAAAGAAAAAGAAATTACAGCGTATCACGAAGTCGGACACGCCGTTGTAGGCCATCTTTTACCGGGCTGCGACCCTGTCCACAAAGTGTCAATCATCTCAACTCCCGCAGCAAATTCGAGGATGAACTTTGCTCTCTGCTTGGCGGTTATACTTCAGAAGAAATTTTCTTCGGCGAAATGACAACCGGCGCCAGCAACGATCTGGAAAAGGCGACAAAAATCGCCCGCAACATGGTTACCCGTTATGGCATGAGCGATATGGGACCGATTATTTTCGGCGACAGCAATGAAGAAGTTTTCCTCGGGCGCGATTATGGACATGTAAAAAACTATTCGGAAGAATCTGCAGCCCGCATCGACGAGCGCGTCAGCCACATCCTGGATAAAGCCTACAAACGAACCAAAGAAATTATCCTTAAGCATAAGAAACTTATCACAACAATTGCGGAAGATCTCATCCAAAAAGAAACTTTAAACTCGGAAGAATTCAAAAAATATTTCACAGACACCAAAGTTCCTAAAAAACTTTCCGCATGAACGCAAAAAAATCAGCCATTACAATCCACCCCATCGGCGAAAATGAACCGATAAAAAAAGAAATAGGCCAGCTTTCATTGGATATTTTTCACGATGACAGGGAAATAATAGTTCTCGCTCCAATTGCCGGCGTAATCCAGGAGGACATCAAAATTTCCGTTACCGACGACGTGCTTGTCATAAAAGGAAAAAGACCGGCACGTAAAGAAGTTTCTGAAGAAAATTACTACACCAGGGAATGTTTTTGGGGAGATTTTTCACGTTCAATAGTTCTCCCCCAGGGAGCAGAAACAAAAAAAATCAGCGCCAGTTTCGAAAATGGCATTCTTGAAATACACATCCCCAGAACGGAAAAAGAACAGACGCAGATTATTAAAATAAAATCATGAAAGTAAAACGCGCAGTCATTTTGGCTGCAGGCCTGGGCACACGCTTTTTCCCAATAGCCAAATCGGTTGATAAGGAAATGCTTCCGATAATAGACAAACCATGCATTCAATATCTTGTAGAAGAAGCAGTCCAAAGCGGGATTAAAGAAATTATTTTCATCATCAATTCTCCGGACAGTTTAATCAAAAAATATTTCACCGGCTCGAAAAGGCTGCATCAAGTTCTACTGAAAAAAAATAAAAAAGATATTTCCTTGCAAATAAAAAAGATTGAAAAAATCGCAAAATTCATTTTTGTCATTCAGAAAAAACCTCTCGGCGACGGCCATGCGATTCTATGCGCCAAACAATATATTAAACATGAACCGTTTGCCGCGCTCTTTGGAGACGACCTTTATCATTATAAAATTCCGCCGCTCAAACAGCTCCTGCAAAAATTCAATAAGACAGGCTCGCCGGTTATCGCTCTCAAAAAAATAGACAAAAAAGATTCCAATAAATACGGAATGGCAAAACTCGGGCAAAACAATATGGTGCAACAGCTTGTCGAAAAACCTGCTCCCAAAAAGGCTCCGTCCGACCTGGCCATCACAGGCAAATATATAATCACACCGGAACTTTTCAATGATTTACAAAATTCAAAGCCGGAGAAAAAAGATAAAGAACTGCGCCTTATAGACGGCCTGAAAACTTTCCTGAAACATTCAGAAATCTACGGGATGGAAATAAAAGGACAAAGATTCGATACGGGAGATAAACTTGAATATATTAAAGCGGTCATAAATTTCGGCTTAAAAAGCCGGCAATTCGGGAAAGAAATAAAAAAATACATTGCAGCGCTTGATTTTTAAAATTAATTCATGTATGATTCCGTAATATCAAAAAATAAGAAACAAAATAAAAACAAAAATACCATGCAGGAATATCAAGTACATCCTCTCATAGAGGAAGCCGACAAAAAGAAAAATGAAGGCAAACATCTTGAAGCCATTCGCATCTGTGAAAGAATTCTTGCTTCCGATCTTGCCTGCGTGGAAGCATATGAGGAAATCGGTGACAATTATTTGAGCCTCCGCAAATATGACAAATCGGAAAAGGCCTTAAAACATGCGATCAAACTCAATAAAAACAGCGCAAACGCAAATTATCTTTTGGGATTTGTATATTCATGTACGGGAAAATGGAATGAATCAGTCGCCCTCCTTGAAGCAGCCGATCATATTTATCCAAACCATCCTGAAATTTTAAGGTGTCTCGGATGGAGCATGTATCATTTTGGCCAGCATAAACGCGGGATAGTATTGCTCGAAAGATCATTGTTCCTTGCGCCACATGACCCATTGATTCTTAATGACCTCGGCGTCTGCTATCTCAACGATAAGGATTTTGAAAGAGCGGCATTTTTATTTAAAAAAACGCTTCAGATCGAACCGGATAATCAGAAAGCCCGCGAGTGCCTGAATGCAGTAAGATTTTTCCAGAGAGAATTCGAGAAGCTTCGCAACAGCAAGAAGAAAAGATAATTGCGAACAAAGCAGATTTTTGCCCCGCAAAAACCCTTTTTCTATTTTATAGATGCTGAAATAAATTCAGCATGACACGGTTCTATGTCATCCTGAACTTGTTTGTGTCATCCTGAACTTGTTTGTGTCATCCT
>JACPLZ010000022.1 GCA_016186245.1 Candidatus Peregrinibacteria bacterium | reverse complement strand
TACATCCGAGCGCATTGCGTTTTATGCAGGGCACTTCCACCAGACCGCCGAGAGGATCACATGCCAGACCGAGATAACTTTTAAGACCGATCGCAGCCGCGTTAAAACACTGCTCGGGAGTGCCATCGCGCATTTCGGTGATACCAGCGGCAGCCATCGCCACACCTGCTCCAACTTCCGCCTGGCAGCCGCCTTTTGCAGCTGACAACGTGGCATTTTCGGCAATCAACAGGCCAACCGCGGACGCACAAAACATTGCCCGCAACAACCGCCTTTTGCCGGCTTTAAAATGCTCCGCACAGCTGAATAAAGTACCAGGCACAACGCCGGCTCCGCCTGCCGTAGGAAAAGCGACTATTCTCCCCATGCAGGCGTTCTGCTCGCCTACCGCAATCGCATAAGCCATCGCCCGCACAGTAACTTTATTGCCCATCATGCCATCCAATTTTTTAAGCGAAGCATAAAGTTTTTTGGCGTCGCCGCCCACCATTCCCATTTTGGAGCGCTGATCGGACTTGATGCCGCTTCGGACAGCTTCATACATAACATTTCTCGTCTGCTTCATTTTATTGCGGATGGCGGGGATGGATTTGCCGCTGTGCTCCGACTCATATCTTTTGGCGACTTCTGAAATCGGAATACCGTATTTTTTGGCAAGCCTTAAAACATCCGCCGCTGAATGAAATTCATATGCATTTTTTTTCATTGGCTTTGGAGTTTAGATAATGACCGGATGAAATTAATGCCGGGAGTGGTATTTTCCAGATCAATAACTTCCTGCAAAGTGATGCGTTTGCCTTCAACACTGAGCACTGTCAAAGTTTTATCCTTGTAATTTGTCTGCACTGTTTCGACAATGTTGATGCCAAGTTTTCTAATTTTGGCGATTATTTCCGGCAATAGATTGGGATTTTTATCATGACAAATCACCAGCGAAAGATATTTGCCTGCGCGGCCTTTGATATAGACGTTGAAGTTATCAATTTTGACAATTTCGATCATACCGCCGCCGATAGAGCACCCAATGACAGACATTTTCCGATCCCTATTTTCGAGAACCACTCGCACCGTATTTGGATGATATCTGGAACCGAGATTTTTTTTGATGAATTTATAGGCGAGGCCTTTTTTCTTTGCGATCGCGAAACTGTCTTTGATGCGCGGATCGCTGGTCATGAATTTCATAATGCCCGCGAGAAGCGCCCTATCGGTAGCATGTCCTTTGTAAACTTCGCCAAAAGAACCATGAAGATAGAATGTTACTTTTTTGGGAGTGGCATGGAAAAGAGCGCGCGCAAACTGTCCGATCTTGCAGGCTCCGGCAGTGTGAGAACTGGATGGTCCAACCATTATCGGTCCAGCGATATCAAAAATGGATAAATTTGGCATTTTGTAAATTGGAATTTTGCTCCAGTTTAGCAGGCAGTTTATGGAAAGTCCACATTTGAATAATACAATATCCGTAAATATGTCCATGGCAAACGGTTGTGGCGGATTGAATGAATTGGTATAGTTGTGTGATACGGTTTGATGATGAATGATACTAAGATGCCATCGTCGAACCCGGTGAGAGAAATTTGAAAAATAGGCAACCATGTACTACTGCAACGCACATCGCCCCATACCGGTGCGACCTTAGGTCATAAGGTTATAAAATGTGCTTGCTAAGGATTTTTTTGCCTTCGGCAAAAAAATCTGGCTTTGCAATGGCTCTTTTTGACTCACTGAGCCGCCCCAGTCTACTACCGCTTCGGCGGTTGGGCCTGGTGACTTCCCTGCACCTCAGGTACGGGTAGTAGGTCACATCAAACAGGCGGTCGCAGGCGCGACTGAAAACATCGTCCAAAGCAAGGCTTAAAAAAAAGAAGGGATTAGTCTCCCCGAAAATAAAAACAAACATAGGAAGCTCAGAAAATCGCGCACTGCATTGTCAGCGACTCGATCAGGAATAGCTTGCTTCCTCGCATTGCATCGATTTTCTGAGCTTCCTAAAAAAATTTCTCGACAAAATTTTCAAAAATTAAAAATTTGTCGATAGACTCAATTTGTTTCCTCCCACACGTGGGAGGTTTTTTTATGTCTGGAATTTTAACGGATGTTTTTGTAAACGAATTGAGGATTGCTTTTGGAGTAGGTGAATAGTAGAATATCTGCAGGTATCAGCTGCGGACGATCCTGTCAAAATAAGCCCCCGAAACTTCGGGGGCTTATTGCATTATTGGTGGAGTCGTGGGGACTTGAACCCCAGTCCCTGCAGGTATCAGCTGCGGGACGCAACCTGCCGACCCCAAATAACAATAATGCGTAATTGTTTTATCAGGCAAACATTAAAAGATTGTTAAATTTTCTTAAAATTTTTATAAATTCAAGTTTCCCCGTTGAACAAGCCCATATTCACCTATTGGAATTGGTAAAAAGTGATAGTTTGTTGCAGTTTTTTTATACGATCGTTATCTCTGCTCTCCCAGCGGCCTTAAAGGCTGTTCGTCCTCGCTGATGATCGCTTCTTCTGCGGCAATTGCCGGCCTTAACGGCATAACGGAGGTTGTTACAATTTTGTCTGAGATAGCTCCATTTTTCGCAGGCTCTTCATTCATCAATTTTTCATCAAATTTTTTATCCTTGTCGTAAGCTACGGTCATTACCGGCCATGGCATATCTATGCCATATTCATTAAAGGCATCGTTCAGATTCCGAATGAGATCGCTTTTGACTTTCATCCAGCCGCTGCGCGAATCAACCCATGCCCTAAGCTTCACATCAATCGAACTGTCGCCAAAATCCGTCACAAGAACAGACGGCTTCGGTTCAATCAAAACGCCCTTTGTTCCTTTCAAAACTTTCATGCACACTTTTAACGCATTCTCAATATTTGTCCGATAATCAAATCCAACCATCACTTCAACCCTGCGGAAAGGATTGGTTGTAAAACTCACCACCTGCTTTTTAAATAATTCCGCATTTGGGACAACAACCCTGGTACCGTCGGTGGCCTGCAAAATGGTAACGCGGGATTGAATCTCCGTAACCTTGCCTATCGTGCTTCCCACCTGGATAAAATCGCCGATTGTAAAGTGCCGGCCAACCAAAATCATAATGCCTGCCAGGAAATTCATAATAAGATCCTTCAGGGCAAAACCGATGCCAAAGGCGCCGGCTGCAATAATGGTAGTCAAATCAATACCGCCGATTTTCAGACCGATGGTGATGCCGATTATCAGCACGCCGGAGTAGGCCAGACGTCCGCCCAGTATCTGCATTTCCTTATGTTCCTGCTCAATTCCCCGTTCAGCAAGTTTATTTTCCACGGAATTCCGCGCAAGTTTAGCCACCAGCACCGACAGTAAAATTACGATGAAAGCAGCTATCCAAAGTGGAATCCGTGCGATTATCAACTCCAGCAGACCGGCCAGCTTATTTGCTGTGCCGCTGGCAATATTTTCAGCCGCGGTGGCAGCGTATGCCGTAAACATTTTTGTTTTTGTTATCGGTATATGTTAGCATTTTCCGGTAATTTTCTCAAGCTGGAAATATGAAGAAATACGGAATATTGGGGTTTCCCGCAAAACATTCGCTGTCGCCGGCGGTGCACAATGCCGCGTTCAAAAAACTGAAAATCAACGCAAAGTTTGAAATTTTTGAAGTTGAAGGAAAAGGGCTGAAAAGTTTTTTCGAAAAAGTACGGGAGGAGCCGATTTATGGCCTGTCTGTCACTGCGCCTTATAAGGAAACAGTTATAGATTATCTGGATGAAATCGATGAAGACGCCCGCAGAATCGGTGCGGTTAATACCGTTGTAAATCGCGATGGAGTTTTGCTTGGATATAATACCGATTTTATCGGCTCTAATATGGCGCTGATGGAGGCCATGCCGGAAGTACCTACCGGAGACAACAGTGTGTCCGTGGTTTTTGGCGCTGGCGGAGCCGCAAGAGCGGTGTGTTACGGACTGCTCAAAATGGGAACAAATGTGTGGGTGGTAAACAGACATAAGGAAAAAGCCGATCAGATTGCCATTGAATTTGCGGAAATGTTTGAGGCGGAAATTCATAGCGGTGAATGGAAAGAGCTCGGTACCGGCGATATTTTAGTGAATACAACTTCTATGTGGCTTAACAAGGATCCTTACCTGAAAAAACTGCCGTCTTTTTGAGCGGAGAGCTACGTGAAAGAGTTTCAGGCAGTGATGGATATAACCTACAAGCCGCTGATTACGCCACTGATTGATGCAGCCCAAAAGATGGGGGTCGTGACGGTAACCGGCGAAAGAATGTTTATCAACCAGGCTTTCGAACAATTTAAACTGTGGACGGGGAAAAATGCTCCGGAACCGGAGATGCAAAAGGCAATGCTGAATAATTGGGTTTAGGTAACATCTGAAAAACCTAGTGTGTGGAGTGGTAGCAGATAGGCTTTTTGGCATACTCCAGGCAAAATTCAACAAAATAGATATTGCGTTTAATTGTAAGAATTGATATGATATTGTCCTTGTAAAGTAACCATTATCCCATGGAGCAATTAACTCCATTATCACAAGAAGATTGTGAACGAGAAGCATCCGATGCCGCCTACGATGCAATCGATGCATTGTTGACGTTACTGGTTTGTGATGTTCAGATTATGCCAGAAAGGCGCTTATTATCTGAAGAAACAAGAGACCTTGTATACAAGGTGAGGATTGCGCTGCAAGAAGCATTGAAGAGATCAAAAAATCAATAAAGGTATGTCCGCCATTACCGTTCAAAGGTGGCTGCTCACGTGAGCCCGACCTCCTGCGATTTTCAGCATGTCCTTAGTTGTGCCTCAAAAACTCCGCTCCCACTTCATCCTTTGCTTTCTTTATCTTAACTTCCTCCTTCTTCCCATAATCATCTCCGTAATCAGTCCTGCTGGACAGGAAATCCCTGTCGTAAGTGCGGGCGACCCAGCCATATAGAATAGTGAAAATTCCGCCTACAAAAGCGATGGAACCCCAGACGATAGGCAGAGCGCCAAAAAGCAGGATACGCGGATTTTCGACAATTCCGGATAAAATAAATAAAGCCGCTGTGCTCAACAAAATTGAAAAAGTAGTGCCGTAAACTCCGACCAGCGCATGCCGCGGATTTGAGACTATTTCCAATATCAGCGCGCTAACCTGTGCCGAAAGGACAATGTGCAAAGCCACAACATAGGCTGTGATACCCAGATTCAAACTGGAAGTCAAAAAATATACCGGCGCAAGGATTATAAAAATAATCAGATTGATAATGAAAATCTGATAGATGGATGAAGAAATTCTGATATATCTGCCCCTTTCCGTCAGCGCCAGGAGCCAACTGCTCAAGATGTTTCCGATGGTGGAGCCAAGGAAAATCATTATCAGAAGTATGAAAATAAAAATCGGACTGACGGAATCAAGCGGCGTTCCGGCTGTCAATGGATCAAGAATGGAAGAAGCAAGCACGAAAATCAGCAGAATCACCAGACTGCCCAATACGCCGCCGACAGAGCCGGCAATCAGCCTAAGAAGGAATGTGGCAAAACTCATTTGAGGGGTGCCGAATTCAGGATTTTTTTCGGACATTGCTTGGGTTTACTTTTTTGATCCTAGCATGAAAAATAAATAGCATCAATACGCCGGCGGTGATAAGCGCATCGGCGACATTAAATTTTGGCCATATACTGATGGAAATAAAATCTGTGACGGATCCTTTGGTGATGCGGTCGATAAAATTGCCGAGCGCGCCGCCGACTATGAGAGCGACTGAAAACAGCGCCAGTTTATTCTTTAAATCAAGGTCTTTGATGGCGAAATAGATTATTGCGCAAATGAGCGCAAGCGTAAAAACAATGGAGTACCAGCGCGGCAGATTTATGCTGAAAGCAATACCTGGATTTTGTGTAAACGGAAGGTTAAATACCACCACAGCGAGATATTTTGACAGCTGATCGATGAGGGCAAAGAGAGAAGCGATGGCAAAAATTGAGGCGATTTTTTCTTTCATTGGTTATATTTTAGGCTGCAAGTCATGGTTCGACAAGCTCACCATGACAATGCGGGAGAGGAGAAGGATTTTTGCTGCGCAAAAATCTGTTATACTCCCACCATGAGAAAAGTGATCCGATTCGATACCGTTTTGTTTTTGGTGGTGCTGTTTTTACTGATTTTCGGCTTGGTGATGATCACAAGCATAGGAGTGCCGAAATCGATTTCTCTTTCAGCGCCGGATATTCTTTATCCAAATTGCGATGACACAAGCGTAGACTGTTATCTGCTTTTTAAAAAACATCTTTTTAGGCTTGGGGTAGGGATTTTGGCGTTTATAGCCGCGTTGAAATTTCCGCTTAAATTCTGGAAAAAAGTTTCGCCGCTGCTGTTTGGGCTGATGGTTATTTTATTGGTGGCGGTGCTGATTTTCGGAAAAAACTTTGGCACGATCGCCACAAACTGGATCACTATTTTTAATACTTCATTTCAGCCTTCTGAATTCGCGAAGCTGGCTCTCATCCTGTATCTGGCTTACTGGCTTAGCAAACGACATGACAGTATTCAAAGTTTCAACAACGGATTTATGCCTTTTGTGTTTATAGTCGGATTGATTATTCTGCCGGTGATTTTGCAGAATGATTATGGCTCGACTATGGTGATCGGCATTATTGCGCTGGCGATGTATTTTGTTGCCGGAGCGCGAGTGAAACACATTGCTTTTGGTCTTTTTGCGGCGCTGATTTTTGCCATTGTTGTGATTTTGGCGGTGCCGCATGTTAGGGAGCGTTTTCAGGGATTTATGCGCGTGGATGAAGAATGTCTTGAGGATTACTGCTGGCAATCACAGCAGGCAAATGTGGCTGTGGGAAGCGGAGGAATATGGGGCAAAGGTTTGACACAGGGAGTGCAAAAATCCTATTGGCTGCCGCAGGCGTCCGATGATTTTATTTTTGCGGCTTCGGCGGAAGAGCTGGGATTTTTAAGAATTATTTTTATAGTGATTGCCTACTTTATGATTTCCGTGCGGGGTTATGCAATCGCCAATCGCGCTTCGGGCAGCTTTGAAATGCTGCTTGCAGTCGGCCTGACCACCTGGATCACCATGCAGGCATTTGTAAATATCGGCGTGAATACCGCACTTTTGCCTGTAACCGGAATTACTTTGCCGTTTGTAAGTTATGGGGGTTCATCTTTGGTAGCATCTTTGATCGGTATTGCCATTCTTTTAAATATTTCCGAAAACACAACCTATCATGCGAATAATCTTGGCCGGTGGGGGGACAGGCGGTCACGTTATCCCCAACCTGGCCGTTATAGAAGAGCTTAAAAAGCATCTGAGCGCCGAGCTTTTGTATATCGGCTCAAATGACGGAATGGACCGTAGGATGGTGGAAAATTCCGGAGTACAATTTTTTGGAATTCCCACGGCTAAACTGAGGAGATATTTTTCACTCCAGAATTTCCTGGATTTTTTTCGCTTTCCGATGAGTATCTGGCAGGCCAGAAAAATCATTAAAGAATGGAAACCGGATGTTGTTTTTGCAACCGGCGGATTTGTGAGCGTGCCGGTAATTCTGGCCGCAAATATTTTTAAAGTGCCGGTGATTCTTTATGAGTCGGATACGGTTCCTGGAATGGCAAACCGGCTTTGTTTCAAACGCGCCGATAAAATATGCCTGTCTTTTGAAGAAAGTATTGCGCGAATCGGCGCCGTAAATTCCAAAAAAATAGTTGTAACAGGTCCGGCCTTGAGGGAAACAATTTTTGGCGGAGATAAAATGCGCGGCTATAAATTCACAAAAATGAATCAGCACAGGCCGGCGCTTTTGATCGTTGGAGGAAGCCAGGGAGCGGAGCAGATCAATAAACTTGTTGCTTTGTGCCTGGATGAATTGCTGAAAAAATTTCAGATTGTGCATGTGCGCGGGCGTGGAAAACTGGATATAAGTCTGCATCGGCAGGGGTATGTCCAATATGAATATCTGGATAAGGAACTGGCTGATGTGTATGCGATGTGCGATATGGTGGTATCGCGCGGAGGCGCAAACAGTCTGGCGGAAATAGCTGCTTTGGGAAAAAAGGCGCTGATTATCCCTTTGGGCAGGCATGCGAGCAGGGGCGAGCAGATTGAAAATGCAAAAGTTTATGCGCGAAAATTTGGCTGGGCGATGCTGGAAGGAGATATCGGTGCGGCGGGATTTGTGCAGGCCGTGGAAATGGCCTATAAAAATGGAGGAGGAGGTGATACAGGGGTGAAAAATGGCGTGCGGGAAATTGTTAAAATTTTATTGAAACCATGAATCAGACTTTGATTTTAATTGGAAGCGCGGCGGTGTTTTTGGCGCTGTTGTGGGGTTCGGTTGTTGTAAGACACAGAGTGTTTTTAAAAAAAATTGAGATGGGGAAGCGCTTGGCGGTCGAGGAGCTGTTGAGAAAAAAACTGGACCTGATACCAAATTTAATTGAGACTTTCAGGCGGCACGACATGAGTCGAAACGAGCTGGTGGATCGACTGATTAAAGCGCGGACGGAAGCCCGGATTGGACTCAAAGATAGTGAAGAATTAAATGCCGCGCTGCAAAAAATGCTTGGCCTGGAAAATGAAATTGAAAGCCTGAAAAAGGATACTAATTTTTTGGAATTGAAGAGGGAGATCGGGGAAGTGGATGAGAAATGCCGGGAATTCCGGTGATTTGACATTTTATGGCAATTCCCGGTAGGATGTTAGTATGAAAATTCATATCCCAAACGCAGTATGGCTTGGAAATATTGATCCTTTCCTGAAAACTTTTATTCCAACAAATTCTGACAAACTAAAAATAACATTCAATAAAAAATGGATGTCCATACACCCTATGGTTTTATCCATGATCGCTGCGCTTGGCATAAAAACAAGACCGTCTAAAATCGAATGCGAAAAGCTTGAGGCAAAATCCAAGCATTACCTTAAAAGGATGAGGCTGTTTGATTTTTTACGTATTTCATCCGGCATTACAATGAAAGAGCATGAACCATCGGGCAGGTTTGTGCCATTGACGCAGATAAAAGATTCTGCAGCGTTAACCAGATTCATTTCGGAAGTAACGCCGTTGCTGCATCTTGAGCCCAAACATGCTGAACCCATACGCTACATAATGAGCGAATTGATAAGAAATGTTCTCGAACATTCCAAATCAAAATATGGCGCCGTCGTATCCGCCCAATATTACAAAAAGAGTAATACTGTCCGTATTGGCATCGCTGATACCGGTATAGGCATCTGGAAGTCAATAAATCAATCCTATAGCCCCAAAAATGATTTGGAAGCGATTCGCCTGGCGTTAACTCCCGGCATCACAGGAACCACAAGGCGCGAGGGGGGGACAGAGCAGAATGCGGGAGCCGGTCTGTTTTTTATTAAATCAATAGCCTCCGTGAATAGTGATTTTTTTGTTATTTACAGCGGTAAAGCAATGTATAAACTTCTAAAAAGACGGGGTAAAAAAATAACATTACATGCTGATCCTTTTGAGGACAGACATTCTAAAAAAAATAATTTGCCTGCCTGGGAAGGAACCGTTGTCGGCATAGATCTTTCGCTGGATACGACGCAGGAATTTTCCCTCATTTTAAAGCTATTGAATGGGACCCTGAATGAAGCCATAAAGGAAAGGAAAAAAGCCCGTTATAAAAAACCGCAATTTATATGATCATAAAATTATTCAAACTTGTTGGTCCGTTTGCCGAGAACAAGGATATTGCTGCTGAAATCAGATTTAAAAAACTGATTCCGGCCATGGATAAACATAAAAATATCATATTGGATTTTGAAAAAATTGAAGGAGCCACACAGTCGTTTATACATGCTCTAATCAGCGATTTGATGAGAAAATATGGGAATGAGGCGCTGGATAAAATTCAATTTAAATCCTGCAATAATACTGTGAAAAGCATAATTTCTATTGTGGTGGATTACATGCAGGAAAGCGATTAGTTTTTTATTTTGCACTCTCTTTTGCCAGTTTGGCGAATTTAATCACCGTGGAATCAAGCCCCTCTTTTTCAGCAATTTCAACACCTTCCGAATCGCCGGCTTCTCCTTCGATAAGCTCAAAATTTTCCGCAAATCTGCCAGGCGTTACAAATACAGGATATTGTGTTTCTAATTTTCTGCACGGCTCGTGATGATGAGTGGCGATAACACCTATTTGACCGTGCTCCAGGGCACAGCAACTCAAAGCATGTATGAGCGCCCCCTGGTATAATGGCGAGGTTGTCGTTCCCAGCTCATCAATCAGGTATAAAACACATTCATCCCCTTGTAACATATTGTAGAGTTCATTTATCCGGAGCGCTTCTTCACCGAAAGAACTCATATCATTGTTTCCTTTCGTTTTCGGCGTACGCAAGAAAGCTATCCTGTCAAAATGCGGCATGGTGGCAGATGCCGCCGGATAATATCCAGTCGCCATTGCAAATGCCATGCCCGTTAATTGAGCCTCTAAATAAGCGCTTTTTCCTGAACCGTTTCGGCTGCGAAGAGTTCGCAGTTTTTGCCCATCATTAAATTGCGTATTTTGCGCCCGGTAGTTCTTATTCCTCATATTTTTTCCCTGAATTATTTCTATCCTGCCCGATTCATTAAACTCAACTTTCGCGAATGCTCCTTCCCGTATTATTTGTGCAATACGCGGCAATGCCAACGATGCAAAAAATTCCCGCATAAGCGCGTTAGGATTAAAGTTAAGCGTTATGTGAAGTTTATGAGTAGATGTTTCTTTCAGTTTTTCTTTGACACCCTGTAACGTTTCCTGTTTAGAATCAATATCCGATAAAACTCGTGCCTGTGCTGCCAAAAATTGATCCATGGTATCGAATCCGGTTTCGTTTCCAGACTTAAATTGTTGTGCAATTTTGTTTATCTTAGTTGTTCCATATGCATCACCTTTGATCTCATTTTTCACACTAATACCAACCCATTTCTCCTGGATGACATCAATTTCATCAAAAAACTTCTCAATGATGCCTTCATCCAAATCCAGATATGCGCCGACAATACCGATGTGTTCTTTCAATGACTCAAAGTCCGATTCACTCACGTTCAAATCATGTGTTTCCGCAAAATAATCTCGCGCCACACTTAATTGTGCTATGGCTTCATCGCTGTCTTGGTCTATTCTTGATAATGCATCGGCGTGTTTTTCCATCAATTGCGTGTCCTCCTGCTGCGAAATCAGTAAATCATCAATTGCATTTTGTTCCACACCTTTTAATTGTTGCTGTTTCGATCGATGGTATTTCACTAATTTCTCATAAATTTTGCGAGTATCACATATAGGTACTGTTTCCTGCCAATCCGCATCTCTCGTACTCAAAGAAATGGCGGCCTGATCCCATAAAGTTTTTAATCCATTGGCAATTTGATGACAATGTACGGAATCGACTGCGCGCAGGTTGTTTAAAAATTCCTGTATTTCTGGAGGCTCTCCACCCAATAATGCGCGTAAAGCAAGGCAGAAAAATATATCATCTGCAAAATCTTCCAAATCAAGGCGACCGATGGCAAAATCCAGGATAGACTTCAGTTCATTCCCTATTGCATCAATGTCGCATTCAAAAAGAGAAATGTCCGGTAAGTCGTCGCATAATTTTTCCATACGCGCAAACATTTCCTCAATTTGTTTTTTTACATCCGGATTTTGGGGGTCATTTGAATAGACGTCGAAACACTCTTTGAATTTATTGAGCTCCGCATCGAGTGAAAATTTTTCACCCAATATTTTTTTATTAAATTCTAAAAACATTATCATCATTTTGTAATTATCTTTGTCAATTTTTGCCATATTATGCTTTGGCTTGGAAATGGATGGCTTTAAAGCTTTGTTTACGGAAGCTAATCGGGAAAATTCCAATGCTCCCGCAGGTAACCATTTTATGTCCGACAAAAAACGACGTATTATATCGTTTAGACTGGAAAGCTTTTCAAGTAATTCGGTATCCTGGAGTAAAGCTTCGAGAGTTTTTTGCCGCTCGAGTGTTTCTTTTGGAGAACATGGATGCGGATCAAGGTACATATTTTCAGCGTAATGTAAGACTGGATCACTGTATACGTCCCTACTAACCGGTCCGGCCTGTGTTTTATAATCGTAAGTTTCACTTATTAAAGAAGCTTTATGCTGTAAAACTTCACCTGACGTTCCAAATGACGCAATGCGTCCTGTGGTAGCAAAGCGTGTGGGCACTACCGCCGATTGTTTCATTTCTTCCCTTTCGCTGTCTGTATATCTTCCCAATTGCGGCCATTGTTTTTGTCTGAATTTTCCGGCTTCCGGAGCCGTACCGGCAACATATTCATTTGTGCGCCTGATGAGATCATCATTTACACCAAGCAATCTCATTACCGTGACAGCGTGTGAGTCCGCCTTATTTTCACCGGTAATTTCCGAAAGGGTATACCGGCATTGGAGCTTGCCGTCAGCATCAATAGAAGTTTCAAAGTGATATGACCTGGTATTGGCATTGTCCCGGTAACGGCTTATCGATCTTTCGTTATGCGTTGTGATAAGCAATCGTTCTCCAAGTTGAGTTAACCTAAGTCCGATTCCATGAATGAGCGCATCTTGATCCTGCGGAGAGGTACTGGGAAAAGGTTCATCCGCACATATAAACATCCTTCCTGGAAACATCGATGCTTCATTAATGATTCCCATCCAACTACGTATTTCACCTATGTGCGTGTTTACGTTGAAGCGCCTGCTGCCGTTGTCTGCTCCTGAGATGAGTACAAAATAACGATAGTGAACGGGAAAATTTCCTCTGCGAAATGGGCCGTATCCAAACAACTGCGCGGACCATTGCGCTCCAAATTCTCTTTCGAGTCCCGAATGGCTTTTACCGGACATATTAGGTCCCTCAAATACTGTAATTGGAGAATCATCAACTGATGGATTGCAAACCTCTTTTTCTCTGTCCGATCCAATATGCCATCCTCCTTCGAAGGTTCTTGGCTGCTTGGGGTCAAATTCCGCCCTGCCGTAGCCTTCCTGTATGGCAAGCTTTGCCAGGCAGGCGGCGGTAGATAAATTTCGGTGATTGTTATTTACCACATTCATCTGCTTCTCAATTTCTTGAGCAAGACCGGTTTCACCATTTTTAATCCTTGTAAAATCAACAGTCTGACCAAGTCTTTCCAAACTTTCTGTGAGAGTGGCATATACC
This sequence comes from Candidatus Peregrinibacteria bacterium, assembly GCA_016186245.1. Lineage (GTDB taxonomy): Bacteria > Patescibacteriota > Gracilibacteria > UBA1369 > LOWO2-01-FULL-3 > JACPLZ01. The sequence continues at coordinate 2,048 of JACPLZ010000022.1, read as the reverse complement.
TTTGCCAAGAATGGATATGCTGCGGTATTGAAACCGGATAATTGTTTCATAATCCCGGAGACGGCAGTATGGCAATCCTGAAAATATGCCTCTACACTCTTCAAGGCAGCATGTTCACCCTTAATGGCAAGATAGATATAGGCACCACCGGCTTCCTTGTCATAAACAAATATTCTCGACAACTCATTTGTACAATTAAAAATATCGCACAGTACCTGTATGAGCTTATCGGGATCAAATTTCAAAAGTTCATCTGTAACTGCTTGCCTTATTTGAGTTTGATGCAGATTATATGCTGGCTTACAATCCAATATGCTCATAACGCCCGTGGGTATTCCATCTGTGTTTTTAAGTTTTGAATCTGGAATATACTCCGGGTAAAAATTGCTCCCGTAGTAATTGATAAAAGATGCTGAATTCCTCTCGTCATATAGCCATTCCAGTCTAAATGCCTGAAGAAGTTTGAGCTGTTCCTGATTTCTATCATCCCGGAGTTTTGCCGAAATTCTACGTGCTTCGGGATGCGCCTCTGCTGGTTTTATATCTTCAGGCGGACTATATTTTGGTGTTTTATCCATAGGAGTGTTATTATAGGTATATTGTACAATTTGTCAATCGGATGTTTGCACGTTCATCTTGATAGTGGATGCTAACTCACCTATTATGGTGAGCGTCTGCTTATAATTCTAACCCAAATTCCCATGAGACCTTCAACAAAAGACGATCCTCTCACTAAAAAACAGGAGGCTGTGCTGAAATTTATCGAAGAATACCAGATGGAAAATGGCAAATCACCTATTTTACGGGAGATGTGCAAAAAATTTAAATATAAATCCGATAACAGTATTTTGAAACATCTGGCCGGCCTCCAAAAAAAAGGACACATAACGATGGATGGCACGCCGCGCGGCATCGGTCTTTTGCCAAGCGTGCGTGAAAAATTGCATGGTGAAACCGGTTTGAAATTGCCGGTTTTGGGATTTATTCCCGCGGGAGGACCGGTTTTTACAGAAGAATATATCAATAATTGGGTAAGCGTGGATGAAGGAATGGCAAAAAATTCCAGAGATTTTTTCCTTGTGGAAGTTACAGGAAACAGCATGATTGACGCTGGAATTTTTGAAGGGGATCTGGTGGTTGTAAATTCCAAAAAAGAGCCGCGAAATGGAGATATTGTTGTGGCGCTGGTGGATAATCAAAATACCCTGAAACGCTTTGTGAAAGAAGGCGGCAAAGTTTATTTAAAGGCTGAGAATAAAGAATATGACGATATCTATCCGCTGAATGAATTGACTGCCCAGGGTGTCGTGACCGCGTTAATCCGGAAGTATCAATAAACCTAAGAAATGATAAAAATTGCTATTTTACAAGGAGACAAGCTATTTTCGACTGAGTCGTACCTGCCTGGACAGTAAAATACTATTTCTATCATTTCTATAACCAAATCAACATGTTTATCACACTCACAATCGACACCAGCCAGCAGAAAAAAGCCAACAGATTCAGATTCCACAAAAAAAACTTCAATCCGGCTACGGGATGGAAAAAACAGATCAATGCCAGAAAACGCAGTTTGTGGCAACGGTTTAAAGCCTGGCGAAGATCGTTGAAAGAATATGGCGGCCGATATAAATTTGGCGGGCAGATTGCGATGTTTTGAAACATTTGAATATTGACTTGATGTACCGTCTGATGTACAATTGGGCTGTATATTTTATTGTAATATTCAAATTTTATGATTAAAATTAATGATGAAATAACAATGGTAGGCATGGCGGAATTACGCCATGAAATTCCAAGTTTGTCTAAAAATCTGAAGTTTAAAACTGTTATAATCACAAAACGTGGAAAGCCCGTTGCCGTATTGGAAGAATTCGGCCAATATGAAGAGAAAAAAGATATTATTGATACTTTTGAAGATGTCGTGCTGGGATATATGGCAAAGGAAAGACATCAAAATAGCAAAGAGAGCGATTATCTGCCGTCGTCATTGGCGGCTAAAAAATTAGGAATAAAGTGACAAACCATGTACAAAATTGTATATCATC
>JACPLZ010000023.1 GCA_016186245.1 Candidatus Peregrinibacteria bacterium | reverse complement strand
ATTATAGTAATCCAGCCTGTTCTAACCTGTAAAACAACTCCGCCATTTCCATTCTGCTTGCGTAACTTGCCGGTCCGAAAGCATCGCCGGTTACATCAAAGAGTCCATAATTTTTGGATTCACAAACATATTTGTGGTACCACGCGCTTTGTGGAGTATCGCCATATGTGAATGAACAGTCCCTGATAACATAACCGTTTGTCTCCCTCAAAGTTTCAAACAGCATTTTGAGCGCTTCCGCACGGTTCACCGGAGATTCCGGACGCGCCGTATTTTTGCCTGCATCGCCCTGGAAAATCCCGGCATCCAGCGCCGCCTTGATATATTTCATGTACCATTCGCCGGGAATGACATCGATAAAACCCAGATTCCCAACAACCGTCGATACTACATTTATATCCAGAGCTTCCAAAATTACTTTCAAAATTTCCGCTCTGTTTATCGGAGAAAATGGTCTGAATGAGCCGTCTGCATTTCCAGTAAAAATTCCCCTTTCTTTTACGAATTCTATCGCATCGCAATTTTGAAAACCGGCTGATAGATCGGTAAATCCTGCGCAATATGCGCTGTCACTTACGGTATCAGTGCCGCTATCATCACTTTGCCTTTCACCATTGATAATCACATTCGGATTTACAGTGCCGGACTGTTGTGCGCCATCATCATCATTGGAGCTGGACGAAGAACCGCTGGTATCGCTTCCGGTATCGCCGACTATAAACACGCCTTTTTCCGTGTCGGTACCGCTCCGTGTAGCCACAATTTTGTAACTGTAAATTCCTTTGGCTAATTTTCTTCCGCTGTCATCTTTCCCATTCCACAAAATATCATGGTCCCCGGAATCAACATTTTTAAGATCGACCAATTCAGTAACAGTGCCTCCCGATGCGCTTTCACCGCGATGAATGGTTACAACAACATCAGCCTCTTCATCAATAAAATAATGCAGGTCCATTTCTACTGTGCCATCAGTCACGGCCGGAGCAATAAAATCATTAAGAATATTTGAGCGTTCACCGGTTACTTTGTCTTCCGCCAAATCGGCGCTGACTTTTTGACTGTCAAAAATATTCGCATTGATAATATTTTCCGCAACCAGTTTGACATCAATATTGTCTTCATAATCAAAACCGCCGCCATCCCAGTCGACTGAATACCAGATATCGGCTTCCACCTGCATATCTTCCACCAAATCTTCCTCCGCTTCGCCATTTTTTAGAATTTGAACCTGCACATTGGCCTCTTCATCGACCCTAAACATGATGCTGGTGAATTCATTTTCCTCATTATCAAATTTATTTTTAGAAAGAATAAGATCGCTGATTTCCGGTTTGATGTACTTTACTGCAATAGTTTTTTCGGCAAACAGCGTCGTGCCTCCCACCGCAGATTCAAAGCGGATTCTCCAGGTGCCGTCCATTACATGATCGTCCTCATCGCCTCCGTCGGTGCCGTCCCAGACTTCAACCAGATTATCCTCTTCTTCAATATCATTTTCGTCAAAAAGAGTTATTTTTTCCGTGCCTTTGACGGCAAAAATTTTGAGACTGTCCAGATCGGTCAATACGTCAAATTTTATCTCAAGCTCATCATCATCGGCAGGCTCAAATGTGGAAGATGGGCTGAAACTGATGCCGGAAATATGTGCATTGCTTGTCGGGATGGTCGTACCGATATCAATTACCGTAATATTTTTTTCTCTTTTCACCGCGCCATAATCATTTCGCGCTATAAAAACCGCTTTGTAAATACCTGTGCCGACTACAGAAGTGGAACTGTTTCTGCCGTTCCAGCTGGTTGTATTGTTTGTGTCCGCATCGAAATTCTGATTGCTGAAATTTTCAAAAGACCTGATTACTGCATTGTCCGCATTGACGATTTCTACCGTCAAGTTGGTATCTTCCGTATTCACAAAACGAATTGTCGTATCTTCAAGATCAGGATCAAAACTTTCAGGAGTTGCAGTTATATTGGTAATGTCTCCTTTTCTTTCGTCAGGATAGGCGATTGTTATTGTTTTTGTCTGGGTGATTGCGCTTTCACCGGTTACAGAAGCGGTGATTTTTACAGTATATGCGCCGGGCGCAACCAGTTTGTTCTGATGCAGACCATCCCATATGTTTTCACCGGTAATTGCTGCCGTGCTAAAAGTATCCACAATAACATTTTCCGGACTGATAATTTCTCCGGTAAAAGTGTTTGGAGCCTTATTAAAGGTGTAGTTAATTGTCAAATCTTCATTGCCCGCCAGTGGAGCAGGGTCGAAAGTCGCATCCCCACTGGTGGTTGTGGCCGTGAATGTAGTCAGTACAAGAGTGCTTGGAGCGGCCACGGTGATAATAGTTGTTTTTGTATCCACGAATGAACCTTCAGCGGTTGTTTTTGACCTTACTCTTACAGTATAGGCTTTGTTATCAACAATATTGTTGCTATCGTTTTTGCCGTTCCAGGCCAATGCGGAAACATCTGTTTTATTGTGAGTCCCTGCTGAAAGGCTCTGATTAGACACAAGAGTCCTTATTACAGTGCCTCCGTCCAAAATATCTACCGTGATAAAACCTGTTGCTGAAAGTGAGAATGAAATATCTCCTGTTTCCGTTATGGGATTAAATGTAGCTGGACTTGCCAGGCTGCTTATTTCCACTGCCGGAGTTGTAAATATCGTAAAATTTGCCGTTTCGGTGTCAACCAGAGTATCTGAACCGAAAGGAGCGCTTATGGCCACCTCTACAGTATAGTTGCCGTTTGGACAAACCGCACCGGCAGCGCCGCAAATTCCTTCTCCTGTGGAATCTATCGTTCGGCCATTCCAGGCTGTAATACTCGTTGGAACTGTAGTATTTGTCCAGGATGCCAGAGTTTCAACAACTGTAGATCCCTGTTTTACTTTAACAGAGCCGGTTGTATCGGATGCTGATGTGCTAAAAACTACCGCTGTAGCCAAACTTTGTCCCGCGGACGGTTCGAATCTGTCAGGTGTTGAGTCCGCAACTGAAAGTATTACGGAAGTAATCAACGTTGCCGGTATATCTGCCGCAAAAGCGTTTACCGGAATCATCAAAGCGATGGTTGCCAAAATGGCAATTTTTGAAACGAGTGTTTTATACATATGTATATTTTTAAATTACAGGAGGCCAATACTAAAGAATAATGCCATCGCGAGTCAATGGGTTTTTAATTTACGATGACCTGCCTACGCCAATAATGTATTTAAGAGATACAAAGTACCCTGTGAATTTAACAGCCTTCGGTTGTGTCCGTCCATGACCGGTTTTGGCCATTTTACTCCTGTGAAATCACCAACCGTGTATGCGGTTCCATAGGAGCCATTTAAAAAATAGTAATCATTTCCACCAGCAAGCGGGCGATCGCCAACAGCCAGAATTTCCCTTGCCTTCCTGCCGATTTTAATGTCTTTATACTTTCTCAAAAACGAGGCAAATTCTTTTATTGCCCTGTCTTTATCACCATCAGCCGGACATATTATTGCTCCAATTCCGGAATCTCCAATGTGCAGATATTTTTCAAAATCAGGGTCAATCTTCAATAAAATTTTTTTGCATATTTTAAAAATTTTGCCTGAAAGTTTATATACTTCATCGATATTCAGTTCATACATGTCATGCAAATTTGTTCTTATGACAATGACAACCTTATGTGTATCGTAATAAACCTCACCATAATCTTTTACCGCCTTGCCGATTATCGTCCGCAATTTTTCTCTTTGAACGAACTTTTCCGGCCACTCTACTCGATAAAACTCCTCAAAATCCTCAATTTTTGGATTGAAACTGTAGCCTATAGAGCCGTTTTCGGCGAATAAAAATAAATTTTTCATGAAAGAACGGCGCATTTCCGGTTTGATTTCTCTCAATAACTCTGTCAGACCGCGCCTTTTAAAAGACTCCAGTTGCCGTCCGGTGCAAAACCCAATCGGCATTTTTTGTGCCAGCAAAATCAGGGCATCAGTCATCTTCGGCGAAGGTGTCCACACGCCTTTTTCCGTCACCGTACCGTCAAAATCAAACATTGCCGCTTTGAATTTCATATTTTTGTGTCATCCTGAACTTGTTTCTGTGTAATCCTGAACTTGTTTCTGTGTCATCCTTTTGTGTCATCCTGAACTTGTTTCTGTGTAATCCTGAACTTGTTTCTGTGTCATCCTGAACTTGTTTCTGTGTAATCCTGAACTTGTTTCTGTGTCATCCTGAACTTGTTTCTGTGTAATCCTGAACTTGTTTCTGTGTCATCCTGAACTTGGTTCAGGATCTATGTCAATAATTTAAAAAGTTTTAGTTTCTCTAAGCCTCATCGCTTTCTCCAACATCCTTTTTCTTTTTTCCGGCAACCCGTTCCAATTTTCCATCGGTATCTTCTTCATCAGAATATCAATCAGTCCGGAAGCAGCCTCCACATTGCCGGTGTATCCGGTAAAGTGCACATTATATTCCACCAGCTGAAAGTAATTCTGCACAAGATCAAACGCCTTTTGCAAAATTTCCGGATCATCGGTTATTTTCAAATAATCCCTATAGTATATAAGGTCGTTCATAGGATTCAGCTTCATTGCCTGCTGTAAATTTGTGCGGCATTTTCCCTGATTTTTCTGCCTGCAGGCAATTACTCCCTGCAGATACCATGATTGGGCATCCAGCGGATCCAGCTGTAATTGGCGATCAAGCAGTTCCGCGGCGCGACCGAGATCATTCCTCTGAATCGCTTTGTCAGCATATGTCGAATAATAATAACGAGGGAACAATGACTTTCCCAGATATGCGGGATCTTTGAATTCCTGCATGAGAAGAATGGTCCCTTCATACCAGCAAATCAGCGCAAGCAAAACGGCAAAAATATTCACGGAAATATTTTTCTTTTCGTTTTTTTTCACAACAATGGATCTCACCATAGCAAGCAAAATAAAAAGCAGCAGTAAATTCTCAAAAAAATTAAAATTATAATCTATGAGGTTATGCGCAAAAGATCCTGCAATTGCCACGCCGAGAATATATACGAAATCCTTTTTATCTTTATCCAGAGAGCCGAAACGACGCACAACAGTAACAAAAATTGCTGCGAGAAAAACAAGATATGCCGATAGCGCGATCAACCCGTTTTCCGCGCCGATTTTCAGGAAAACATTATGGGGGTGATCGGAAGTTCCCAAAAATGTTTTTTGAATAGGGTTGTATGCCTCACGGAAACTGTAAGGCCCCCAGCCGAAAAATGGTTTTTCTTTTATGAGCTGAATGGAACCCAGCCAGAAATCCACTCTTTCCCGTTTTGATGTCAGACTTTCATTGTTGCCGAAAGAGGCGCGCTCTTTTACGTCGATGACATCATATCGCAGCGCGCGGATATAATTCGTTCCAAAAAAAATCCCAGCCGCCAGCAGCGCGGTAAGCATTATTTTTCCTGCATTTTTTAAATTTAATTTTCGCCGGAAATATATCAGCAGCAGGAAAAGCTGCCCGCCAAGGACAATCAAAGCGCCCCGCGAATAAGTTAGCAGCAGGGCGGAAAGCAAAAATCCGATAAATACAATTGGCCAGATTTTTCTCTTTGCCGCAAGGAAAAGCGGCCACACCATTACCAAAAAAAGAGCAAAGGCGTTCGGCCATACATGGGAATGATAGACTTTATTGAAAAACGGCCCAAACATACGCGGCTCGGCACGCATTATATAGAAATAAAAGCCGATCATGGCTCCAACGACTGCGGAAAATTTAATTACTGTCAGGATTTTTTGTGGAAAATTTTTTCCGTGGGCAAAAATAAGATAAAAACATATTGCAAGCAGATAAGCCAAAACTTCGCTAAATCCAAATGCTTTTGCCTGGGAAAAAATAAAAGACAAAATCAGCGCGGCGGCAAAAATAAGCAACGCTACTGTTTCCAGCAAACATTTTTCATGTCTTTCGCGGCGATTTAAAAACGCAAAAACCGGCAACAACACGCCAAAAACAATTAGCACCGGATACCCTCCGCCGTAGTCGTACTTCATGTACGTCCCGTTAAAAATGGAAAATAACCAGAAAACTGTAAAAAAAAATAAAATGAGCCGCATGGGCTCATTTTATACGAATCAAATGGAATTCTAAAATCAATTATTCCATCTTGCAGCTGTGGCACGGACAAAAGCCGGCCAAAGCATACAAACCGATACCGAGCGGCCACCAGCTGCCGACGAATGTGGCAAAACTGCCGGTCAACACTTCAAGATTTACAAGGAGCAGAAGCCCAGCCGTAGCCAGCAGAATGAACGGAGCCACCCAGCGGCATACTGCGCATAGTCCATTGGACATTGTGAGGGGGTTAAATTATTCCAATTCAACCACATCTTTTCAAATCAGGCAATTGAAGATACAATTTCCAAAGTGCCGGCCCACCAAACAAAAGCAATTTTAGTTGATGTGATCGATCCTAAAACTTCCAGGCTGGAAGCGGTAAAACGCCTGGAGGAACTGGAGAGTCTGATTAACACATACGGAGGCATAGCCGTGGTCAAAGTTTTTCAAAAAAAATCGATTCCGGATTATGCGACCTATGTGGGAAAGGGAAAGGTTGATGAAATTGTGGAAATTGCCCGCAGGGAAGGGGCGGATATTTTAGTGGTGAATAATCTGTTAAAACCGCGGCAGATTTTTAACCTTGATGAAATATTGCGAAAGGCAAAATTGCATACGAAAACATGGGATAGGGTAGACCTGATTCTGAAAATTTTTGATAAACATGCCGTGAGCAGCGAAGCGAAATTGCAGATAGAATTGGCCAGTATCAGGCATATGGGGCCAAGGATTTTTGGAATGGGCATGGAGCTTTCCCAGCAGACAGGCGCGGTGGGAGTGAGGGGCGGCGCCGGCGAAGCCAACATTGAGATAATGAAACGCCACCTGCGCAGGCAGGAATTGGCGATTTTAAAAAAACTGGAGCATTACGATACCATCCAGCAGGGGCATCGGCTCCGCCGGCGCCGCCAGAATTTCAAAACAGTTGCCCTTGTCGGCTACACCAACGCGGGGAAAAGTTCACTTCTCAAAGCTTTAACCGGAAAAGATGTTTATATAGCGGACAAACTTTTTGCCACACTGGATACGCGCATCGGCCAGATTTACATTCCAAATGAAAATTTATCCGATGGGTCGCCTAAATATATTCCGGGCCGGCAGATTCTGATTTCCTACACGATCGGTTTTATCCAGGATTTGCCGCCGGACCTTATCCAGGCTTTTAAATCCACGCTCGCCGAAACAATAGAGGCTGACATTATCATTCATGTAATTGATGTGGCCGATGAACAGATTCATAAAAAAATTGGCATTGTGGAAGAAATTCTCGACCAGCTTGGCCTGCACGACCGCCCAAAAATTTATGTCTTCAATAAGATAGACATGCTCGGCGGAAAATTATTATTCATGCGCCGCCGTCCACGGGGCAAACGCACCCTGCTCAAAGCCGGCGCTGAAACTGCCATGATCCTCGGCTGGTTTAACGAATCCAAAAGAGAATCCGCCTTAGAACTGATCAAAAGCCTGAAAAAAGATTACGGAAAATTTGATCCCATTTTCGTCTCCGCAATGGAAAAAATAAGGCTTGATGAAGTGATTGCAAAAATCAATTCACTTTCGTTATAAATTTCCAATCTTTCTTTATTCAACAAGTTTAGCCCTTGTTGCTCCGGTTATACCTTCTACGGTCTGGCTGTTTTCAGGATCACAATCCAATAAAAAATTTTCAAGAGATGCTGTCAGCGCATCGATATTCTCTTGGGTTATTCCGGCATTTTTAGATTCCCAACCGCCAACCGATGACTGGTATACAATGCTATATTTGGAAGCATCTTCATTCCATAATACAATTCTCATTATTTCAGGCTTATCTCCACGGCGTATAACAATAATAATTTTGCCGAATTGCGCGGATTCCAAATGGAGATCAAGAAAATGCGGAAGAAGTGATACGGTAATTTGATCACCGCCAAGGGTTATACTACATATGCGGTGAAACAGGTTTACAACCTTGGCAAGATCACCGGTGTCAAGAACAGGTAAAGATTCCGCTCCGCTGTTATCAGGTTTTGCCATTTTATCAGCAGACCTCTCCATTCCATCCTCACTGTTTGCCACCAGATATTTCATGATATTGGATAATTGGTAGAACCACAGGATAGCATATTTTATGGGATTGTCAATATGGAGTGCATAGATACAGGTTCGAAACGCAACTTTTTAAGAAGACTTCTTTTGGAGGGCGATAATTGAGCCATTTCCCAGGTCTATTATTTATCAATAATGCTTTACTCGTCTTCAAGAACCTTCAAAATTCTATCTCTCAATTTTTCAAACTTAGTATAACCTGCATTTTTGTTAAAGTGGCCAGCATTAGGTACAAAAGTAAGCATAACGTCAAGATTCTTCGCGAGCTCACTGCCATTTTCTAACCCGACACACGGATCATCGTCCGATTGAAAAACCTCAAAATGTCGAGCCTTCTTCCTGATAATAGTCCATTCAAACGAAAAACCACTAAAGCTTTTATCTCTGTCATAATTGACAATCGGTTCAATACCGATGGGAGTGCCAACAAAAAAAGCTGCCTTAACGGGATGCCTTAATTTTTCAAGGACTCGCAGTAGAAAAATTCCACCCAAACTATGTCCAATGAAAACTGTATCTTCGTTGATGTATTGCTTATACTTTTCAAGTACATCAAACCATTCTACAATTTTTGCCGGTATTGCTGGAGGTGTTGGGAATTGAGGAACAAAGACGCTATATCCTTTTTGCTCCAGTTTTTTTTTCATCCAGGGAAACCAATTTTCTTCTGGATATCCTTCAGTGCCATGGAATATGAAAATATTTTTTTTCATAGTTTCACTATAACAATTTGGTGGGCCTGGTTGGAATCGAACCAACGACCAATCGGTTATGAGCCGACTGCTCTAACCCCTGAGCTACAGGCCCATTTTTCAAAAATCACTGCACCGGCCGATGCCGGCACAAAAAGAATTTTAATACAAATCTCTCCATATCCCCAATTCATCACCGGTGATGGAGTTGCCAAACAGAGAAAACTATCGCACAATCTCAGGATGTAGATCCTGAAACGGGTTGATGCGGGGGAGGAGAAGGATTTTCGCAAAGCGAAAGTCTGCAGGATGACAAAAAATAAACCCAGGATGACACAGAACTTATTTCTCCGCCGCCACTTTACCGCCGCTCTTCTGCAGCGCATTCAACGCCAGCGCAATTCTTGATTTCTTTCTGTCTGCGTTATTTCCGTGGATGAGATTTTTTTTGCAGGCCATATCAATCACAGAATATGCATATGGCATAAATTTTTGTGCTTCCTCAAGTTTACCGGTTTCAATCAACGATAACGCCTTCCTTAATGTGCTTTTCAATTCATTTTTTACCGGCAGATTCCGCGCACGTTTCCTCATGCTCTGACGCATCTGCTTCTTTGCTGATTTAATAATTGGCATTTTCGATGGACTTAATAAATAATAAGCCCTGCGATTCTATTGCACGGCCAACACCAAGTCAACACCAAGTCAATGAAACAAACTGCCAAACAACAAATGAAAGAGCCAGTCAGCCAGCCAGCCAAACAACCAATTAAACAGCTGGTCCTTGCTTCCAAAAGCCCACGCCGCCAGCAGCTTCTCCACGAAATCGGCCTCGATTTCATCATTCACCCAAGCCAATTCGAGGAAAAAGACACCCACCTCACTCCAGAAAATCTCGCTCTCCACAATGCCATAGGCAAGGCCCAAACCGTCGCCCGCCATTATAAAGACGCCATTATTATCGGTGTTGATACGGTAGTCGAAGTCGCCGGTCATATGCTCGGCAAGCCAAAAGACAAAAATGATCACAAGAATATCCTTCGCCTTCTCAGTAACACCACTCACAAGGTCATTTCCGCGATCTGCATCATAAATTCCAAAAATAATAAGAATATTTCTGCGGTTGAAACAACTTTTGTGACCATGGATCGTCTTGAGGAATCCGACATTGAAGCCTATGTGAACTCAGGAGAAGGGGATGACAAAGCGGCCGGATACGCCATCCAGGGCAAAGGCTCCCTGTTCATCAAAAAAATCGAAGGCGATTATTTTAACGTTGTCGGTTTGCCCATTTACCGCCTCCGCAAACTTCTGAAAGAATTCGGAATCAAAAAACTTTTCTAGGCAATTTCTAGACAATACTATTGACAAAATAGCAAGGACATGTTAGCATCTCAATCTTCATAAGATTCTAACATAATTTCCCCATGAATATTCTCAAAAAAACGCTCATATCGGCCATCGCAGTCTTGATCCTGATGCCTATTATTCAGGCCAACGCTCTCACCAGGAAGGAGATTCTCAACGAATACGGCTATGAGGAGGATGATTTTGAAGAAACAGTCGATCCGCGCATAAAACACGCTTATGTCACAAAAGAGAGTTTTGACCCTGGCAGCAATGAAAAAACCGCCATTGTTTTTACTCTGACAGCAGACGCCAACATAAAAGTTACAATGTCTTACCACGGAAAACAGACCACTGCGCTTTTTGAAGAAAACGAAGCATCATCGGGGATTTACGCTGTAGAATGGGATGGCAGCGAAGGTTTTGAGCAGGAAGGAATTTATACCTACACTATTTTTGTTGAGAACAAAAAAGGGTCGGACAAAGTTACCGGTGAAATAGAAGCCCAGGATGATATTAAGGCAAACAGAAAGCCAAATATCATTCAGGATGAAACGGATCAGATTCCTTTTCGTCCGAAATATAATCAATTGGGAATTTCTTTCAAACTGTATCTCGATGCGGATGTTACTGTGGAAATTCGTGATGAACATCGTGTTGTTGCTACCGTAATCGAAAAACAGCCGTTAAGCGAAGGCGCCAGCACAATTTATTGGAACGGCGCAGACAAAAACGGTGAAACAGTCGCTGACGGTTTGTATCAATACAAAATCATAGCTGAGAATTTTCAGGGAAAAGATGTGGAATTTGGAAATTTTGAAGTCCGCGAGGCTTCGAAAGTAAGCCCTGGCAACTGCGGAAACTTTTACGACATTACCAGATATGATCGATATTGTCCGGCCATCAAATGGGCTGTTTCCAAAGGAATTTTTACGGGATATTACGACGGCGCTTTTAAACCTGAACAGCCGATCACACGCGCCGAAGCTATAAAAGTGATTTTAAAAGCTTTTAATGAACAAGTTCGCACAATCGAAGGATTGAATTTTGGTTTCAAGGATATCGATACATTTTCCTGGTACACATCATATATCGGATATGCGCTTAAACTCGGAATTATTCAGGGATATAGCGACGGCACTTTCAGGCCTGAATCATCAATCAACAGGATCGAGGCTCTCAAAATTTTCCTGGAAGCGGCCAAAATCCTTGATCGCATCAATATAGCGAGCCACCCATATGGACAGGCATATTATGACACTCCAAACATCCCCTCGACAAAATGGTATATGAGTTACGTCTGGTTCGCCAAAATCAACAATCTCAATGACAATGAATATTATTTTTATCCAGACAGTCAGATGACCCGCGGCGAGATGGCCGATATGATCTATAGATATTTTAAATCCAATTAAGACCCCCAATTTATGGGTTAAAAAGGACTCGCAATTGCGGGTTCTTTTTAGTACACTACCTGCGTCATACTTGATTGTCATGGTGAGCCAGGCCTGCACTGAGCTTGCCGAAGTGAACCACGACATAGATCCTGAAACAAGTTCAGGATGACACAAAACTTTAACCCCCCATTCCCATGTTTAAAGGACTTAAAGGCCTGATCGCAGGTGTTATCGCAGGAACAGCTCTCGGTGTTTTATTTTCTCCCGACAAAGGCGACAAGATTCGCGAAAAATTTAAAAAAGAACGCAAAGATGGCGGTACCGGCTTAAAAACCGTTTCCGACACTTTGGGCAAAATTGGCAAAGAGATAGGAGAATCTGCTCACGACACCTACAAAAAAGTTCAGAAGACTGATTTCTACAAAGAAAATGCCGCAAAAGCCAAAGAAGCGGCCAAAAACCTGAAAGACAAACTTTAATAAACTTAGAACCTCTGAAAATTGCTGCAGTGAAAGGAGGCAAGGCATTTTCGAGGGAGCCGTACTGCAACGTACGGCGATCAAGAAAATGACACAGCCGACAAATCAATGCACAATCGGTATCATCGGAGGGCATGGACAAATGGGTCGGCTGTTTGCCGACTTTTTCCGCAATAGGGGATTAACGGTGTTTATTTCCGATCTGCATACCGGACTTTCCAACCGGCAACTCGTTCAAAAATCGGACATAGTTATAGTTTCAGTGCCAATTCTCAAAACGGTTAAAGTGATTGAAGATATTTTACCGTACATGAGCCAAAAATCGGCTTTGATGGATTTTACATCGATTAAAGAAAAACCGGTCAATGCGATGCTTAAAGGGAATTGTGAAGTCCTGGGCATGCACCCGATGTTTGGCTCGACAAACCCGATTCCAGGCCAGACGGTGATTTTTACTCCGACAAAAAAATCCGGAAAGTGGACAAAATGGCTGCAGGAATTTTTTAAGAAGAATAAGGTCAAGATTGTCACGATGACTCCAAAGGATCACGACAAAATGATGTCAGTTGCGCAGGTACTGATTCATTCCGCGGAAATTGGTTTTGTTGATGCTCTGCGCCGCACGAAAATTCCTCCGGAAAAACTCCTGCAATATACCGGCAAGGCCTCCGAGTTGAAAGTGCTGCTGGCGGCGCGTCTGCTCGCACAAAATGCCGATCTTTACGGTAATATACAGCTGCAAAATCAATATGCCAAAACCGCCCTTCTGCATCTCCAGAAAGCCGTAAATAAGCTCGTAAGTATTCTTCAGAAAAATGATCTCCGGAGATTCAAAGAATATTTTGAAGAGAATAAAAGATATCTCGGAAAATATGCCAGACGGGCCTATGACGAAAGCAGCTATATGATCGACCAGTTCATCGGATTGCGTTCATCTCAAAAAAAATACGTACTGCCGCGCAAACCGTCGCAAGATGATCTTGCAGTTCTCGGTCCGGAAAATACTTTTTCCGATTTGGCGGCGCAAAAACATGATTCCCATGCGAAAAAATATTATGCCCATGATATTGATGAAGTTTTTGAATTGGTCGCAAACGGCAAAGTGAAAGAGGGGATAGTGCCAATTGAAAATAAACTGCACGGCACGGTGCGCGAAACACTCGACAATCTTTTTTTGAAAAATATTCACATAGTCAAAGAAATAAATTTGCCGATACATCATGCTCTTATAGCTCATCATTCTGCGAAAAAAAGCGATATAAAAACTATCATTTCCCACAGTCAGGCGTTGCATCAGTGTAAGAAATTTCTAAGAAAGAATTTTGCCAAAATCAATCTTGAGAATGCGCCATCGACTGTCCATGCTCTCGAAAAACTTACTGATAAATCAATTGCGGTAATTGCGCCGGCTATTGCCGCGCAAAAAAATCATTTAAAAATTTTGGCGGAGAATATTGAGGACAACAAAGACAACTCTACGACATTTATCTTAATCCGCCGCGGCAACGCGCCTGGAAAAAAATCCGCCCAAAAAACATCAATTGCCTTTCACTTTGATCAGGACGCTCCAGGCAGCCTTTTTACAGTCTTTAAGGAATTCGCCGCCGCCAAAATCAACCTCACCAAAATCGAATCCCGCCCCACCGGCCACCGTTTTGGGGACTATATTTTCTTCCTGGATTTTAACGGCTCACTAACAGCGCCAAATGTCGAAAAAGTCCTAAAATCCATCATCAAAATCGTCGCCAGATTGAAAATACTGGGAAGCTATTAGATTATTTTTTGATAATCTCAATAAGTACATTATCCTCACTAAGTTCCCTGCCAATTTCTTTTAGAGTAACATAATAAACATTATTGTAATGGCCACCGGCAAAAAGCCTAATCCTTTGTGATAATTGCAATTCTTGGCTCCGCATACCACTAATATCCATGAAGGTAAAATTCGCAGATCCCAATGATCCATCACTTCCATGTACGACACTATCCAGCTTGATGAGGACTTCATCGCCTGATAATATAAGTGATCCTTCATCATTGTACCAATCACCACCATTAAGAAGAAGTCTTGAGCCATCCGGTGAGTTTGGATCCAAATTCCTAAATATCAATAATGGTTCAGCGCTCGCAAAATAATAATCCTTAAGTTTTTTCAAAAGACTGTCTTGAAATTTTGTTAATGCTAAATTGTCAGGATTAAATATGCCAGAACCATTCAAAACATCGATTTTTTCAAGAGCTACTATGGATTTTTTATACCATTCCGTATCGTCAACATCTCCATAGCCGGAAGATCTCGGTGAATCATCATCCACTTCGAAACTTCGAACCAATATTTTTACCAATTCAGCCTTTGTAAGTCTTGCGTTCGGACCAAATTCTCTTCCCCTGGGCGTAAAAACCCCCATTTCTACAAGAGCATGTATGGCAGGACAAAAGGTATTATTTATCGCGACATCAGGAAATTCACTACTGGTACATGGCTGTGTATTTATTTCCAATGCCTTTACAATAGCTTGAGCCAGTTTGGCTCTAGTAGTATAAGGATTATTATCAAGCGGTACAGGTATTTCATACATTTTCGATGCAGACACATTTTTCACTTTAGGATCCAATCTATTGAACCCCTGGAATAAACTCGATTTCGCAGAAAGAGCTAGAACAATACCTACAACTACGACAATCACACCCAAAATTAAAAGATTCCTTTTCATTTTTATTTTTGTTATTTTTT
>JACPLZ010000028.1 GCA_016186245.1 Candidatus Peregrinibacteria bacterium | reverse complement strand
TTCTTGATTTCCAGATCGGTATGATTGCCCATGTGTAAGCTGCCATTCAAAGAAACCCTGACTGTGTCCGGCCTGTCATGCTTGATATGATCTGCAACTTGCCAACCTCTTGTATTCTCAAATTCTCGTACGCTTGCCCAGGGGTCTTTCAAGGCCTGATACCCTGCGGTATTTAAAGTCCCATCTATCAGGACAATTCCGGCATCCCGTCTGGTATCCAATACGGCATCCAATGCCTCATCCAAAGTATTAGGGGCAAGCACATCCCATTCGCCGGGCGCACGTTTGGAGAGGACACCTCCGGCGATTTCAGCGATAATATCTCGATACTTCTGCTCGTCATCGATTACTACAAGATTTCTCATATAGGTTTAAGTTAAATTATAAGAATACAAATCCACTTTCACGCACATGTCCGCCCCATCTTCACATCGCAATTCTCCCAATACCTATCCCACATTCAGCATCCATATTCCCCCTATCATCAGAGTCAATGCCAGGATTTTAAACATTATATTATATTTATCAAGATCTTTTTCCAGTGAAATCGGGGTAAAGGCGGATATTCCCATGGCCATGAGGAAAACAAACAACGCCTGAAACCCCTCCATCGCAAAAACAATTGCTACCGGCCCAAGCGATAATGCCCACGTGCTGAACAGAATCCCAACATGATCAAACATGGATATACCCAAAACAATACCCCATAAACCTTTTCCAGCCCTTCGGCTTTCTTCCAAAAAATCCTTTTTTAAAAAAGGAATACTCAAACTTGCGACTGCAAAAAGTCCCAAAAATACATGCACCCACACAAAAACCGAAGCGAAAGAAATTATTTGTGAAGAATATCTTACGATCACTCCGTAAATTGAATACGCCAAAGTTGCCGTCATCATCAGCCAGATTGCCTTTGAAAATTTAAGACCGTTTTGCTTCCAACGCATTGAAGCAAATACCGCGCCGCCAACCAATAGAAAAAACGCAAACAGCTGTTGTAAATTTAATTTTTCATCGATTGTAAACCAGCCGATTGCCAGAGTGAACAGGGGTATGAAAGACCACCAGACATTAATTCTTGTTACATCCTCAATCTGCATCGCCTTGATATACGGAAGGCCTCCAAAAAAATACAGCGCCCCTCCAAGGGCAATCAAAAACATCAGCGGCTGGTCTGGAATTTCAAATTGGATAAACGGAATAATAAAAACCGCCAAAAGCCCGAGAAAACTCAACCAGATCATATAAACATACGGGCTCCTCACGCGGCTGCTTACCACATATTTATCCCCGACATTCACCACCGCCCAGCAAAAATGCGCCGCAATTGCCAGCCATATCCAAGTCATGGAGCAAAGCTACCACTTAAAGAGTCAACAATCGATACAAATTTTCTGAAATGGAAGCGCGTTTCATTTCTTCTCCCGGATTCAGGAAGTAGCCGGTCTCTTCCAAAATCCCAAGTTCTTTTGCTTTCGCCGCATAGGAAGCAAACCAATCTGTTGTTGCCACATCTTCAAACGGTGCCACATCAACAAAACCGGGTAATTGAACACTTTGGGAATTTAACAGCATTTTCAGCGCTTCAACTTTATTGATGGTTTTATCCGGTTTGAATGTACCATCGGGATAACCGCCAACCCAACCCTCTTTTTTAGCGTAACACACATAAGGCGCATACCAATCGTTTTTCACATCGGGAAAACAGTTATTATACATTGCCGCATCGGGAAATATGCCCTTGCCGCCAACCAGGATTTTTAACAGCTCTGCCCTGTTAACATAATTTTCCGGCTTGAAAGTACCATCGGGATAGCCATTGATAACACCATTTTGCTGCAGATAAATAATTGCCTGCACATTCTTATGATCCCCGGGCACATCGCTAAAAATCGCCTGAATGTCAACGTCCACCGCGCTCACCTCTCCGGCAACAAAATCATCGGCAGACGTATATTGTTCCTTTATAAGCATAAAGGCGTCCTCGGCAATAAGGATGCCCTCAATACTTGATGCTGTTAAATACTTATGAAGCGCGGCATTGCTTATATTTGGATAGGCGGATTTAATCAAACTGATCACTCCTGTAGCTATCGGCGCGGAAAAAGAAGAACCGTCAGCAGCCGTATAAAGCCCACCCTCGAGGTCGTAAATCGGCACCGTGGTGGAGACAACATGTTCTCCCAACGCATAAACATCCACGCATGATCCATAATTTGCCCAGGCCGGCAGGGAAACAAGCCATGCCAGCGCTCCGACACCGATCACATCGCTGGACTTTGTTTCATTGCAGACGGGAGATTGTTTGAATTGGCCAAGATCAAAACCGATACCGCCATTAACATCCCCGTTTCCGGCTGCCGCAACCACCGGTACATTATGATCGTTGGCATACTTGATAACCTCATTATAGACTTCGCTATAGGCGGTAACGCCACTTGTGCCAAGACTGACGTTGATAACATCGGCACCGTTATCTACCGCATATTTGATGGCATTGGCAACACTAGCGGCATCGCAGCCCATTGTATCGCAAACAATCAGAGGCATTAATTTCACATTGTCGGCAATTCCGGCTATGCCTTTCTCATTATTTTTTTCCGCGGCGATGATGCCCGCCACCATCGTCCCGTGCGCTCCTTTTACTTCCAGGTCTTTATTGCCGTGAAGAAAATTCCAGCCGAAAATATCATCCACAAAACCATTTTTGTCGTCATCAAGGCCGTTACCCTGTATTTCATCTTCGTTTAGCCATATTTTGCTGCTTAGATCCTCATGATTAAGATATATTCCATCATCAACAACCGCTACAACCATCTCGCTCTCACCGGCAAAAACATCGTAGGCTTCATAAATCTGCTGTTGGGCAAGATACCACTGGCTCGGCTGATATGGATCGTTAAAAACAACAGGAGAAACATATACTGGAATGGCGTTCGAAATTGGATTAACAAGCTGAAATACCCTTCCCCCTGGTTTGGCATCGGAAGGAACCTTAAAGGTAATCTGGTTGCTGGAACGGCTGATAATATTTTTTCCGTCTATGATCTTTTCCCCAAGTTGCAGACTGCTGGCATCACTCATGCCAATCCCAAACACGGTAACGCTTTGTCCGGGTACGAATACATCCATGTAAACCACATCGCGTGTATACAAATAATCGCTCACAGTATATTCAACAAAAATATCTTCAGTGGTAGTCTCCAGCCATATGTATCCTGTGGCCGGCAGATCGATTGGCAAATGGTAATTCTCCGTCAGCGAGACAAAGCGGCTGTTTTCACTTCCGTTGTATCCAACTTCGAAACCTGTGGTAACACAATAACCGGTCTCCAAAAAATACGAATCCAGGAAGCACAAAGACTTCACATTTTCTTTGGCGAGCGGGGCGGATTGATGATAGACACTGATTTTCACACCTTCCATATCAAGCCCTTTTGTAAAAGTAACCTTTCCGGACTCATCAGCCAACGCGCGCGCCTCCAACGGCGCAAAAAAAGTCAAAACAAACATTGCAATGAGGCTTGTTGTGATCCATTTTTTTCGCATAGATTTTTGACATTGCTGGAATACAGACGCAGTTTATCAGAATATTATTTGGAATCACAATCGAAGGAAGTCTGAAAAACCTGCGGCCGTTACGAAATTCTGAAAATTGCAGTAGGTCGGGAGTTTTTCAGCGTGTCCCTAAATCTCCGAAAAACCAAGGCTGTCGCCGCTCGCATAAACCGCTTTTTCAGCTATAATCAGACCGTGCAAATATCAGCAGCTATCATCGCTCCAGCCATTCTTTTTCTTGTTTTTTGGCTTTTTGTCTGGCGGAATTGGGACAAGAAACAGCGCGAGCCATTGCATGCATTAATTATTGCTGCGGGTTTTGGCATGCTTGGAGCATGGCTCATGGTTTCTTTTGGTAAAACGGAACTTTACTCGCTTATGCAAAGCAATCTTAAGAGCGGTATCATCCTTACGGCAATTCTTGCGATTGGAGAAGAATTGATAAAACTTTTCGGTTTTATCGCCGGCGCCTATATATATCGCCGATACTTCGACCAGCTTGTCGATGCGCTTGTTTACGGCGCTTCCACAGCTCTGGGTTTTGCCTTCATTGAAAACATTATTTATTTCCGGAATTTCCCGTCATCGGTTGGATTGGTGATTTTCCGCTCGCTGGATTCCATGTTTGCGCACGCTCTTTTTACCGGCATTTTCTGTTTCTATTTCGCTCTCGCATTTTCTCCGATGAAAATTGGAAAGCGCAAAATTCCAATTGTGAAAAAACAGCGCCACACCGCGGCCACTGTTCTGAAAGATTTTTTCCTTGCTCTGACTTTCCACGTTACCCGCCGTCACATTCTCCCCCATCGCGCCTCCACTCACGGCCATCGCAGCACAGAAATAATTTTTGAAGGATTCTGGTTTTCCGTTCTTGCCCATTTCCTTCACAATATTTTCGTTGCCTACAAATTAGGCGGCCGGACTTTGGCTTTTCTCATACCAATCCTCATCGTCTTTCTTGCAATTTTCACATTTGCTCTCTTCAAACAGCCCTGGTACATCCGCATTGCCGAAAAAGAGAGAAAGCGGATAACGTAAACAAACTGGAGCCACCTGTCGGAATCGAACCGACGACCTACTGTTTACAAGACAGTTGCTCTACCAGCTGAGCTAAGGTGGCATGCGCGCGAAAAACCTGTAAAAAACCTGTTTTGAAAGCAGCAGGATGCTATCTAAAAAAAATCTCCATGTCAATTTTCCCGGAGCTGTGATTTCGGCACACAAAGTCCTTCATATAGCAATCTGACCACCTGGCTACTGGATCCCGCCAGGGCTGATTTTATTTCATCAAAATTATCAAATCTCCGGAGATCGCCGACGAAACGTTCATAAACACCTTGATCAAACTGACGCCCGATAATTATTTTTTCATCTAAAAGTCTTTTGATAAGCCATTCAGGGCATTTTTTTTCTCCAAGTCTGAGAAGTGCGCTGATAATGTTGGCTATTGCCTGACTGTTCATATTGCCGCTTACCGCTATTGCTCTTTCCATAAGCTCTCTAGGGCATTTTTTCACACCAAGTTTGGGGAGCGAGTTGATAATGTTGGCTATTGTTTGACCGCCAATATCACCGCTCACAGCCATTGCTCTTTCAATGAGCTCTTTAGGGCATTTCCCTTCCCCAAGCTTAGGGAGCGCGCTGAGAATAGCGGCTATTTCTTTACCGTACATGTGATCGCTCACCGCCATTGCTCTTTCCATGAGCTCTCTAGGGCATTTTTTCACACCAAGTTTGGGGAGCGAGTTGATAATGTTGGCTATTGCCACGCAATCAAGGCTATGCGCCATGCTGACGGCTTTAGCTATAGCTTTTTCCGCAATAATTTCCCTAACCGCAGAGGGATTCTGGGCTCTTAAAATATTGAAACATTGCGTAAGCCCAATCACATTGATATCTGCTTCCAAAACAGCTTCCATTATTTCTTTGTCAAATACCCCGGCATGCCTCATTTCTGAAAATTTGCGAAATATTCCCGGCACGCCGCCTCTACGGCCAATGCTTCCGTATTTTGCCAGTTCACCCTCGATGGATGCAATTACGCTGGCTCTTAAATTTTGCACATCATCGATAATGTCGATACTGCCCATCTAAAACAAGTCTGATTCTGGCGTGGAGATTATCATTTTCATCAAGCATACCTGTCACACGACTACCAAGTGAGTCTATCTGGCGTGAGAATCTGCTATAAGTGATACTTCCTTTATCGAGATAATGAATTGGCATATTTTGGCTAGTGGGAGGGATGATAGCGATTTTCACCAGCCTTGTCTATACGGTGTGCATTCCAGGGCAAAACATAATACAATGCCATCATCATGGAAAACGTTGGCAATAAACTCAAAAAACATTTCCCTAACATGATTTTTGATGAGCCTCTTGGCAAATATTCCACTTTTCAGATAGGCGGTCCCGCCGATTTTTTCTACAAACTAAAAAATAAAAATGAACTTCCGGCCATCATCCGGTTTTGCCGGACGAACAATATCCACTATTTTATTTTCGGCTCCGGCAGCAATATTTTGTTTGATGACAGAGGTTTTCGGGGAATGGTCATAAAAATCGAAACGAAAGAAATTAAAGTGATCGGTACTACGATTGTTGCCGATTCCGGAGTGCCTGTTTCTACTCTTTTGAATGAATCTCTCAAGCACAGTCTAACCGGTCTGGAACGCTGGATCGGCCTGCCTGGCACTGTCGGCGGAGCTGTCAGGGGAAACGCAGGCTGCAACGGTCTCGAAACTAAAGACGTCCTCCTCAAAGCCACTATAATTGACACCGAAACAGGGCGCATTAAAGAAGCAGGCTCCCTGTATTTCAATTTCTCCTACCGTGATTGTAAGCTCAAAAAAACAGGAGAAATCGTCCTCGATGCCACTTTTAAACTTCAAAAATCTTCCAAATCTCCGGCAGATCAGAAAAAAATCATGCAGGGGCTCAATCGCCGGCGTCTGCAGAAACAGCCTTTTGGCCTTACCACCGGCTCTTTTTTCAAAAACCCATCTCCCGACAAACCGGCCGGCATGCTTATCGACCAGGCTGGACTTAAGGGTAAAACTATAGGCAAGGCTCAAATTTCAGCCAAACACGGCAATTTTTTTCTCAATATTGGAGGCGCATCATCCAAAGATATTATCGGACTGGCACAGCTTGCCCGCCGCAAGGTCAAGGCAAAATTTGGCATCGAGCTTGAAGAAGAAGTGCAGATAGTTGGCAAAAACAAATTGATAAAGCTTGCCAAAGACAATGCCCCCTGATAAACTCACAAACGATATAACCATTTTTTCTATGAAATCAAAAAATAAATTGATCAAACAGACTCTTATCGTCTTTGCTTTGATGATTGGCGCAATTGCTATTTTTTCCGCTTTACCTATGGCAAGCGCCGCCCTTATCAATCCTACCGACCAGCCTGAAGGAATTAGAGGTGCCACAGACGGAGAAACAGATGCCCGCGCTTTAGTGCTGCAGATTATCGATTATTTTCTCGGCTTTCTTGGATTGATCGCGGTAATTATGGTGATTTACGGAGGTGTTACTTATGTAATTTCTGCAGGCAACGATGAAGCAATTGGCAACGCCAAAAAGATCATAATGTATGCCCTTATTGGTATCGTTGTGATTCTTCTGTCGTTTGTTATCGTCCATGCCGTTATCAAATCCGGCTCTGGCGTAGAATGATGTGTCATCCTGCAGATTTTTGCGGAGCAAAAATCAATTCTCCTCTCCCGTATCAACTCGCCCCGTGTCATCCTCAACTACGACCGTGTCATCCTGAACTACGACCGTGTCATCCTGAACTACGACCGTGTCATCCTGAACTCGTTTCAGGATCTAACCAAATAGATCGCTTCAGAAAGCCTCTCCACCTGGAGAGGCTTTTTATCAGTCGCGAATGTAAGCGGGCAACCTTTTCTTCCGTGTCATCCTGAACTATGACCGTGTCATCCTGCAGATTTTTGCGGAGCAAAAATCAATTCTCCTCTCCCGTATCAACTCGCCCCGTGTCATCCTGAACTCGTTTCAGGATCTCTCTCCTTGTCATGGTGAGCTCCTTGTCATGGTGAGCTTGTCGAACCATGACAACTACCCCACTGGCGCTTCTTCCAATGCTACCCCAACAACCCTCTCCTTCGCCTTAACTTCCGTCAAATCATCCTTCACTATTATCTTTCCCGGCAAAATTTCCAGAATATTATCATAAGGAATAATCCGGCTTTCAAATTTTACCAATCCCAAAAATCCTCTGGCCACATACAGCTTATGCAGCACCATCAAATTGCTATCAATCGAAAAATCGTAGACCTTTCCCAAAAATTTACCCCCTTTGGTAACCACCCTGCTCCTGAAAACATGAATTCCGCTTTTCATCACCACGTCAACCCTCATTACATCCCGCGCCTCTGTAATCGCATCACCGCTGTGAACTTTTACTGCATCGTGCCACGACTCAATATCTATCGGCACGATTATCAATTTTCTTGTAAGACTCACTACTAACGCCAAGACTTTACCATTTTCAGGATCAATAACCATGTCCTTCACGGTTGTCAGAGGTCTTGGACCATCCTCAAAAATCGGTGTCCCTATGATTCTTGTGAATAATTTTTCCATTTAAAATATGGTTCTGCAGCAAAGCCTTTGCATTATAGCAAAGATTGTCTTAACAATAAGCACGTTATTCGTTAAACTTGCACCGCTTCGCAAATACAATCAGGTCATATCGGGGTGTAGCTCAGTTGGCTAGAGCGCGTGGTTTGGGACCATGAGGCCGCAGGTTCGAGCCCTGTCACCCCGACCAGTTTTTCAGAAGTTCCTTTATATCCCTCCACCAAGTAATGCCGGTAAATTGAACATTTGTGCGCCAACAGGTCTTTCTATGTTAACCGGCACTCCAAAATCGCCCATAGTATAGCTGAAACTGAATTCATCCATATTGACTGCCGGAGTAGCCCCATCAACTGGAGCCGCGGCGGAAGATTTTGGTTTATCATTTTTCACGGTACCGCTTAATCGTTTCATAATCATTGTATCGATGGAAACAAATATCTCTCCGTCGAAAGAAATCTTTTCCAGTAATTCGTCTATATTAAAAGACCCAAACAGAGCATTATTTTCCTCGCCGGAAATTTTTACGACCTCTTCCCAGTATTCTTTTATGGCCTTCTCGTCAAGTTTCACAGTGTATTTGTAAGTCTTTTCACCATCTATTTTCTTTGAGCCATCATATTCAGCATCGGTAAAAAAGCGCGTTTTCTCAAATAGTTCTTTGGCCTTTTTTTCTTCATCGGTCAAACTGCTGTCATCTTTGGACACAAAACTATCCTCAAAATTCGGCGGCAAAGGCATTTCCCACCATTTATCAACAAGTTGCCCGATCAATGCCGGAGGCAATTGCGCTTCGGGAGCTTTTACATCATTAACTATCAAATAAAGCCCATCCCTAAAAAGCCTCATCTCTCCATTTACCCAAACTTTCTCCTTTCCAGTTTTGCTGGTAAAATTTACTTCCATCGAAATTTTCGGATTTTCCTTGTCGCTCTCATCTAAAACTCCATTTAGATCAACCTCCAAAGAAACTTTTCTGTCCGCTGCAGCATCCGATTCACCGCCAAGTTCAAGGCTAAAAGCCAACGTATCCACATCCGCCAGTACTTTCGAAGAATTAACAATCGCTTCCTGCACCACATCATTCGCCGCCTTATCAGGTTCCGGATCATTTCCGCAGGCAGTGACGGTGAAAACAACGGCTGTCATAAGAGCAATGTACTTCAGAGATTTCATAATATTTTATTAGGATATGAAACCAGGGTACGCCACACCATCTCCAAAGTCAAAATTTCACCGCTCTGATTATCTGGTTTATCCATTCTGTTTTTTCATATACGAATTCCTCTTTTTCTATTTTAAAAAAATTTGTTTCCAGAATTTTGCGCACGTCTGCCGGGCGATGGTAAAAGGATTTGATGATAATTTTCTGCCGGCCCGCCTTCAGTTTTGGCGCTTTCCGCTGATTGATATTTGTGAGAATAAAACTGCCGCCGTCTTTTAAAACTCTATATATTTCTTTAAACATTTTTTCCGGATTTTTTAAATGAACGATAAGGAACGCCGCCACCACTACGTCAAATTCTTCATTTTGAAATGGCAGATTTTCGGCATTGGCCTGGATGAATTCCGTGTCTGGAAATCTTTTTCGCGCCGATTCAATCATCTTTTTTGAAATGTCAGCGCCGGTAACAACGCCACCCTTATTTTTTAAATGATGGATCAATCGTCCGTTTCCACAGCCGATATCCAGCGTTTTTTTACCGGTCAAATCTCCAAGCATCTTTGGCAGAACATCATTTTCAAAGCTTTTTAAAAAAGTCCAATCCTCATCATAATAATCGGCATAAATATCGTAGCCCGCTTCGGGATCGACTAATTTGGATTTCTTTTTGCTCTTATAACTCATATTCATTAGAATCATAGCATATGGGAAAGCCAGGCAAAAAACCGGAAATGCGCGAAATCGCCGAAACCCGCCAGGCCGGTCGCGATGCAGCTTTCGATGAACTTATAGAAAAAATAAAAACCGCCGGCGCGGAAATTTTGGAGGACGAAACAAGCCCTTTGTACATTGACATAGGCGTTCAGCAGTTTGAAGTTGGCACTCAAAGGACGATAATTTTTCACTTAAAGCAATCGAATCGCATGGACTTTCAGCTGATCCGCAGCGTAGAAACGCACATTTTACAGGGCGCCGGCCACCAAAAACACATTGAAGAGCTCGAATCCCCCCGCATCCGCATGACACTCAAAAGGAAACCGGATACCAGCAATGACTGGCAGATCGTGGACATAGATGACCTATTTTGAGAGATTTTAAAAAATTATTGCAATGCAGGGAGCTTAGCCGTTTCCGATGGAGTCGTACTTAGTAGTACGGCGACGAGGAAACAGCGTGGCGACGAAGCAGTGCAGAATTTTTAAAATCTCTATCCCATTACCCTTCCGTGTCATCCAACCATGTCATCCAACCGTGTCATCCAACCGTGTCATCCAACCGTGTCATCCAACCGTGTCAT
>JACPLZ010000024.1:17940-56511 GCA_016186245.1 Candidatus Peregrinibacteria bacterium | reverse complement strand
CTGCAGGATGACACAGGAGAAGGAGAAGGGATTTTTGCGAGGCAAAAATCTGCAGGATGACACGATGGTTCGACAAGCTCACCATGACAGTGAATTCCGGTCATGTTTATGGCACGATGGCTTGCTGCAGGTCAATCAGTTCGCTTATTCCAGGCGGGGTGTTCAATAAAATTCTTTCATCATAGTAAATTGTTACCGAGCCTTCGTCTTTGCGCGGATCGCCCACGCCTGTTCTGTTCTTAAACAGATCGTAAACATTTCCGATCAAATTTCCGTTGATGAGCAAACGGGTTGTGGTTTTGCCGCCTTCACTGGTGATTTTTCCATCGCTGCCGTCGCGGTTTAGATCAACCGCCATGAAAATTCCATCAATTCTGCTGACATCCTTATCAATGTGAATATTTCCGTCCAGTACGATAAATGCCGCTGAAGGAATTGATTTTGGTTTGCTGTAATCTGTCGGACCATATTCAATATTGGAATTGATATATAGATCATGGCCGCGGATTATATATGTCTGTGCGGCAGGGATGTTGTTTCCGGTTTTGATGAAATATACGCCGTTATTGCCGATTTCGAGGTCTCCGCTTGTTCTTACAAAAACTCCGCTCTGCCGATTTGCAGTGGTTGTAAGATCAAGAATGCTATCAAGCTCCGATTGGAGTAGGTTTTCGCCGAAGCGGGCGATCCTGGTGATGTTTGCGGCGATTGATTTTACGATATTTTCTTCCTGCCAGCTGTCGGCTACTTCTGCGCGCAATTCACAAATTGTGCTCGAGAAATTTTTCAGGGCATCGTTGTAATTTTCGATATTGCTTTCTAGGTTGCTATAACGGCAAATATCGTGAGATGGGAGGTTAAGATAGCTGATGGCTTCCGGCAGGTCGCCTGCGCCGGTTACCGGCGGGCGGGGTTTTTCCGGCCTTTCCGGCGTAACAACAGGTCCGTCGCTTCCTTTTACAGGAGCGCATGCAGCCACATCGACTCCGGTATCAAGAGCATCATAGAAAAATATGTCGCCTCCTGATCTTGTGAGGATGTAAGGGCAAATAACAATCACTTTGGCGCTGTCTTTATCTTCATATTTGTCGCCTTCGTAATTATCATTTGTGTAAGCGACAAATTTTGCCTCATTGCGGAATTCTTCACCGCAGCCCTTATCGGCGCTCATTTTTTTGCAAGTATCTTCATCTATTTCCGATTTGTTGGCCAATTGATATTTGATGATCAGCTTGCCATCAGTTCCAAGTTCGTCAGTGTTATTAAAACGGATTGTCCGGCCATTTTTGAATTTATTCACCAGTTCTTCCGCATCATCTTCAAAACAAAAATCGTCGTTATTATTTTCGCAGGAATAATCTTTGGCGGTGGTTTTTGCCCGGCGATCCTGATAATCGTCGCGATAGCCGGCAGTCTGCAGAATTTTTACAGCCTGGCTTGCGCCGTCTTTCAAAATCGTGATATTCATCGCGGTAAATTTGAGCGAGCCGTTGAGGTTGCCGATGCTCCTGATCTCTCCGTTTTCAAGGCTTGTTTCCTGAATTGATACGGAATTATAATCGCCCGGAGTGTAGGCGATCATGTAAGTAACATAATCGGTCTCGCTGCTTATATTGATGATGTCATCATCGGCATGGTCAATATCGTTTTCGCTGAAAGCAAACTTGTTGATTTCTGGGACCTCTTTCTCCGGCTCCTCTCCAGGCTTTTCAAGTTCGCGGGCGGTCAGTTTATCGTAGCAGGCATTTTTATTTTCTTCGGCCCAAACTTCCACAACCGTATCTTTGGTGAAATCTTTTAGAGTTTGAGTTGTGTCTGTTTTTTTGGCTTCGATCAGCGCTGTATCTGTTTCCTCCCATTTGCCGCCGTTGGAAACTTTCCAGGTAAAATGCAGGTCTTCTTCTTTGCCGGCGGGATCGGTGGTGGCGCTGATTTTTATTGTTTCGGTGTCTTTGTCATTTATGTACCACGGTTCGGAAGGCTCAATAATCTCGAGGTCGAGACATTCCATGGATTGCAGGACATCTGCGATGCCTTTAAATTCCATTGCCGCGCCGCAATTGAATCCGGTTGCCTTCACTCTCAAAGCGGCGTCGCTGCTGTGTTCATTATTGCTGAATGTTATGAGGTGTGCTTTTTTGCCCTGGGGGAGTGTGATTGTTTTGTTGAGTTTTTCGCTTCCAAGAGTCGTTTCCAAAGTTTCGGGCGTGAGATTATTTGCAAGTCTTAGCGCATTGATTGTTAAAATATTCCAAACAGAAGAACTGTCGCTGGAAATTTTTACAAAAGTGCCGAAATCAGGATCAATCGTGTAGCCTACAGTTATTTCTGAATTTGGGCGTGTGAATGCCGGATATCCTTCGACTTTGTAGAATCCGTTTGATTCAAGAATATACTTCGTTTCGTTTGCGCCGAATTCATTCTTGTTGAATTCCTGTACCTGGAGACGTAAATTTTTGCAGGCAAGTGGTAATTCTACAGAGATTGTCGGCTGGCATTTGTTTGAATAGGCAAGATCGCCTGGTTGGACTTTGGCCTGTATAAGGCCAGGCAATACGATACCGCTGATTTGCACCGGCTGCTGGTCAAGGTTGAGCGTGAGTGTCCTGCCTGTCCGGTCGCCATAAGTAAATCTTCCCCGGGTATTGCCGCTGCTCCAGACTATTTTGGTGGAAGGAGGAAGCGGATTTCCGTTGATGTCGAGAGGGTTTACCAGATTTAATTCGGCGTTTTGGCCGATTGTCAGCGGAGCTGTCGGATTACTGATAAGCTCAAGATTTGCGCAGGCATTTTTTGGAATGATGTCGAAATCTCTTTTGCAGTAATTGCCCGGATCGTTTATAGGCTGAATGTGGATGACATCGTTTCCGGCCTGATCCGCCATGAAATAAACATTTTTGTATGGATCCACTTCTACGGTATTGCCGCCCGCGCTGAATACGGTTGCTGCCTCAACTACTGAAGTAGAGCCAAAATCTGCAGGTGTTGGGATTGACGGGATTGGTGATCTTTCCTCTCCGAATAATTCATTGATAAACTCGAGTATGTTTGTGGACATAAATGATGTCAGAGGTATTTCGTTGATCATTCTTGATGAATTTAATATGAATGTTGGCAAATTCTCCGGTCTGGTTGCATAAAAAGCGCCATGGCCGTTTTCAACCGAATATCTGATTTTGCCGCCAAGTGTTTCTCCTGTGCCGCCGCTGATTGCGCGGGCTCTGAATCGTGATAATGTTCCTTCGTATATGTCTTCGGGATGATCTATCTGGATGTCCTTGCAGGCTTCTTCGACTTGGGCGATTTCTTTTTGCCAGACGGTGCTGGTTGTGCCGATGTCAAACCAATAAAATTTATCATTGTCCGGATCTGCGCCGGCCGGCTCTGCGTCCTGCCATGCCAGAGTTCCTATTACTGATGTTGTTGCTGAAGCGGGAAGTTTGGCGAATTGATCTTTTATCAGTATTTTTGCGGTGGAGGTCGCGCTCCAAAATTCTTTTTCCTGTTCGTTGGTTTTGAAGCTTATCCCTTCTTTGACCATTCTATTTATTTCTTCGGAAGAATATCCTGGAGTTCCCCTTAATTGATCTAGATGCGGGTTCTTTCCGGCAATTTTTGGTTTTTCTCCTGTAAATCTCCATTGAATTATCCCATTTGTTCTGTCGAAAGTTACTGTATAGGTTCTACTCCCGCTTGATTTTTCGCCTGTACAATTATTATTTTCCGGCAATCCGGAACATTCTATGGAATCAAAATCGATTGTTTCTTGAAAATCTTCGTGGAGTTTTATTTCGAAAGTGTCAATTATGGCTCTTGTGTAATAGTTATATTGTGTACCTATGTTTTCTTCCGATTGGTTGATATAGGTGTGGCTGTGTTCGGAAAATGGCTGATGCGCTGTTTTATCAGTAGCCTGATGGGTTGACGGATCAATTGTTTCCGTGTGTCTGCCCGGGAATGGTTCGAAGTGGCTGTTGTCACAATCCGTGCTTCCTTCGTAGACTGCTGAATCATCTATGGTGTCCAGTCTTTCACTGAAATATTGAATGATTTCTGAACAATCCGGTGAAGTATTTTCATCCGCGTATGTGCTGATGTTAAATGCTGCTCCTGTCAGGATTACTGCTGCCAGTGCGCCGATGACTGATTTTTTTGTTAGTTTATTCATAATCGGATGAAATTATTTGTTCCGGTGTTTCTCCGGTGGATACTCTGGTTTGGGAAACTCCCGATGGTTTTCCTTTTATTTTTGGCGCGGCCGGTGGCTCGCTTTCTGTTATGCCTACGCCGAATCCGACCGAGCGGAATAATTTGGAAAGATCGCTGTCGACTGTTTCATTGGACATTTCAAATGCGGCGATTGTCTTATTGTCTTTCAGTATTTCCACATGGCCGTTTTCAACGACGTAAAAACTTGGATTGGCGCATTTGGAATAGGAACCGGCGGTAATTTTTGTGTCTATTTTTATGCGGACTGTCAGGCCGGTTGAGCCGATTCTTTTTTCAAAAGTTGTGCCGTTGATCTGTGCCGTGCGGATATCCATGATAAGTTTTTTGAATTTCCGAAACGCTATAATTGCGTCGCTATTTCGGCTAAGGATGCTTGGATCCTGATAAACTTTGGAAATATTTTTGTAGTCCTCAAATTGCAAATCATCGCTGTAAGCCAACAATAGATGGCTCTTCATGCTGGCAATTTTTATGGCCAGCGGGCTGTTGAGAAATTCAAGATTGTCTGTCGGGATCGGACTGGCGATTTCCAGCAAAATTCTGGCGATTGCTCTTTTTTCAGGGTCCGGAGAATTGAGTCTATAGCTCATGCTGGTGCCATTGATAAAGCCAAGATCATGGATTAAATTGCCGGCATTTTTTTCGATATTTTTATAATCTATTGTTCCGGTGATGGCGCCTTTGCGTGTTTGGCCTTCGCCGATGCGCGAGCCTGAAAAAAAGTAGGCGTCTTCCGGGATGCGGTTGATTTCTATGTCTTTGGTGTAGTCGAATTTTTTGAGATCTCCAAGAATTATTTTTCTCAGTTCTCCGCCGGTGTCTTCGATCAATATGTTGGCGGCTTTTTCGGCGGTAATCGCCGGTTTTGGATTTATCCGCGCGATTGCAGTTTTGAATGCCGGTATAAATACCCGGTTTTTTATGAATCCGATGTGCTGATCAAGGACTGTTAGAAGTTCACGATTGATTTTTTCGAGATTGTTTGGTTCGGCTTTTTCCGCTCCGGTCTTGTAGAAATCGGTATACCAGAGGTTGAGAAGATGTGTTACTGCCATGGTTGATTCGGTTTCGGAAAGATTTTGTAAACCGTCGGTGGCAGTGCCGTATCTTTTCAAAAGTCTGATTATTTCTTCCGGTTTGTTGGCGTTTTCACCAATTTTTTCTTTGAAATTTGGGTCTTCACGGAAAAGCGCGGTGATATCTGGAAGGAGATTGTAGCGTATTTGTCCGGCATGGCTTATATTTCCCATGCTTTCATGGCGGTTCTTGAAAAATGTTTCCATGTTGCGGATATCCTGTTTATCTATTTTATGTCTCATCTCGGGGCGGTGGCTGCGAAGCTCGGATAAAATCTGGTAAGCGCGGCGCTGTTTTATTGATGCCGTAAATACCGGTTTATTGTCCAGTCCCTGCTGAAATTTGTTTGTGGAATATCCCGGCGCTTCAAAAATATTCGTCGATTTTTTTGTTCTGTTTGCTTTGTAAATATCAAAGTAGGCTTCGTGAGCCAGTTTTTGCAAAAAGGTCGGAGAATAATTTTGAAGGAATGAGCTGTCGCGGTTTCCTTCCACGGATGATTTTTGGCGGATTGTAATGATGTCGCGGATGCTGGCGTTGTCTTCGGTTTGCTCAAAAGGCAAAGTAAATCTTTCACGGCTGATGATGAGATCATCCATATTTCCTTCCAGGAAGATATGCTGGCCGTCTTTGATCACTCCCAATTCTTTCAACTCCGGATCGATATAAATTTCCACATCTTTGTTTTGAGTGTTTAGGACGTGGAGTTCTATTGCTCCGGATGGAAGCTCTATCAGTTGTATTTCGGCTTTTTTAAGCCCTTCGTTGTAACTTTCGGGACTGGTCAGCCATGAGTCCAGATTGATTTCATATTTATTTGTGAGGCTTAATAGTTTGCCGTCGCGGCTGTACATGATGTTTGGGGTTTCTTCAACGAATGATATCTGCTGTCTGTTTTCCGGGTTATCTAGTGCGGCGACGGCATCTTCCAATCTGTTTTTTAGACGGATGTCGGATGCGGTTTTTATCAATCGGGAAATTTCACTGCGGTTTGGGATGGAAATTTTTGCGCCGAGGATTTCTATGCCTACCGCCGGGACAGGCACTACTCCGAGCATAATGAATCCGGCATGCGACAGCAGGGGGATTCCTTCAATCAAGGAAGAACTGGTATTTTCAAAAACTTCCTCTTTGATTTTGTCCTGGACGCCTTCAACGATAAAAACAATGTCTTCTTTTGTCAGGCCGTAGTATCTTTCGAGCGGTTGTAACCGGCTATAAAGCGGTTGCAGCGTTTTTAATTTTTCATATTTTCCTGCTATATCGCTTTTGGGCAGATTTTTCCATTCTTTCCATATTTGCGCGAGATTTCCCTGCTTCTGCGCTTCTTCCAGATTTCTGTTAAGTCTTTCTTCGGTATTTACGGAAATCATGATGCCGCCTCCGGCAATTGGCATTAAGTTCTCAAAATTCAGTTGTCCTCCGGCAAAAATATCCAGATTGTATTCGCCGATTTTTTCTCTCCATGATGCGCCGGCGCCGATACCGGCAATGCTGATTGGTATTTCGATGGCGATTGTTCTGTTTTCGTTATTGACTATATTGATTTGAAGTTTTCCTCCCACAATTATGTTTCCGTCAAAACTTCCGCCAAATGCGGAAATGGTGATGTTGTCGGAAATTTTAAGAATGTTTGCGCCTGCGCCAAAACCGTTGATTTCCCCTGTGCGCGTATCGACTGTGATGCCACCTGCTGCGATCAACCCGTCTTCGATTTTTTTTCTATCTTCCGCGCTTACTCCCTCAAGGCGCATTTTTTCATGAAGCTGTCTGAAAATCGGATTTTTTTCCGCTGCTTCGCTAAGCTGGGCGGCGCTTTTTCTGGATTCAGCGACTATGAAACCAAGCTGAAAGGCTTCTTTTTGTTCATCGGACAACTCTGTTAAATCAGTGATATAAAGATTGTTCATCTTTTGTCCAATATTGCTGTGAAAATCTTCCAGATTGGCAACATTGGCTTCCGCCAGCGCGATATTGATGCTGCCAAGTTTTATCCTTTCGTTGATGTATGTGAGAATTGCTGATCTGTCGAGAAGTTTTATGCCATTTTCAAAGTGATAATTTCCCGGTGTTTCCGTGATAATGTCGGAGGCGGCTCTTGGATTGTAGCGATCCTTGAAAGTTCCCTGTGAAACCGTGAAAGTTGTACCGTCCATATCGGCCATGGTGATATCGGTTTTGTGTTTTCCTTCAAAAGCCAAGGAGTAAAATTCGTGCCAGACATTGCTTGAATCGATGTCATATTCCGTGAGTTCGGTGAGCGCATCGTAGATTTCTTCCTGCTCTGTTCGCGCCGCATCGGAGAGTGTTTCAGGAATTTTCGACTCTTCCGGCTCCGGTTGCTTTTCTTTGGCCCGCAAATTTGACAGCGCGTAAAGCAGATCAAGACAGCGGCTCAAAACATTAAACATATTATCCCGTCTGGCGATTTCCTCTTCCGGGAGAGGTGTCTGGTTATTTTTGAGCCTGTTAAATTCTTCCAGAAATACAGCGGAATCCCGCATAAATTCTTTTGGAATTTTTTGACTGTCGACAGCTTTAAATCCATCCATTTGCGCGAAAATATCCTCAAATTTTACCTCGCTGTCCCAGCCTTCCGCGATGATGGCGGCTGCTTTTTTGCTGATGGCCATTTCATCCACGGAGAATGGATAGCCTGTCATAATGCGGTTTACTTCACGATAATCGTGAAACGATTTCCAATTTTCGATTATATTGTCCTCGTCGGTGTCATCCAAATTTACCGTAAAAACCTTGTCGGTTAGTTCCTGGTAAGTGCGATTGTACTCGTATTTTCGGCTCCTTTCGCTGTCTTTAAGGGATTTGTCGGTTTCTATTTCCGTGGCGGTGCGTTTGCCTCTCTCGAGAAAATTCTGGTATTCCTGTGAATTTAATACAAGTTGCCGCTCTTTTATAGTCAGGATTGTGTTTCGATTGGCGATTTTGGTAATATTGCCATTTTCTATTTTCAGATTCCAAATTATTGAGGTGTTTGCGTCTATGTTCGCAGGTCCGGCTATTTCTATGAATTCTATTGGCGAGTAGCCAAGAAATCCGTATGCGGTTTTCGCGGTTTTTTCGATATCTCTCATTATGGCATTGATGTCTTTGCCGTTTTGGATTGTTTCGCGGATTTTATTGACGCTTTTTTCCAGGACATTGAGTTGCTGTCCGGTAAGCTCGTTGATCGATCTGCCTTCTTTGATTGATAATTTTGCGAAAAGTTTTTTCTCCAGCGTTTTTTTGGTGATTTTTTTTGGGGCTTTTTCTGGGGTTTTTTGCGGAATAGGGGATTCTACGGTATTTCTCAAATCCGTTGTGAATTGGATATCGAGAGCCTCATCTTCTAATAGTTTTGTTTTTTGTTCATTGCCAATCAACGGCAGAATTTTTCTGTAAAGATTTTTATCATGCCAGAAGGCTAGCGATAGCAAGTCTTTAATTGTCTGCAAATCGAGTTTATCCATGCAGGCTCTGTCGAGATTTTGGCTTAGAGTTCTATATTGTTGTGAATCCTGTTTTGATTCCAGCAGAGCGTAATTTACGATTGTTCGTGTGGATTCATTATCAAGTCTGGAAAAATCATTGGATAATTTATTGCCCAATTGCCGGAAAATCAGGTCTCTTGTTTCCTGGCTGATTTTACGGTCTGTCAGCAGTTTGATGATTGCCGCTTCCGATATATTATCTACAATGTTATGAGCAATTTCTTCTTTTACTTTTTCATCGATTTTTTTATCTTCCAGTACGGCAATTGTCTCGGCCAGATTTTCCAAAGCTTCGGTTGTGTTTTCTATAAGATTAGTTCTATCGCCGTGTGATCTTTCACTGGAGTCCGGCTGTTTTTCTGAATTTTCACCCCTGAATATCAGAAATCTTTCTTTAAACATCTGTTTGTTTTTGTTTTCAAAATTTTCGTTTAATTATATCAAATTTAACCTGTTTGGTCAATTGTGCGGAGATGTTTTTTCAAGTATATTGGGTGCATGAAGTTGCCTGTAATTATCGTTAATTTTAAGGTCTATCAGGAAGCGACCGGGGAAAATGCTCTTAAGTTGGCCAGAATCCATGATGAAGTAGCTGCGGAGACGGGCGCTTCCATTGGTATTGCGGTGAATGCGGTCGATCTGGTAAATGTGATCGGGACTGTGAAAATTCCGGTTTTTGCGCAGCATGTGGATCATACCGGATATGGCAGCTGGACAGGAAAAGTGCTTGCGGAGCAGGTAAAGGCGGTCGGTTGCTATGGCACTTTGCTGAATCATGCGGAGTATCAGATTGGAAATGAGGAGTTGGAGCAAAGTGTGAAAAAATGTCATGAGCTGGGGCTGTTTGTGATCGCCTGTGCGGAGACGCCGGCGCGAGCGGCGGAGGTTAAAAAATTTGAGCCGGATTTGATTGCCGTGGAGCCGCCCGATTTGATCGGCGGAGATATTTCCGTGAGCCGGGCGGAGCCGGGTGTGATTGTGGAGGCTGTGAAAATTGCCGGGCAGGGGCGGCTGCTTGTCGGCGCTGGAGTAAAAAGTGGCGAGGATGTAAAGATTGCATTACAGCTTGGTGCGAGCGGGGTTTTGTTGGCTTCCGGAGTGATAAAAGCGGATGATCCTAAGAAAGCTTTGTTGGATATTGTGAAGGGATTGGATTTCTGAAAATTGCGCATTGCTGCGTCAGCTGCGCCAATTTTCTATTCGCCGTACCAGTAAGTACGGCTCAGTCGAAAATGGCTTACTTCCTTGCACTGCATCAATTTTTAGAAATCCTGAATGCTATGCTCTTTTTGATTCTTTACTAATAGTTCCATAAATAATATGAGCAAAAACAGCAGATCGTTCCTGAAAAATGGAGTGTCTATCATTCCATGCAGGGCGAAATAAAGGAAAATAAGACTGGCGATAAACCTGAGATCAATTTTTGAGGACTGAAAGAAATTTTTAATTGCGTTGTAAATAAGCCATGAGATAAAGATCAGGCCTGCTATTCCATAATTGAATATAAAAAGCAGGAAAGTATTATGTGGATGGAGAACGTGATAATCGAGTGGCGGGCGGCCAAGTATCAGATAAACATTTTGCAGATAGTTTTCCTCAAATTGTCCCAGGCCAAGCCCGAAAATAAAGTTTTTCGGTTCCCTGAGAAAGGTCATGGATGTTTGCCAAATATCTCTTCGTTCATCCAAACTTGAATAATTTGTGTTCAATGTTGGCAGAATTTTTGTGTAGAAAATGAGCGCGACTATAAATAGACTTATTGTTGCCGTGATGATTAAAGTTGTTTTGGTCATTCTTTTTTTCAGCGCATAAATAATGAGTATGGCCAGGCTTCCGGCGATTGTTCCCATGGAACGGGTGGTGGCAATGAGGATTGCCAGGATCAGCGCGAATGCCAGGCTGATTTTCTTTTTGGTTTCAAAAAAATCAATTGTGAAAAAAATGAAAAACGGCGCAAGGTAAAAGGCCATTGAAATTGCGCCATCGAGCGGTCCGAGCAGTCTGTAATCATGGGTTACGTTAAAGCCGAGCAGATTGTAAATTGCCGAAAAAATTCCAAATGCTACTGCGCCGATTCCCATTATTCTAAGCCCTGCCAGGCGTTCCTGTCCTGATCTGAATGTTTCCAGAAAAATGAAACTTAGCGCCAGTCCGAAAAATGTAAATTTTAAGTGACGGATGTAGGTGAGTTGGTTGATGATTTCTGTAATTTCGAAAAGAGATATTATTGAGGTTAGCAATGTCAGGCCGATTAACAATGTAATTACGCGGTGGCGTTTCAATCCTGCAAAGATTTCTTTTATTGGTGTTATTGAAAGAAATGTCAGTGCGTTGACGGCGATCAGAATTTCCTGGAGATTGCTGGGATACGGGCCTATGTGGAAGCGGATCAAATATGACTGGATAAACAATATATTGATGATGAGGAGAATTTTGTTGAGCGTATTTAGAAACATGTGTTTTTATCAAACAATAGGTATCTTCTAAAAGCAATGCTATATTTGCACCATGGAGATAGAAGGAATGCTGATAAAAGGTCAGGGGCTGGCTAAAAAAATTGGTTTTCCAACTCTTAATATTGAATACTATGGCGATATTTCCGGTATTTTTGCCGGAGAAATTTTTCTTGATGTAAAATGGCGGATGGCGGCGGTGCATCTGGGGCCGAGGCCGACCGTAGATGATCCAAAGCCAATTTGCGAGGTTTATGTTTTGGATTGGAATGGAGAGATTCTTCCCGGCTCGATTTTAACTGTGAGAACTTTGAAAAAAATCCGCGATGTGGAAAAATTTGGAAGCATGGAGGAGCTTGCGGAAAGAATTGAGAAAGATGTGAAAGAGGTGAGAAAGATGTAATAATGTGTCATCCCGAATTTATTTCGGGATCTCACGGTTAACTGGGAATGTTAGATCCTGAAACAAGTTCAGGATGACAAAAAACAAGTTCAGGATGACAAATAAACAAGTTCAGGATGACACGGTAAACTATCAATATGCTAAATTATCTCCGAAATTTAATTCCCGACAGGCATCCTTTACGGCTTATGTATCATAAAATCATGGCGTTTTTGGCGGCTGTGATTTACCGTTTTCCGGCAGATGATCTGATTGTGATTGGTATAACCGGCACCAATGGCAAAACCACTACTTCCAATATGCTTGCCGATGTTTTGACAGCCTCTGGTTTCAGAGTGGGGATGAGTTCTACAATTGCTTTTCAGATAGGCGAGGAGAAATGGATAAATGCTTCCAAGCAGACGACCATGGGGCCGTTTTTTCTCCAAAAACTTTTAAGAAGAATGGTGGATGAGGGCTGTAAATATGCGGTGGTTGAAGTTACTTCCCATGCCGTGGATCAATCGCGGATTTTGGGAATAAATATCGATGTTGCTGTGATTACCAATGTTACCGCCGATCACGTGGAATATCACGGTGATTTTAATAGTTATCTCAACGCCAAGGGTGGCTTGTTTAGGCATGTGGTTGAGGGGCGCCGCAAGTTGAATGTTCCAAAAATTCTTGCGCTGAATGCGGATGATCAGTATTTCAATTACTTTGATCAGTTTGTGGCGGATAGGCAATTTATTTATGGCGTTAATGGTGGTACGATCCGCGCGGAAAATATTGAAAAAAAAGCGGAAGGCTCAAAATTCAAGCTGGTCATTCCAAATGATTCTGTAGATGTGGAAATCCCGATGCCGGGTGATTTTAATATTTACAACGCGCTGGCGGTTGCAGCAGTATGTGTTGGTCTTGGCTTGCCTTTGCCGATTATTGCGAGAGGATTGTCCGAGGTGCGGCAGGTTTCCGGGCGTTTTGATCGAGTGATGGCTGGGCAGGATTTTTCTGTTGTTGTCGATTATGCTCATACGCCTGATGCTTTGGAGAGTTTGTTGGCTTTATATAAAGGGCTGACTGTGGGAAAATTGTTTATTGTGTTTGGTTGTACCGGTGGCGGTCGTGATAAATCCAAGCGTCCGGTGATGGGCGAAATTGCCGATCGGTTGGCCGATTATGTGATTGTTACAAATGATGATCCGTATACGGAGGATGAATGGGGAATTATTGAACAGGTGAGCGGAGGGATTAAACGTACAGAGGGTGATCGATTTTGGAAGATTCCTGATCGGAGAGAGGCTATCAGGCTTGCTTTATTGATGGCAAAAAATGGAGATACTGTGCTTGTTGCCGGCAAGGGCGCAGAGGAGATTATGATTGACCGTCGCGGTAAAATTCCCTGGAATGATAAAAAAGTTATTGGCGAGCTTTTGAACAGAGAAATAAAAATAGCGTTGTGATTATGATAAACGGATTTTTTTTAATAGACAAGGAAGAGGGGATGACTTCTTTTGAAGTTGTTATGGCTGTGAGAAAGCTCACCGGCATGCGGCGTGTCGGCCATGCAGGTACACTGGATAAGCTGGCTACTGGACTGTTGATTGTGGCTGTTGGAGAGGCGACGAAACTTCTGGAATTTTTACTGGGCTGTGACAAAACCTATGAAGTTGCTGCGAGGTTTGGCGCTGTGTCGTCAACAGGAGACAGGGATGGAACAATTGTTGAAAGTTCGTTTGATTTTCCGCGGAAAACAAATTTTGAGATGAAAAAAATCATTTCCGACAATTTTTCCGGTGAAATTTTACAGGTGCCGCCAAAATATTCAGCGCTGAAAATAGCCGGAAAGAGAGCCTCCGATATTATGCGTTCCGGGAATGAGGTGGAAATGAAACCGAGAAAAATCCTTATTGATAAATTTAGAATTTTGAAAAATGACTGGCCTCTGGTCAGATTCCGTGTCCAATGCAGTGCAGGGACTTATATAAGATCTTTGATTTCTGATTTGGGAGAGAAAATTGGTTGCGGGGCGTATGTGGCTTTGTTGAGAAGACTATCAATCAATGATTTTTTGGTTTCCGGGGCGGTAAAAGTGTGTGAGCTGGATAAAAATTTCGAACAAGAATTGCTGAGCCTTGAGAAAATAGCTGAAAAGTTTCCTTGTACTATTTTAACAGATAAAGAACTCTTGCAGCTTGGCGATGGTAAAACTTTAGAGAATAAAAAAATCGAACATGGTTCCTGTTCTATGGCTTTTAATAAAGGAAAACTTGTTGGAGTTGTTGAAAATTTTCGCGGAGGAATAAAATTCAAAAAACAGATAAAATGATTTTGTGGTAATATCCCGCATATGAATTTTCAGGAAATTTTAGCACAGTATTGGCGGCCGGCCTTTTTTGCTTTTGGGCTGTCGGGGCTGCTTACGACAATTGCAATTCAAATTTTTCCGCAGTTTGGGTTGATTGATCGACCACTCCTATATGGGCTTAAGCGTAAGCCGATACCTTACTATGGAGGTATAGCCATTTTTCTGGCTTTTATTGTTTCTGTCCTGATATTTGTGCCGATTTCCAGGCAACTTGTGGGGTTGCTTGTTGGCGCTTTGATGATTGCGGCAATCGGATTTTGGGATGATTCCAAAAGGATCAGTCCGTTGCTGAGGATCGGTTTTCACTTTCTGGCAGCGTTGATTCTGGTGTGGTCGGGGATTGGTATTCTGTCTGTAAATATTCCGTTTTTGGGGATTATCGATATGAGTGCGCCGCTTGTCGGTGCGATTTTTACGATTTTTTGGGTGATGGCGATTGTAAATACCATGAATTTTGTTGACGGTGTCAGCGGTTTGACGAGCGGGATCGGTTTTATTTCAGGGCTGACTTTATTCATTTTGAGTATTCATCCTGGACTGCATGTGGATCCGCAGTCACAGATTGGCGTGGCTACGATTGCGCTGATTGTCGCGATGATTTCGCTGGCATTTCTGATTTTCGATTTTCCGCGGCCGGCGATTTTGATGGGGGATACCGGCAGTACGTTGCTTGGATTTGTGATTGCTACGTTGGCGATTTTTTCCGGCGGAAAGGTGGCGACGGCTTTTTTGGTCTTGGGTATCCCTATTTTGGATATGATTTGGGTGGTTTTACGCCGTCTTTGGTCGGGGCAGAAATTTTGGAAAGGCGATTTAAAGCATCTGCATCATCGTCTGCTTGATCTGGGTTTGTCTGAGCGGATGGTGATTCTGATATATCTTGGCGTTACGGCGTTTTTTGGATTTACTTCTGTGGTGCTTGTGGATAGCAGGCAGAAGCTGTTTATGATTATCGCGCTTGGTTTGATGATGTTGCTTTTGGCGGTGGCGCTGGTGTTTGGGGGAAGGAGGAGGATGGATTGATGATATATAAATTTCCTAGGAAACTTTTTGTTCCTCTGCTATAACTTGGGCGCTATGGCGGATGTTGTTGAAGAAATTAAAAGCCGGCTGGGTATCGAAGAGGTTGTTTCCCAATATGTCCAGCTGAAAAAACTTGGCAGAAATTTGAAAGGTCTCTGCCCTTTTCATAGTGAAAAAACTCCGAGTTTTGTGGTAAGTCCGGAAAAACAGATATGCCATTGTTTCGGCTGTAATAAAGGCGGTGATATTTTCACTTTCATACAAGAATTGGAAGGGGTTAATTTCCGCGAGTCTTTGCAGATTTTGGCTGATCGGGCCGGTGTGAAAATCGATGATAAAAAGTTGGCCAAAAAAGTTGATAAAGATGAGAAGGATATTTATTTTGAGGCCCAAGAAATTGCTGCGAAGTTTTTTGAAGAGCAGCTTTTGCAGACCGATGAAGGCAAAAAAGTTTTGAACTATCTTTATAAAAGGGGAGTGAATGATGGGACAATCAGGGAATTTCGCCTTGGATTTGCGCCGGATAGTTTTGATGCTTTGCATCCTGTTCTTCTCAAAAAACGTATCCCCAAAAATGTTATTTTGAAATCAGGTCTGGCTTCCGCGAAAAATATCGGTGATGAAAGAATTTATGATAAATACCGTTTGCGGCTTATTTTTCCGATTTTTGATTATCTCGGCAGAATTTGCGGTTTTGGCGGACGTGCTTTGCAAAAAGAGCAGCAGCCAAAATACCTTAACTCTCCGGAAAATCCTGTTTACAGTAAAAGCAAAGTGATTTATGGGCTTTCACATGCCAAGAAATACATCAAAGAAGAAGATAAGGCTGTGATAGTGGAAGGATATTTTGATGTTATTTTGCCTCATCAGGAAGGGATTAAGAATGTTGTGGCCAGTTCGGGAACGGCGTTTTCTGCGGGGCAGGTGCGGCAAGTAAAGAGACTGACTAAAAATGTGATCAGCTGTTTTGATAGTGATAAGGCCGGATTTGAGGCTTCCAGAAGGGCTTATTTCATGTTTAGAGAGGAAGGTGTTGAAATAAAAACTATCGCTCTTGAGCAAAAAGATCCGGCGGATTTTGTTTTGGAGCATGGAGGAGAATTTAAAAAGATGGTGGACAATGCTAAAAATTTTGTGAGTTTTTTTATTGAACGACTTATATTGGAAAACGATATAGCTGCTTTAAGCGGCAGAAATGAAGTGATTTCCCAGCTTCTGCCGTGTTTTGATGGGATGTCGGCGGTAAATCGCGATTATTTCGTGAGGGAACTGGCCGGTAAACTAAACATGGATCAAAAATTTCTCTATGATGAAATTGCCAATATGAAATTGCCTCGTACCCATCCTGCGAGAGCTGAGGGAAATGTTTCCGGAAGCAGGAAATTTCCTTCCCAGGAAGTTCTTATTTCTATTCTTCTGGAATATCCGCTTCTTTTTCCGGCTGTGAAGGATTTGTTGAAAAATCTTGATCAGAATTTAGAATCTGATGTCTACCTTAAAAATGTTTACAATGCTCTAACCGATCAGTATAATTCGACCCGAGGTAAATTTGTGGGATGGAGTTTTGATGACGGTTGTTTGGCTGATGCAAGCGGTAAAGTTGCTGTGTGGCGTTTGTACGCGGAAGACCGGTATGCAAATTTTTCCGAGCAAACTCTTGAGGAGGAGGTGAAAAAATTGATTGACAAGCTGCGAAAAGATCGCAGAAATATAGAGCTAAAGGAAATACAAAGACAGATTGGAGAGGCTGAAGATTCCGGGGATAAGGAAAAACTGAAAAGTTTATTGGCGAC
The DNA here is from genome assembly GCA_016186245.1 of Candidatus Peregrinibacteria bacterium. Classification (GTDB taxonomy): domain Bacteria; phylum Patescibacteriota; class Gracilibacteria; order UBA1369; family LOWO2-01-FULL-3; genus JACPLZ01. The sequence continues at coordinate 39,697 of JACPLZ010000024.1, read as the reverse complement.
GCAGCAGGGGTTACTAAAGTTATCTTAATTTTCTATGGCTAGAACGAGTAAATTTATTGCCCATCCTTCTGATGATCAGTTGGCAAAATTTTCCAAAGAGGTGAGGGATTTGATCAAAAAAGGCAAAGGGCAGGGGTTTGTTACACATCAGGAATTATTGAAGGCTATGCCAAATATCGAGGAGGATTTGATTCTTCTGGATGATATTTATAGCCTTTTTATGGATATGGGAATTGAGGTTTTGGATACCAAGGATAGTCTGGTTTGGGATGACAAGGAATGGGAGAAGGCGAAAGTGATGGACTTTTCCGGTGAAGCCGGCGATAAAAAGATGTCGGCGACTGCCAGACGGGAAAAGAAAAAAAAGAAAGAATCTGAGTTTAGGGAAATTGCCAACGATTCGATAAGGCTTTATCTGTGTGAGATTGGAAAAGTGTCTTTGTTGAATGCAAAGGAAGAGGTGGAGTTGGCGCGGCGTATAGCCAAGGGTGACCAGTCGGCAAAGGGCAAGCTGGCCGAGGCGAATCTGCGTCTGGTGGTAAGTATTGCCAAGAAATATATTGGGCGCGGGCTTTCCTTTTTGGATCTGATTCAGGAGGGAAATATTGGTTTGTTTAGAGCGGTTGAAAAATTTGATCCCAACCGTGGTTTTAAATTTTCCACATACGCGACCTGGTGGATAAGGCAGGCTATAACTCGTGCAATTGCCGATCAGGCGCGCACAATCCGTATTCCGGTGCACATGGTGGAAACGATTAACAAGCTTACCCATGCGCAAAGACGTTTGGTGCAGGAGCTTGGTCGTGAGCCGCTTGTGGAGGAATTGGCTGCGGAAATGGATATGGATATCAAGAAAGTGCGTCACATAATGAAAATTTCCCAGGATATAGTGTCGCTGGAGGCGCCTGTTGGTACTGAAGAAGACAGCAAGCTGGGGGATTTTATTGAAGATGATGAGGCTTTGTCTCCTGCGGAATCAACCAATCGGCAGCTTATCAAAGAGAATATTCATGAAATGCTCCAATATCTTTCTCCGCGTGAAAGAAAAATTATAGAAATGCGATTTGGGTTGAGGGATGGTGTCGGACATACTCTGGAAGAAGTCGGTCAGGAATTTCATGTTACCCGCGAGCGTATAAGGCAGATCGAGGCCAAGGTTCTGCAGAAATTGAAGGAACATCCGACAAGTGTTAAGATTCGCCCGCATTAGGCACGGGTGTAGCGGGTGCGTTTTTTCTCCCTTTTTAATTATTAATTTATAAACTATATGTCAGACAAAAAAACACAAGCAACCGCCGGAGATGATGACATTACTCTTCAGCAGGATTTTTCATCCGGGACCGGTGATGATGGCAAAGTAACTTTGGTTACCAGGGAGGGATTGGACAAGCTCAAAGAGGAATTGCAATATTTGAAGGATACCAAGCGCAAAGAGGTCGCACAGCGTATTAAGGAGGCGATTTCCTATGGGGATCTTTCTGAAAATTCCGAGTATGAGGAGGCCAAGAATGAACAGGCATTTGTGGAAGGAAGGATTTTGGAACTTGAGGAAAAAGTTAAGAATGCGAAGATAATTTCCGAACATCATAAAACCAAGACTGTGCAAATCGGCAGTACGGTTTGTTTGAAAAATTTGACCAAAAAGAAGGATGAAGATGAAGTTTATACAATAGTTGGTGCGACGGAATCAGATGTTTTTACTGGAAAGATTTCCAATGAATCACCTGTGGGAAATGCGGTTTTGGACAAGAAGAAAGGTGATGTGGTTAAGATTCATGCGCCGTCTGGACCTGTAGAATACGAAATCGTAAGGGTGGATTAAAACCTCTGAAAATTGCGCATTGCTTTGTCAGCTGCGCTATTTCTTACTCGCAGTATCAGTAAATACGGCTCGGTCAGAAATAGCTTGTTTCCTCGCACTGCATCAATTTTCAGTTTTAAGTTTGTGCATCGGTTATCTCATCTTCTTGTTCGGCAGATATTTGCTCTCGGTCTTTATGTGCATGTTTCGGTTCACGTTGTCGCGTTCGCGTGGATAGTCGATTTTGTAGGCGCGAAGTGTTCTGTAAAAGAAATATAGAAAGGAAAAAATGGTGATAAAAAGCCAGATTCTCATTGCAAAGTATGGGATGTTTTCATATCGAAAAGTCAGAAGCAGCAGGGAAATTACTCCAAATAATGTAAGTCGCCCCGATGTTTTTTTGAATAATCTTTTGAACGCAAAGTCGTGCTGTTTTCTTTTTTTATATATGCCTGAAAAGAAAATCGCTCCCACAAAAAGAAGAGCTACAAATACAGCCATTGGAATATAGTAGGAAAAATTTTGGCCCGGGATTCTATTGAATAAGTAATCTAAAAAATTCATTTTGTCATTGTGACCCTTCGACAAGCTCAGGGTGACAAAATTGTCATTGTGAGCTTGTCGAAACGGAGAATAACATTATTTTATTTTTTAATCCAGAGAAGCTGAAAACGCCTCTGTAGCAGGGCAATTCCAGCTGTGGTAATGATGAATGCGATTATCTGCGGAGTGCGAATATCAAAAACGGTGATTGTATCGTCGCCGCGCACAAATTCTTCCAAAAATCTTAAAAAATTATAAATTGTGATGCCGAGGATACCGATGAATCCGCCGGTTTTTAATTTTTGCACTATTTTTGTATCGGCCATGAAAATCAGAAAGTATGCGAGGCCGAATGAAAAAAGCGTTGCATAAATCTGTGTTGGATGGATCGGTACGGCATATTTTATAATCGGACTTTCAAAATTAACACCCCATGGAAGAGAAGTTTCCCGGCCATAATTGATTCCTTCGAAAAATGCTCCGATATGCGCGAAACCGAGTCCCAAAATCATTGACGGTATGATGCTGTCGAGCCATTTCCAAAAATCCTGATCATGTTTTTTGCAAAGATGGTAAAGAATGATTAAAAATGCCGTAATTGCTCCCCAAAAATCAAGACCTCCGTCCCAAATGTAAAAGAGCCTGGCTAAAGCGCCAAAACTGATTTCTGTGAAATAGATGTGATAATTTACCAGGAGTGCGCCGAGGCGCGCGCCGATAAGTGCAAATAGGAGCAGTTGCGCGGAATTGCTGCTTAAAAATTGGAGTTTCATGCCGTTTTTGATGCTGAAATGGATCAGACTGTATGTGCCGCTAATGGCTGCAAGCGCGAAAAAAATCCAATAGGTATGCAATATGAAAAAATCCGTTTTAAAAATGATTGGATGCATGTCAGAAATTAAAAAGTGTAATTACTGTTGTGATTAAGAAAACCGGTGCAATTATCATACTTGCAATCCTGTTTCTGAGGAAGAAATTGAGCTTTAACGCAGTGGCGGCGTGCAGAAAAAAAATGACTACCAGGGCGTATTTGAAAATTTTGCTGTCATAAATCTGGAAGCCTGCCGGAATTTGGGCCAGGCCGAAGTTTTTCGTGCTGATATAGAGCGATGCAAAATAATACATGATGTAAAATGCCAGTACCCATCCGGTAAAAAGATTGATTTCTTCGGTAAGAGAAAACAGTAAATTTTCGCTCTCTTCAGAGACTGTTTTCTTTTTTTCTTTGCGGATTTGTTTAATGTATGCGAGTACATGTTTGGCTTTTTTCTTTTGCTGCAAAACCGCCTTGATGCTGTTTTTCACCTTGTTGCGGTATTCCGGCGTCGATTCTTTAAAGTAAAGCTGGATAAATGCCCATATCTGCTTGTTATACGCGTGTATCTGATTTTTTATTCTCTGAATTTCCGGCGGTGTTTCAAAGAACGTTTTGATGCGATCAAGAATACGATTGATCAGCCTTGTTGTCTGCGTCGGCGGCTTATTATCTCCTATGTGTTTTTCTTTCCAGCCGCGAATTTTGTTAAGAATGTCTTCCGACAGTGTTATTGCATCCGGATCCGCATTCAATTCATCAAGCATTTTTTTTGTTTCCAGTTTGAGCTGGAATTTCTTTTCATCCAGCCCTTTTTTTGCCAGAACTTTTTCCTGATTTTGAATGAATTCCAACAGATCATTTGCAGTTTCAAGGATATATTCTAGATTGGTGCTGTTTTTTATTCTTAAAAGTTTGTCGATTTTTTTGTTGATTTCCAGTTTTTGAGGCGTTTCAAAATCGTTTTCAAAAATTTCCAGGAGCTGGTGTACTTCATGGAGGACATTTTCTATTTTTGTCCGGACAATCTGATCGTGTTTTTGTTCCTCAAGCCTTCTTTTTTCCTGATGTTCCAGGGTTTTGCTGGTAAATTGTTCATATTTTTGACGGGCTGCGGTGATATCTTTTTCGTTGGAACCTTCGACCCAAATAGCGCTTATGGTAAGGCTGTATTCCTCTTGCAGTTTGGAGAAAGCTTCATCTTCGTTTGGCGCCGGAATGGTGCCGCTGATCAGTTGGCCGCTTTTATCAATGGCCTCGAAAATAAATTTTTTACCGGTTATCGGTTGGGTGATTTCCTGGGTTTCCTGCAGCGCGATTATGGAAAAACCGAGATTATTGAGCTCTGCGCGGGCTGTCTGTTCATCCGGTCCCTCGACTGTCCCGCTCAATTTTTTCCCTTCCTTGTTGGCGACAGTGTATTTGAAAAATGTCATGTTATTTTGTTTTTTTGGCTGCTTCTATGAAGCCTATGAACAGGGGATATGGTTTGAATGGGCGCGATTTGAATTCCGGGTGGAATTGACAGCCGATCATGAATGGATGATCCTTGATTTCAGCGATTTCTACCAGGTTCTCTTTTGGGTAGATACCGGAAAAAATCATTCCGGCTTTTTCCAGTCTGTCACGATAATTGTTGTTTATTTCATAACGATGGCGATGGCGTTCGTGGATGAGCGGTTGTTTGTAAAGCTGCCATGTTTTTGTTCCTTCTTTGATTTTGCAAGGATATAAGCCAAGTCTTAAGGTGCCGCCTTTTTCTCTTTCGTGAGATTGTCCTGGAAGGAAGTTAATCACATAATTTTCGGGGTCGAGTTTTTTTTCTTCATCGAATTCTTCCGATGTAATTTGATCATTTTTTAGCGTTGTGCGGGCAAACTCGATGGTCATGATCTGCATTCCAAGACAAAGACCAAGATATGGAATTTGATTTTCTCTGGCGTAATTTGCGGCCATGATTTTGCCTTCTATTCCTCTTATGCCAAAGCCTCCAGGTACGACTATGCCGTCTACGCTGCGGAGATCTCTCATGGATTTACGGTCTTTTTTCTCCAGTTTTTCCGAAGAAATCCAGATGATTTTTGGTTCGCGATTGGCATGGTAGCAGGCGATTTTTAATGACTCAATAACACTCAAGTAGGCATCATCGAGGCCGGTGTATTTTCCGACAAGAGCGATTTTAAGCGCCGGTTTCTTGGTGCGGATTTTTTTGACAAGCGATTTCCATTCTCTGAGATCAGGTTTGATTTTTTTAAGTTGCAGTTTTTTTGCGATGAGTCCAGTGATTTTGTATTTTTCGAGGTTCAAAGGAACCTCATAAATCGAGTTGACTGTCTGTGCCGGAATTACATAATTTTCTTCCACATCGCAAAACAGCGCGATTTTTTGTAGCAGTTCCTTTTTAATCGGGTAATCTGCTCTTGTGAGGATCATATCCGGCTGGATTCCGATAGAGCGCAGCTCGCGGACGGATGCCTGAGTTGGCTTTGTCTTGAGCTCTTTTGAGGCTCCAAGATACGGAAGCAGAGTTAGGTGAATAAAAAAAGTATTTTCCTGGCCGAGTTTATAGCGCATCTGCCTGATTGCTTCTAGAAATGGCAGACCTTCGATATCGCCGACAGTGCCGCCGATTTCTATCATCATCACATCGCAATCACTTTCCTTTGCGGCCTGTGTGATTTTTTCCTGAATGGCATTGGTGATATGCGGGATTATCTGAATGGTGCGGCCGAGAAAATTGCCTTTTCTTTCTTTTTCTAAAACTTCGCCATAAATTTTTCCGGTAGTTACGGAGGAAAGTTTGGAAAGATTTGTGTCGATAAATCTTTCATAATGTCCGAGATCGAGATCGGTTTCGCCGCCATCGTCTGTGACAAAAACTTCGCCGTGCTGAAAGGGGCTCATTGTTCCGGGGTCGACATTGAGGTAAGGATCCAGCTTCTGTGTGAACACTTTCAGCCCTGTGGCTTTGAGCAGTGCTCCGATCGATGCGCTGGCTATTCCCTTACCTAATGAACTGCATACGCCTCCGGTGACAAAGATATATTTGCACATTAACCTAGTTAATCTAGATGAAGGTGTTCAAAAGTGCAAATGAAATCTGAGAGGTTGGAATGAAGCATTAGCGTTGCTTTCCATGTATTTTTAAAAATTTGGATGGAGTGATAATTTTTGTTGATCCAATCTTTTTAAGACAAAGCAGGTCGTCATCTCCGCTGACGAGGTAATCTGCTCTACCTATAATCGCACAATTTAGAAATTTATTGTCTTCGGTATCTCTACAAATCTTTACCAATTCTTTATCTTCAAGGATTTGGGAATTTTCGAGAACAAAAGTGCCCCATTTTTTGGCGATATCTCCTTTAGAGTCAATTTTATGTAGTATGTGAAGATATTCACTCAAAATCTTTTTGGTGACGATGAGGTGAATTTTATTCAAAGCCCAAAGCGCGACTACCTGATGCGGAGACCCGCTCCAGAAAATACCTGATATAAAAACGTTGGTATCAAGAATGATTTTCATTACGCACTTGTTTTATCAGCTTTTGTATATTTGTCTTTTTGAAGCCGGTTTTTGTGATAAGTTGTTTGCTTTCTTTCACCAGTTTTTTAAAGGTTTCAAAATGTGGTGCTTGAATTGGTTTTAGGAGTAAATTGTCGCCATCAGTAAATATGATCATTTTTGTGCCTATTGCTATACCCATTGTTTCACGGATATTGCTGGGTATGACGACCTGGCCTTTTGAAGAAATGCTGGTGACTTGTACTTGGGTCATAAATTGTGAGGTAAGATAATCTTACTTTAAGTATAGCTGGGATTGTATTGCGAAATCAAGTCTTTTTGAGATGTTTCATTCGTCACCTGTAAAATCTGGCTTTGTTTATCGGTATCCAACCTTTTTCTTCACTTTTTCCAGTGTTTCCGCGGCGACTTTTTTTGCTATTTTGGCGCCGTTTTCAAGGATTTCGTGGATGAGTTTTTTCTTGGGGGTCAGCTCTTTGTAGCGTTCGCGGGCGTCTGCAAAGTGATTGAGGATTGTTTTGAGTAGCAATTTTTTTGCGTCGCCGTAACCAAAACCGCCTTTGCGATATTTTTGTTCCAGGTCTTTCACGGACTTTTTATCGGCAATGAGTTTGTACAGTTTGAAAACATTGCATTTTCCCGGATCCTTAGGTTTTTCCAGCGGAGTGGAGTCTGTAACTATGCTCATAACTTGTTTTTTGAGCTCCGATTCTTCAGCAAAAATATCAATGGTGTTGCCGTAAGATTTGCTCATCTTCTGGCTGTCGGTGCCAGGTACGACGGCAACTTCTTCTTTGATAAACGGCTCAGGCAGTTTAAAAACTTCACCAAAAATATTATTAAAAGTGATGGCGATGTCGCGGGTCATTTCCACGTGCTGTTTCTGATCCTGGCCGACCGGCACAAGATCCGGCTGATACAGCAAAATGTCTGCAGCCTGCAAAACAGGGTAATTAAAAAGGCCGACTGTGGTTTCTTTGCGGCCCTTTTCCTGGGCGTCTTTCCAGGCGTGAGCGCGTTCCAGAAACGGCATTTTTATAATGCAATCCAAAATCCAGCATAATTCCGTGTGCTCGGGCAGATCAGAGTGTCGGAAAAAAACGGTTTTTTCCGGATCGAGGCCGAGGGCGAGGTAGGACACCGCCAAGTCATAAGTTTGTTTGCGCATTAATTCGGGATCGCGGACGGTGGTCAATGCGTGGAGGTCAGCGATAAAAAGATAACATTCAAAATCTTTCTGCATTTCGATGTGCTGCCGCATTGCGCCGAGATAATTGCCAAGGTGCGGTTTGCCGCTGGGTTGTACGCCGGAGAGAATTCTTTTCATGTTACCTGGATTGGATCAACATCTATCTTGATATTTGCGGCCATTATATATTCTTCCGGCAATTTTTCCAAAAGAGTGTGAGGGGCGGGGGATTTGATGAGAAGAATGTGGCGATATTTTCCGTGAAGCCGCATGATATATGCAGGATAATTATTGATTTCGAGATTGTCGGTGAGGTTGTTTTCGCGGGCAAGTTTCCAGAGGAGATTGTCGATTTTTTCGCTTTCCTCGCGGCAGTTCTTCAAGATTTTATTCTCAACCGTTATTTTGGCGAGTCGGCTGAATGGGGGATTTTTTAGAATTTGCCGCTGTGTCCGTTCGTAATTCATAAATCCGGTGTAGTCATGATTTTTTGTGCAGAGCAGGGAAACGTGTCCCGGGTTATAAGTCTGGATAATCACTTTTCCTTGTCTGTTGCTCCGTCCGGCGCGTCCGGCAACTTGTGTCATGAGCTGAAAATTTCTTTCGGCGGCGCGGAAATCCGGGATATTCAAGCCAATATCCGCCAGGATCACGCCGACCAGCCGGACTTTTGGCATGTGCAGGCCTTTGGCAATCATCTGTGTGCCGATAAGCACGTCTGCCTGGCCGTTTTTAAAGTCGCGGTATATTTTTTCAAAACTGTTTTTGCGGGAAGTGGTGTCTTTGTCGGCGCGTAAAACTTTTATGCCAGGAAATTCTTTCAATAATTCACTTTCGATTTTTTGCGTGCCGATGCCAAGAAAGCGGATGTTGCCGCCCTGGCAGGTTTTGCATGTCGATGGCGCCTGCGCGATTTTTCCGCAGTGGTGGCAGATAAGGCCGGGAGTGCTTAAGGTGGAGGCGTGATACGTAAGAGGCAATTCGCAATTGGGGCATTTTTCGGTGTAACCGCAATCCCTGCAAACCACCGATGAAGCTGCTCCTCGGCGGTTGATAAATAAAATTATCTGTTCTTTGGCGTCGAGAGTTTTTTGGATTTCGGTCTGTAATTTTTCGCTGAAAATGGACTTATTTTTCTTTTTGAATTCTTCCCTGAGATCGATGATTTCGACATCTGGAAGCTGCAAATCGCCGATACGTTTTGTTAAAAAAATGGTGCTGTCTTTAAATTCTTCAAGTGTTTCAATGTTCGGGGTTGCGGAGCCAAGAATGATTTTTATTTCCGGCTGAAATTCCAGGATTTTTTCGGCGATTTTGTGGACTGTGTAGCGGGGACTTTGTTCCTGTTTGTAGGAATGTTCGTGCTCCTCGTCGATGATGATGGCTCCCAGATTTTGAAAAGGGCAAAAGATTGCCGAGCGCGAACCGATGACAAATTTGGCTTTTCCCTGCCATATTTCCGTCCAGGCCTGGAATCTTTCTCCTTCGGAAATTTTACTGTGAATGACTGTCGCTTTTGATCCGAGGGCGTTTTCGAAGTAGCCGATTGTCTGTGGAGTGAGGGAAATTTCCGGTACTAAAATTAAAACCTGTTTATTTTTGGCGATAAAATGTTCGGCCAGCCGCGCATAAATTTCCGTTTTACCTGAGCCGGTTATGCCGTGCAGCAGGGATTTGTTGGATTTTTCGGTGAGAATTTTCTTGAGCGCCTGATTTTGTTCATCTGTTAATTTTTTTTGCGGATTTTTTTGAATTGTGGATTGGGCTTGAAGTTTTTCTGCGGCGGATTTTTTCCTGAAAAATTTTTGTTCGAAAATTCTTTTTGGAATGAATAATTTTAGGATTTTATATAATTGGCAAAAATAATATTTTTCCATCCATTCAATAAGCCGTATCTGTGTCGCGGAAAGATGCGGTTTTGCATCGATGATTTCCTGTATTGCCAGGGTCTTAAATTCCGGTTTGCTGTCGTGAATTTTCCAGACAAGTCCGTTCTCAATTTTTTTTCTCAAAGGCACTTTGACAAGCTGGCCTGTTAAAAGTTCCATCTTGCCGGGAATCGAATAGGTAAGTACGGTTTTTTTCTGAAAAACGATTTCGGCGAATTTCATGCGGGAAATATAGCATACCTAATTGAAAAACATGTCTTTTTTTGCTATAATTGTGGGATTTTGTAAAAATTTATGAACAATACAATTGAATCGGTAAAACGACCGGAAGCGATTCCTTTGTCCGAGGCGGATAAACTGGCGATGAGTCTGGTACAGCCGGCCAAGGATATGGTGTCCGGAGAAGTGGCAAAGGAGTTGATTTCCCGGGATATTTCATCCGTGAAACCGGAGAAATTTTTTCGGCTTGGATGGGAAGGGAGATTGGCTTTAGTGGCCGGGTTTAAGCCTGGAACAAAGCCTGTTGTAGGCGATAGATTCATTCTGGATTTTAAAGAAAATATTGCTTTATCGTATCAGACAAGAGTGGAAGATATGCTGCCTTACGGTGTTCGTGCTGTGAAGTGGGATGGGGATGTTTATGAACGCCGCGGCAATCAGGGATTTTTTTGCGGCGGCGAATATCTGACGATGTGGAATAAACTGGATATTACGGTGATGGCGATTGAGGATGAATATTCGGCGGCGGCTGAGTATAAGGAAAAATTTGGAAAATCTTTTGGCGGTGTTGAGAGGAGCATTGGCGAGGATTTTGTCGTGGATGGTTATATTCTTGCGGCTTTTTTGAAAAAGGCCGGAGAAGGAAAGGCTGGCTTTAAAGGCAATGTGAGGGAATTCGTTGAAGTTGCTGCGATGATTCTGCAAAATATCGAAGCGTCTTATGGTTTTGGCGATACTGTGCAGGGAGGGCATTATAATCCGGTTTTTTTGGGATTTGCCCTGAATGGTCTGAAAAAGTATTTTCCCGGGTTGGATAAAACTTTATGGATTGATGTGGTTAAAGAATATGCATCTGCGGTTAATTTTGAGTTTAAGGCTGAGGATATGGAAAAGCCCGATGTTTTTTCTTCTGTTGAAAATTTCAATGAAAATAATCTGCCGGATGATCCGGTGAGGACGGATATAATTGGCGGTCGGCCTGTAACTGCGCAGCCTGTGGTGCTGATGGCTTTGAGGCTGGCAGATAGGGATTTTTATATTGCTACCGGAGAGCATCTGGTGGTGATAAGTGATTATCGGTCAGTGGAGGAGCAGCGGGAAATACGTGAAGAATTTGGATATACGGATGATTCGCAGCCTTCCGGAACCGGAGGTCATTCTTTAGCTGCTCCTCCTGGAAAATCTTTTCATGAGAAAGGATTGGCGGTTGATATACAAAACTGGGAGATGGCCGAGCCGTATTTGCAGGCATATGGACTTGTTGGCGGTATTGAGAATGATAGAGGACATTTTTCCATGGGAGAAATGAATCCTGGAATTTTCAGGCAGGTTGCATTGGCAAGACGGGAACGGAAAATGAAGGAGAGAGAGGCTTGACAATTTGTGATTTTCCTGTAAGCTTTTGGGCTTAAACAAGCCTAAAATGAACAATTCACAGGAAAACAGGCATAAAAATGAAGGAATTAAGAGGCAATTTGGACATGACCTTACTTTACTGGGTAATTTGACTATTTTTTCCTATCTGTTTAATCTGAACAGAGAGCATAGGATTCTGGAAAAATCCGAACGTTTCAGGGTTTGGTTGGTGTAGAATAGTTGTACGGATTGATGCAAATTAGTACAATTGCCTCCTTTATTTATTAACCTTATTGGTATGGTAGAAGTACAAAAACATGTTGTTAATGTCGATGGCAACGATGTTGGTTGGAGGTATAAGGAATGAAGATATAGATATTTTCTTTGCACTTGCTCCCGTAGCGCAACTGGATAGAGCGCCTGGCTTCGGACCAGGAGGTTAGAGGTTCAAATCCTCTCGGGAGCACCAAAAAAATGATATACCAAGAAAAATTTCCTGGGAAATTTTTCTTGGTCGTTTAGTTGCAGGGTGCAAATTGTGATTCTTTAGTCTGCTTTTTTCTTATTCCAGAATACCAGTAACGGTGTGGCCACAAAGATAGATGAGTATGTTCCGATGATTATTCCAAGGACGAGCGCCAAAATAAAGTAGAAGATTGACTGGCTGCCAAAGAAAAGTATCGGCAGCATCGCCAATAATGTCGACAGTGATGTATTGATTGAGCGTCTTAAAGTCTGGGTGAGCGCGATGTCGGAGTTGTCTTCCAGGGAATATTCCGGCGAATGGATCAATCTTTCTCTCAATCTGTCCATGACGACAATTGTGTCATTGACGGAGTAACCGAAGACGGTAAGCATCGCTGTGATAAACAGCGCGTCTATTTCCACATTTAAAAATTGGCTTAGGACAACAAATATTCCTGTTACTATCAGCACGTCATGAATCAGCGCTGCGATTGCGCAGACTCCGAAGCGCCATGGATTTACTTCTTTTGGAATTTTTCTAAAGGCCAGTGATACATAAATTACCATCATGACGATAGCAAAAATAATTGCAATCGATGCTTTGTGGAGCAGCGTTTTTCCGATAGTCGGCCCAGTGGTTGTAAAACGCGATTCGGTGAATTTTGGGAGTTTTGCTTCCATTTGTTCGATTACTTTGTCGTGCTGTTCCGATGTGAGATATTTTGTTTTGATAATGTAGCTGTTTTCTCCAGCTTCGAGAATCTGGATTTTCTCAAAATCTATTTTTGTCGAACTGTCTGTTTCCAATGTGGTTTTGGAAGAAGATTCAGACGGCGCAGCTTCTTCGTTAAGTTCTTTACCTATATCGGCAAAAGCGCCGGCCAGCGTTTCTTTGGTTACCGCTTCGGAAAACTTATACTCAAGCAGTGTTCCTCCTTTGAAATCTATGCCGAGATTCAATCCGAATACTATCATTGCAACGATGGAAGCTCCGACAAGTATGCCGGACAATGTGAACCACGGTTTGCTGTTTTTTGTAAATTTTATTGTTGTTTTTTCTTTGTCGCTGATGATGCCCATGGCTTTTTTGCTTTCTCCTATTTTTGTGCCAACAAATCTGTGGAGCAGTGTTCTGGTGATTGTGATGGCGGTGAACATGGAAACTAGGATACCCGCTGCAAGGTTGAAAGCGAAGCCGCGAATGATGGAACTGCCAAAATAAAACAATATTGCGCAGGTAAGGAGAGTGGAAAAATTGGAATCACGGATGGCGCTCCAAGCTTGATGAAAGCCATTTTGGATTGCTGCGTCGAGTTTGTGGCCTTCTCTTAGTTCTTCCTTCACTCTTTCAAAAATCAAAATATTGGCATCGACAGCCATTCCCAAAGACATGATAATGCCGGAAATGCCTGCGACAGTGAGCACTACGCCGGTTTTTAGAAGGAAGGTAATAAAGAAAAATCCAAAACAGGCGAGGATGAATGAGAGGAATTTTTCCCAACCGGAGTCCCGATTGTTTACGATTTTTACCACCAGGAAGCCGAGAATTATAAGCGCGAGTAGAAGGGCTATGCCAAGATGCAGCTGTGCTTTGAGCAGGAAAAGCAGAATGACACCGTAAACCAGCAGGGAGATGCTCGCGATGATTCCTGGAATTCTATAATAAATGATCATGAATACCATGACTATGAGGAGGCCGATTGCGCCTGCTTTAAGGCTTTTATCCAGGGCTTCCTGTCCGAGCGTAGCTCCAATGGTGTATTCACCTGTGAGGACTATTGGCGCGGGTATTGCTCCGGTATTGAGATCGCGGGCAAGCTGCTGGGCTTCTTCATTTGTAAAACCTCCCTGACCTCCCGATATCTGCGCATTGCCGCCTGCAATTTTTTCTTTTACCTCTGGCCAGGAAATCAGCTCGCCTCCCACAAAAATTGCCACCGGTTTCTTGATGTTTCTTGCTGTAATCTCCTCAAATAATCTTGCTCCTTCCTCATTAAATTGGATGCTTACATACGGCACAAACGATGGACTTAACTGGACATCTGCATGTACAAAGTGTTCTCCTGTGAGGCCGGTTTCTTTCCAGGGGTCCGGTGCGGTGGAATAGCTGATACTTTCATATATGTATTGTTTTTCCTTAATATCCGTGCGGATTTTAGTTGCCTTGATAATATGAAAACCGAATTGGGTTTTGACCGGTCCGCTTAGCTCGTTTTCTTCCAGCTCCAACGCAGCTTTTTCAAAATCAAAAACGTATGCGTTGTCTGTATCATTGACCGGCGCATCGAGTATGCCTCCCTTGTCTTTATTGCTCGCATCATCGGAATATGTTTTTGCCAAATCGGCAAAGCTCTCGCCGCCATCGAGACGTTTTTTGATGTCTTTTGCGATATCTTCGGCTTCGTTTTCACTGCGGGTTACGCTTTCCGCAGCTCCTTCAGCGCCTTTGTAGGCGATCAAAATGTGGCTGGCATCCACTTCTTTTTTAATCTTTGTCTCTTCTTTTGATTCTACAAGTTTTATGATTGCTATCCCTTTGTCTTCAACCAGTGTGCCAGTCTGGGGATCGACCGTATAGCTTCCTTCCGTGGAAATAATCTCGTCATGTGTTTCTCCGGGTTGTAATTCTTTCAGGGTGTTTTTAACGTTGTCCGGCAAATTGCTTTCAAAAGTGTAATCAGATTTTCCATATCTGACTTTCCCAGGATAAGCCTGTGTTTCTTCCTGTCCCGCTATTGCAAAATCGGTGCCATTGGTGATTCTTTTGAGTGTTTTTTCCGCCTGTGAACGGATCTTTTTTTCCTCTTCCGGATCGGGAGTGGTATCTTCTTTTTTTTCTTTGAATTCAAGCTGGATGGTTTTGCCAACCAATGCTTTGGCTTTTTCCAGACTGACGCGTTTTTTTTCGTCGTCGCTTAATTCTGAAACATTTTTGTTTTCACCGAGATATTCATCGATATCTTCCTGGGTAATATTGGCATTTTCGGCCAGCTCTACAATGATATGCACTTCACCTGCCAGGTCTGACCGGTAAATATTTGGTTCGGCAACTCCGAGACGATTTACCCGTTTTTCGATAACCTGCTGTACGCCATCGATGATGCTGTCGCGGTCATTTTCCGGCACTTTTCTGAGATCGATTTTGTAGTCGAGCTGTGCTCCGCCCTGCAGATCGAGTCCAAGCTGAAATTTGGTTTCTGTGATTGCTTTTGGAACAAATGGCAGGATTTTTTTCTGGGTTTCTCCGGGAAGATCCAAAAAGCCTAGTATGAGAGCAAAAACGATAATAACGATGGTTTTCCAGTTGAAGAATTTTTTCATATTATTGGTTAATAGTTTTTCAGAGATTCTTATGTAAATTGGAGTCCAAAGCGTGGTCATTGCCCTTGCCGCTGCGGCCGTAATCGTCGGCCAGTTTTACCACGTCGTCGAGCTCGGGGGTTGATACTTCAAACACTTCACTGTCCTCAATGGCTTCGAGGCGGTGGATAGTATATGGATGGACGTCTATTTTGTCACCTTTGTTTAAAATTTTCTCTTGCAGGTTGTTTTGGTCTGTGCCGTAAGTAAGTTTGACTTTGCCGCTGTAAATATATTGGGTTTCCTGTTTTTTTTCATGAAACTGGAGGCTGTAGCGGTGGCCTCCGAGGATATGAAGAATTTTACCGGCGTATTTGTCGTTATTGGCAAACCAGATTTCTTTTCCCCAGGGTTTGAGTTTTATTTCGACGGGTTTGTCGTGATTCATGTCCCGCGCAATATACTCGAAAAACTGTTTTTAGGAAAGTGGAGGATATTCGCCGGTGTCCGGGTTGGGAGATTCCTGGAGTTCGTAGCCAAGCCTTAAACCTTTGAGAAAAGAGCTTAGCTGTTCGTAGGTTGTCAGGATGCTAACATGAAATCTATTTACGTTTTTCGTTGGTTCATTCTCTATCCAGGCATCTATGATTTCGTTGAGAAACGTTTTGATACTGAAGAATATTTCTTTGACTATTTCAGATTTTATATTTTCCAATTCAAATAGTTGGCCTATTTGATGCAGTGCTTCTGTCAGATAACGAATTCCTATTTCGATATCTCTTGGATTGTCGGAATACACTAAATCGAGCGATGGGCCGAAAGCAATTGTGCTTGTTTCATGGAGGATTCCCTGTACATCCGATGTCCTGTCTTCGATATCTTTCAAATGTGCAATTATTTTGCGTTTTGCGGACAAAAAATCTGTTTCTGCAGGAACGTGGAGCTCCCGCGCTGCCGTAAGCGTATTTACTATTTTTGCGTGTATTGATGTTTTGACTGCCGGCGGGTCGATTTGTCCGGGCTTGACCGGTTGTTTTTTTGGAGATTGTTTACGTTTAAGCCTATCGACTATTTTGCGATGTTTTTCCGTGTCGACTTCCAGGTTTTCGGGAGGTGTTTCCGGCATACTATGCTTATATGTTTGACACCTCATTATATCATTTTGTCGCTTCTGTTCACAAGTCTTTTACCTTCCTGCTCTTGTCTTTTTTGCAGACCAGCAGGCCTTTTGGCGTGTCTATGATGGCCATGTCTTTGAGGCCGATTGCGCGAAGTTCTTTGTTATTGTCGGCATAGACAAGACATCCGCTGCAATCTAGGAGTTTTACCGGGCCGCGGGTGATGTTGTCGGTTGGTTTTTTGGCGAATTCTTTCCAGACTGCTTCCCAGTTGCCGATATCCGACCAGCCGAGATTTGCTTTTATTATGCGGACGTTTTTGGTGTCTATTTTTTCCATGATTGCATAGTCGATGGAGATTTTTTCGAGATTTTTATATGGAGTGAAATCGCCGGTTTTTATTATTTTCTGAAAAATATCAAAACTTTTCGGCTGGAATTTCTGATAATATTTTAAGAGAGTGGAGGCTTTCCATACATAAATTCCCGTGTTCCAGAGATAATTTCCAGATTTTAGGAATTTTTTGGCGGTTTTGAGATCGGGTTTTTCCTTGAAGCTGCCGAGGTGATAGGTGTCCTGATCAATCTGTTTGCCGAGTTTTATGTAGCCGTAGTGGGTGTTTGGTTCTTTGGCTTCGACCTCAACAATGTTGAGGGTGTCATGTTGTCTGGCGATTTTTTCGGCTTTTTGCAATTTTGTCTGGAATTCTTTTTTATTTTGAATGAGGTGGTCGGCGTAAATTACGGCCATTATTTCATCGGGAGTGTTTTTTTGGATTATGGCTGCGGCAAGCCCGATACAAGATGCTGTATCGCGCAATGCAGGTTCGATGATAAAGTTCTTTGAAGGAATTTTTGGGCAAAGTTTTTTGACAAGGTTTATGTGCTGCCGATTGATGGCGAGATAAATGTCTGCGGGCTTTAGGAAGTCGAGCCGGTCAATGGTCTGCTCTAGCATGGTTTTGTCTCCGACCAGTTTCTGAAACTGTTTTGGTTTTTCCGGAGTGGAAAGCGGCCAAAGTCTTGTACCGCCTCCTCCAGCCAGGATTACTGCTTTCATGTGGGGGATTGTATCAGAAAATGGGAAAATTGCAGTAGGTTGGAAGTTTTTCATAGGTTCCTTTATAGTAACTTTGATGATTAAGCTTGTTTTATTGAGGCATGGGGAAAGTTTATGGAATAAGGAGAACCGTTTTACAGGATGGACGGATGTGGATTTGAGCGAGAAAGGGGAGCAGGAGGCGATTACTGCGGGGCGGCTTTTGAAAAAGGCGGGTTTTGTTTTTGATGTTGTGTTTACTTCGGTGTTGAAAAGGGCGGTGCGGACAATGGAAATTGTTTTGAAGGAAATGGGGCATTCGGAAATTCCTGTACATAAATCATGGCGGCTCAATGAAAGACATTATGGTGCTTTGCAGGGCTTAAATAAGGCTGAAACTGCTTTGAAATATGGCGATGGGCAGGTGCATATTTGGCGGCGCAGTTATGATGTGAGGCCGCCGGCTTTGACCAAAGATGATTCACGGTATCGTGAAGGGGAGCCGCCGGTGGAGTCTCTGAAAGATACTGTGGAGAGATTTTTGCCGTATTGGGAGGAGGAAATTGCGCCGGCGCTTCAGGCTGGAAAGCGTGTGTTGATTTCGGCTCATGGCAACAGTTTGCGGGCTCTGGTGAAATATCTGGATAATATTTCGGATGAGAAAATTCCTGAATTGAATATTCCGACCGGTGTGCCGCTTGTTTATGAATTGGATGAGAATTTGAAGCCGGTGAGGCATTACTATTTGGAGTGTCATGGTTCCCTTCGGCAGGCTCAGGGCAGGCTTGGCTCACCATGACAACGGGCGGCTCACGGTAAATAATTTGTTTTTAAATCAGCGTCGAAAAATACCACTCAAGGATTTTTGTTCCAAAAAAGAGACTTATGGTTGCTCCGAAGATGAGAAATGGTCCAAAAGGAATCGTGGATTTCCTTGTCAGTTTTTTCTGCAAAAGCAGGGGAATGCTTATGATTGCTCCTGAAAAATAGGCTATTACGGTTGCCAGTAAACCGAGTTCCCAGCCAAGCAAAATTCCGATCAAAGCTCCCAGTCTGATGTCTCCTCCGCCGATCCATGCGCCTTTTGAAAGTAAAAATTGAAGGAGAAAAAATGCTGCGATGCTGCCACCGCCGATCAGCATGTTCATAATTGTCGGAGAATTAAATATCCATCCTCCGGCGAAAGCGATGACAATTGCCGGCAGCGAAAGTTTGTCCGGAATTTCCTTATGCAAAAAATCATAGAAAAATATTGCGACGAGAAAGCTGAACTCAATTATGTAAAAGAAAAATTGCTGAAAAATTTCCCAATTGATTCCATTTATTGGGATCGTATCTATAAAATTCCAACGCAAAAAAATAACGGCAAAAATTATTCCGGTAATTACTTCCAGAGCGAGATAGTGAAAGGAAATATTTTTTCCGCAATTTGCACATTTTCCTCTTAAAAAAAGCCAGCTGAAAATCGGCACAAGATGCCGCCATTTGATTTTTTGTTTACAGTTTGGGCAAATTGATCGGCCAAAAACCATTCCGCGGTCCTCTTTATCAAGCCGGTAGGTTACGACACTCAAAAAACTGCCGATTATGCTTCCGAAAATGAAGACCAGTGCTGCTGTGAATAAAATCATGGTTTGGATACGTTTATCTGTAAGTTATTAAAGCGGATTGCGGCGAGCTTGCCAATGGAATTTTTTTTGCCAAGGATGTAGGCGCGTTTGTAATATTCCTGCGCGAGTTTTATGTTGCCTTTTTTTTCATAAAGCCAGCCAAGATTGAGATGTGCGATATCAAATTTATCATCAAGAGAAAGCGCTTTTTCAAGATTCTTTTTTGCATTGCCGTAGTCTCCGAGAGCGGTGTATGCCCAGCCTGCAAGATTGTATGCCATGGCTTTTTGTGGATGATATTTTATTGACTGCAAAGCCACTTTTGCCGCTTCCTGCAGATTTCCGGTTTTTTCTATATGCAGCCAGACTGTGCGGACAAAAATATCGATGCTTTGATGGTTGAGAGCGATGACTTCCTGGTATTTCTGCGCGGCTTTTTTGAATTCATCTTTCAGCAGATATAAATCTCCGAGTTTCAGCTGAATTTGATCTTTCGGTTCATATCCGGCCTGGTCGGCTTTTTCGATATATTTAATGGCCTTGTCTATTTCATTATTTGCGGCATGCGCCAGGCCGAGAAAAAACAGGGTTTCCGGCTTGTTGGCGGCAAGCGCTTCAGCTTGAGAGAAAGCATCAATTGCATCTTTGGTTTTTCCGGTGTTCAGGTAGGCGTAGCCGAGCACAATCCATGCGTCGCGATAATTGTTTTTTGTGACCAGGATATCAAAAATGATTGGAATGGCGGCTGCAAATTCACCGTTGTCGGTCATTGCTTTTGCGAGAAGGAGGGTGAGAAATTCCTGATCCGCTTCGCTGTAATAGGAAAATGTAGTGAAAGCGTCAATGAATTTTTGGCTTTTATCGGCCAGTTTTGTTGTTGCCAATTCCTGGAAAATATTTTTGGCTTTATCCAATTCTTTGTAAAGAATAAGAATGATGCCTTTGTAATATTTTACCTCGGAATTTTGATCATTGAGCTGCCAGATGATTTTTTGGGCTTCTTCAATTTCGCGGGAATTTAAATGGGCGCGGGCGAGCGCCAGTTTGAGAGTAGTAGAGTTTGGAGTGCGTTTTAAGGCTGTGGTGAAAGCTTTTTTGGCTTGCGTAGGCTCATTGTTTTTAAGATTTTTTTCGCCGCGTTGAAGGAGCTCGGTTGTGGATTGTGATAATATTTCAGGTTTTTTACTGTCGCTATTTTCCGTGATTTGCCTGTTTTCTCCGCCGCTTTCCGGTTCAAATAAATTGAATGCCAGAAATATGCTTCCGGCGACTATGATTATCCATAATATTGTGAGAAATTTGTTCATTGATGGATGGCCTGGCTTAAGGCTAATGAATTTGCAAGGCAGATTGCGGCGGCTATGGCATCGGCGGCATCGTCCGGTTTCGGTGTTTCCTGCAATCCCAGCGTTAATTTTATCATTTTTTGCACCATTTCCTTGTCTGCGCGTCCATATCCGCAAATTGAAGCTTTGATTTCGAGCGGTGTGTATTCGTTTGGTTCGATGCCCTGCTCGGTCAGTTTTTGCAAAAGCACGCCGCGGGCCTGGGCGACTCCAATTGCCGTCTTAATGTTTTTTCTGAAAAATATTTTTTCGATGGAAGCTTTTTGCGGCTGCCATTTTGCGAGGAGATATTTCAGATCATCGGCGATCTGCTGGAGTCTTATGGCCGGTTGCAGGCCGGATTTTGTTTTTATGCAGCCATAATCCAGCAGAGTGATTTTACCCTTTTGGTTTTCGATGATGCTGAATCCTGTTGTGGCGGTGCCTGGATCCATCGCGCATTGCGGAGTTTACCCTGAGCTTGCCTCATGGTCAGCTGTGCTATTTTCTGCGGCGATAATAATTTTTTTCAGAATTTTTGCGGCTTTAAACGGATATTTTCCTACAGATGTTTCATTCGATAATAAAATTGCATCGCTGTGATCAAATACTGCATTTGCAGCATCGGAAACTTCGGCGCGCGTGGGCGTTGGATTTTGGATCATACTGTACATAACCTGGGTTGCTGTAATTACCGGTTTGTTAATGAGGTTGGCCAGGGTGATGATTTTTTTCTGGATTATCGGTACCTGCTCCGGAGGGATGTCTGCTCCGAGATCGCCGCGCGCGACCATCACGCCATCGGATTCTTTAATGATTGATTCCAGATTTTTTATGGCTTCATGGCGTTCAATTTTGGCGATGATTGGTGTCTTTGGCGCCAGTTTGCGGAGATTTTTGATGTCTTTTGCTTCTTTGACGAACGAAAGAGCGATTATATTTACTTTTTGTTTAAGCCCGAATTTGAGGTCTTTTTTGTCTTTTGACGTAATGGTGTTTTGTGAGATTGTGTTTGTGGGGAAGTTTAGGCCATTGCCGTAGTTTATCGTGCCTCCGGTCAAAACCTTGCATACCAATTTGTGATCTGATTTTTTCAGAACTTTTACTTCCAATTGTCCGTCGTTGATTCGGATAAGGTCATTTTTTTTGAGATATTTTGTGAGGCGCGGATAGGTGACAGGGATGCTGTTTTTTGCAGAATTTCCGAGCGCGATTATTTCGCCATGTTTGATATTGATTGGATTTTTTAGCTTTCCGATGCGGATTTTTGGCCCCTGTAAATCGAGAAGAATGGGGATTTTTTTGTGAAGATTTTTTTCGGCAGCGCGGATGTTTTTAATCATCTTGGCATGATGTTTGTAGCTGCCATGAGACATGTTAAGGCGCGCGATATCCATGCCGGCCTGAATGAGTCTGGTAATTTCAGTCAGTGAATCTGAGGCCGGTCCCAGAGTGCAAATAATTTTTGTTTTGCGGAGCATGAGGAGGAAGGTTTGCGATCTTGTGGGATTGTATCATTTTTTTTCGTCAGGTGATATGAGATCCTGAAACAAGATACGGGAGAGGA
>JACPLZ010000024.1:0-17928 GCA_016186245.1 Candidatus Peregrinibacteria bacterium | reverse complement strand
GAGGAGAAGGGATTTTTGCTCCGCAAAAATCTGCAGGATGACACGATGTGATGATAACATCTACTTAACTGTAACACTCTTTGCCAGATTTCTTGGTTTGTCCGGATCGTTTTGCCGTAAAACGGCCAATTGATAAGCCAAAATCTGTACAGGGATAATATTCACAATAGGAGATGTGTCGCCAGTGTCAGGCACTTTTATCCAAAAATCAAAAACATCTTCATTCTCCGGAGCGATTCCAATTATATATCCGCCACGCGCTTTTATCTCGGCGGCATTATTCAAAATATCTTTTTTAGTGTTGTCATTGGCCACCAGCGCGATAACTGGAGTATTTTGAGAGATCAGAGCCAAAGGTCCATGTTTTAATTCTCCGCCGGCAAAGCCCTCGGCATGGATATAGGAAACTTCCTGTAATTTAATTGCGGCTTCAAGTGCAATCGGGTAATTCAGGCCGCGGCCGATAATGTACATCGACTCCACATTGCTGATTTTTTTGGCGATTTTCATGATGTGCTCCTCGTAGCGCGGATTGATCATGTCGTTGATCTGGCTGGCTGTGTCTGCAAGTAATTGTTTGCCTGTCTTGACTCCGCCATCGCATGTGTAAGCCAATAACGTTAAAATTGCGAGTTGGGAAGTGGTGGCTTTTGTGGAAGCTACGGCCTTTTCCAGACCTGCTTTGATAGGGATTACAATGTCGGCGGTGCGGGCCATGGTGGAGCTTTCCACGTTTACTATGGCGGCAACTTTGACTCCTTTTGCTTTGGCGATTTCTATGGCCTCAAGCGTATCGGCTGTTTCGCCTGATTGGGAAATGGCGATCAATAAAGTTTTTTTATTGAGGAAATCCTTGTAATTTGCAAATTCCGATCCAAAGCTGAAATTGATGTGTTTTTTTGCAATTTTTGCGAATAAGTATTCTCCCACCATTCCGACTTTTCCTGCTGTGCCGCAGCCGATCAAATATGTGCCAAAGGCATTTTTTATTTCCCCTGCGACTTTTTCGATTATTGCCGGATCCTGATTTATGGCTCTGGCAAGCGTGTCTTTTTGTTCCATGATTTCCTTGATCATGAAATGGGGAAATTCGCCTTTTTCGGCAGTTTCCGCATCGAGGTCTATTTCAATAATGCGTTTTGCAATTTTTTCCCGGCGCACCGTGTCGTAAAAATCGATTTTTCCGTTTTCGATTGTGACAATCTGGTTGTCGTCGAGGTAGATTACTTTATTTGTGTGTTTGAGGAAGGCGGGAATGTCAGAGGCGATAAAATATTCATCCTGATTTTTTCCTACGCCGATGATGAGTGGCGAGCCTTTGCGAGCGGCGATGATTTTATTCTCATCATTTTTCATCACTACGATGGCATAGCGTCCCTCTATTTCTCCCGCGGCCAATTTGATGCTTTCTTCAAAAGAGTGGCTTTTGTTATGCTCTTCTATGAGGTGGGCGATGACTTCGCTGTCTGTTTCCGACAGAAATTTATGGCCTTTTTTTTGAAGAACTTTTTTGACCTCGAGGTAATTTTCAAAAATGCCGTTGTGGGCGACGACTATTTCATTATTTTCGGAAGAATGGGGATGGGCGTTGGTTTTGTTGACCTTGCCGTGAGTGGCCCAGCGGGAATGGCCGATTGCGAGATGAGACTCTGGAAATCCCAGTTTTTTTATTTGAATGTCGCTGATTTTTCCCACTTCTTTCTTTATTTCAATATTATTTCCAATTTTAAATGCCAGTCCCCAGGAATCATACCCGCGGTATTCCAGGCATTTTAGCCCTTCTATTAAATAAGTGCTTGACAATCCGTGAAAAAGTCCTTATAGTCTGGACCGATATAAGTTAACCGATTTTTATGTCTTTGGACGGACATGCTGAAGGAAATGAAGAAAATATTTTGAGTGAGGATGGACATGCCGCTTTGTTGAGGTTGAAGGATGTTAGCCACACGCAAAAAATTGAGTTTGAAGGGCATTATTATACTATGATGGCCAGACAAATGGGGGATACCTATTTGAATATCACTATTAACGATGGTGAGATGCGGCCGGTCTATGGCTGTCTGTATGAGATCGCATCAAGAAAAGTTTTGTCCGAGGATAAGGATAAAATTTCGTGGTTCAGGAATTTTGTGCAGGGGGCTGCTATCGTGGGGCATTTGTTAAATTAAGCGGCAGTGAGTTTGTGATGAGAATCATGTCTTCAATGCGCACGCCGAATTCTCCTTCCAGATAAATTCCAGGTTCCACTGTAATGATGGAGTTTCGCCGGATTTTTTTGCCGTAGCTTTCCGCAAGCGATGGAATTTCGTGAATGTCCAGGCCGATTCCGTGGCCGCCGGAGTGGATGTATTTTTCTCCGTAGCCTGCTTTTTTGATTATGTTGCGGGAAAGCGTGTCGGCTTGTTTGCCGCTCATGCCCGGGCGAATATTTTTTATGGCATGCTGTTGGGCTTTCAAAACAAGATTATAAATTTTCTGCTGTTTTGGCGTCGGTTTCGGAGGAAGAATCATGCGGGTCATGTCCGAACAATAGCCCCGATATTTCATGCCCATATCTATGAGAATAATGTCGTTTTTTTTGAGAATTGTGTTGCCGGAAAGATGGTGCGGGCGGGCGCTGTGAGAACCAAAAGCTACGATTGGTTCGAAGGAAATATCTTCTGCGCCGAAGTGATGTCCGAGTTCTTTTATTTTCCAGACAATGTCAGTTTCCATTATTTTTTTACCGGTTCGGCGGTGATGACGGATGATTTTTTTTATTTCTGCGAGAACCTGTTCGTTGATGCGCTGGCTTTTTGTGATGAGCCGGATTTCTCCGGCAGTTTTGATTTCGCGTTTTGTCTCCATTTCACCGGAAATATTTGTGAATTTTACTTTGGGAGTTATTTTTTTGAATTTTTTGAAGCGGGAAATTGTCAGATCGTCTTCTTCGATGCCGAGAGTGTGGATTTTGTGCTTGTTTAGAATTTTATGCCACTGCGATTTAAGGCCGGTGGGATTACGAAAAACGTGTGTTACGTCTATGATCTTGATCCCTTTTTTTATGGTGTTTTTTGCGCGTTCGATGTAGCGCGCGTCCGTGAAAAGATAATTTTTTGTCGGTGTCAGCAGCATGAAGCCTGCTGTGCCGGTAAAATTTGAAAGGTAGGCGATGTTGGAGCGGTTTGTGATGAGGTTGGCTTGCATGGTGTGTGGTTGTTGTCATGGTTCGACAGGCTCACCATGACAAGTCTTGTGTCATGCTGAACTTGTTTCAGCATCTATGTGTTTTTCAAAAAGTACCTGATAATTTCCTCCGGTTCTTTCATTTCCTGCGGAACAGTTTTTAACGCGCGGAGGATTTCTGCGCGCGGATATCCCAATTTCAGCAATGCTTCGATGACGTCATTTTCCATTCCCAGTCCTTTGTGCTCGTGGCTTTCTTTGGCGATTGTGCCTTTGAGTTCGAGAATAATTCTTTTGGCGGTTTTTGGACCGATTCCGTGGATTTTCCGGATGAATTCCATGTCTTCATTCATGATTGCTTCCTTTATTTTGCTTTCGGAAACGGCAAGAATTTCCAGTGCTGTTTTTGGCCCGATCCCTGAAATATTTATCAATTGTTTAAAAAATGCGAGTTCTTCAAAAGTTTTAAAACCATACAAATCGAGAGTGTCTTCGCGCACATTGGTATGGATAAAAAAGGTGGCATCTTGTTCATCTTTTAATTCTTCCAAAATCGGCGCTGCCAGATGCACAAAATAGCCGATGGAATTTGTTTCGAGGATAATTCCTCTTTCAGTTTTTTTGAGAATTTTCCCGCGGAGATGGGCGATCATGGTTGATTATTTATGTTTTTTGACGGTAATCAGTTTTTTCAGCGCAAAGACGCTTTTGCCGGATTGGTGCATGCGCTTGCGCTTTTTTTTCTCACGCTGCTCATATTTTTTCGCGACTTCTTTTTCCAGATTTTCATGATTTTGCATGAAATTTTTTGAGAAAATCTTTTTTGAATTTGGAGAAACTTTTTACCTCAATATGTTTATGGATCTGACGCATCAACTCTAACAGAAAGTGCAAATTGTGAATAGTCATGAGGCGCAGCCCTAAAATTTCATTCTCAAAAATAAGATGGCGGAGATAACTTTTTGAACAATCTTGGCAGGTTTCGCAGAGGCAATTTTTTTGGAGTGGAGATTTGTCGAGCTTGAATTTTTCGTTGCGAATGCTGGCGCGGCCGTGCTCATGCCAAAAAGGGCCGTGGCGTCCGAGACGGGTGGGATGCACGCAATCAAACATGTCGATGCCTCTTTCCACACATTCGAGGAGATCCTCTGGTGTGCCAACGCCCATTAGGTAACGCGGCTTTTTAGTGGAGAGATGGGGAATTGTGGTTTCTATCATTGCCAGCATTGTGGCTTTGCTTTCGCCGATGGCCAGTCCGCCGATTGCGTTGCCGGGCAGGTTTTGGTCATTGATGAATTTTGCCGATTCGATGCGGAGATTTTTGTGGATGCCGCCTTGGACGATGCCAAAAAGAGCCTGTGTTTTTGTGCGGGATTTGTGAGCATTTATGCAGTGTTTAAGCCAATTGTGGGTACGCTGCATGGCTTCTTTAAAATATTGTTTGCTGCTGTTTGCCGGGGCGCATTCGTCAAAGGCCATAATAATATCTGCGCCGAGATCGTGCTGGATTTCGATGGCCTGTTTTGGAGTAAGATAATGTTTTTTCCCGTCTATGTGAGAACGAAACTCGACTCCATTTTCATCGATTTTTACAGAAGTTTTGAAATCGGTGTTTTTTGTAAAGCCTTTTTCCTGGCCGAGGGAAAAGACCTGATAGCCCCCGGAATCAGTGAGAATGGGGTGCTGCCAGTTCATCCATTTGTGGAGTCCGCCGAGTTTTTTGATGACTTTGTGGCCTGGTCTAAGAAAAAGATGATAGGTGTTTGCGAGAATAATTTGAGTCTGGAGATTTTTGAGATCCTGTGGGGAAAGGGTTTTGACAGTGGCCTTTGTGCCGACGGGCATAAAGACCGGTGTTTTGATAATGCCGTGTGGAGTTTTTATGCTGCCGGTGCGGGCAAGGCCGTCTGTTTTGTGGATGGTAAAGTTGAACATGCGGTATTTTTGTTTGGCGTGTGTATGTGTCATGCTGAACTTGTTTCAGCATCTATTAAATAGTGGGTTTAGAATAGCAGATGGACTGGGAGAGGAGAATTGATTTTTGCGGCTTGTAAAAAATCTGTCAGTTTTGATATTTCTTCAAACCTTCATCTGCCGTGTTGATCCAACTTGTGGCCCATTCGAAGCCGGAGCGGATTGCTTTGGTGATACGGCTGGCAAATTTAACGGCGGATCCCAGATATTTGCCGATGAGAGGTATTTTTTGAACTGGACGTTTGATGCCTCTGTTTAGAGCTTCATCTACTATTCTGGCCGGCGCATTGATGATTTGTCCTCCTACCCTGGCGGCGGAAGTGATAATACGCGCCGGGTTGGCCAGATATTTGAGAGGATGCTTGACTGTATCGATCGGATGAAAGACCGGTCTGGTGATTGTACGATAAATTGATCTTGTTGGCCGGATTATTTCGCTTGTGATTTCTGTTGCTCTGCGTCCGATGTTTAAGACTGTGGCGTCAATTAAATCACCTGCGATGGTGAATGGTTTTTTGAAAATTGATTGTTTGGGTGCATCGCCTGGGTCTGATTGTCTCAGTGTTTTATCAAGTCCTGCGCGTATACCGGTTGCTGTATCGAGGATGCTTTTCCCCAAATTATCGCCGGCGGCGTAGAGGTGATCTATTGCTTTAAAGATAGGGGCTTTGTTGCCTGATGGGGCGTGGTGTGCCGGGGCTGCGTGGCGGGCTGTGGTGGGAGTTGGTGGGGTTGTGTGGGCTGTGTGGGTTTCCTCGTGGGGTGCTGAATGGTCGGCTGCGTGGGTTTCAGCGGCGTGGTGTACTGCCGGGGCAGCATGATTATCGTTGGCATGATGTGTTTCTGCATGTGCCATATCGTGTGTGTTATTGGGTTCGTTTACTGCAGTGGTGTGTTCGTGAATGTCGTGTTCTGTTGTGTTGTGATCGGAATGGGTGTCTTTGTGCGCTGTGTTTGTAGGATGTTTGTGTTCGTTATGATTTGATGTGTGTTGTGTTTCCGCGTGCGCCATTGTAATCTATTTAAGCTTTAATTGTGCCATAAGTAAGCCAAAAAGTCAATTAAGGATTTATGATGAAAATTATTTTTTTGCTAAGCAGGGCGAAGATTAATTGTGATAAATTTTTATATCATTCCTGATTTATCGCAACTTTTTGGTCCGATCTTGCAATATGGCTCTGAAAATTCCTATCTATAGAATGTGCGATCAAGTGATGCTGTCTACATAACGGTGCTATGTAATGAGGATCATGGCTTTGGCTCATGGCAAATCGTAAAGTGTGATGCAGGTGCTCAGATGGTTTTTGACAGGTTGAAATTGCGCATTTTGTGCCGTGTTCTTTTTGAATGATTCGTTTTACGGAAGCAGGAATACTCCTCGAAGTTTTGCTATCTGGATTTTTCGATTTTTCCTCTAGTTGGTCGGCAATTTCTGCTTTTTCATTTTCAATTTTTTCTTCTCTTTCGTCCAAAAATTCTTTTAAAAGTTGATTAAGGTCGATGCCTTTTTGTTGTAATCCCAAAAGTCTTTTTTGAATTTCCGGAGAAAGTTTTAATTTTTCAATAACGGATTCGAAAGTTTCAAATTTTGGCTGACTATTGACTTCTGGTAGATTTTGTTTTAACGATAAATTCACGTGAAGACTTTGGTCAGAATTTCCGCATTGGGCAGCGCTTACAAATTCGCTCATTCTTTTATCTCTCGCTAAAGTTTCCAGCGCTTTGCACGGTAATATTTTTGTCTGTCTTGCCAAAGTGTCCTGATTTTCCGGAGTAGCAATTGAAGCAATTTTTGCCAATTTATTTATTCCAACTTCTCCACTTATCAATAATTGATGTAAATCTTTTTTATCACTAAATTTTTTCTCCAAATTCAAAACCAGCCTGACCTGATTTTCGCTTACTCCAGCCATTTTTGCCGCGAACTCAAATATTGAAGGAAATCCGTGTTTTTCAAATAATCTTCTTTGATTTACTTCCGGCAAAAGTCCGATAAATTTTCGTCTCCATTCCAGCGCCTGATCACCATATTTTTTACAGAGAAAATACAAATCTTTGTCGGATAAGCTTTGAATATTCATATATTTTTTTATTAAGAAATAAAGGAGATACTTACCATATCAACCAAAGGATGTATAATCAATACTTATGGCCTATATCAGATGGACGGGGTCTCCAGAATATTGTGTTTTAAAAAGTATAAATAACGGCTTGCTGTAGCTGAAAATCAATGCTTGCATTTTTAGGGAAACGTGATGAAGAAAGGAAGTTAAGACAGTGGCTACTTTAGCCCGAAATGAGGATATAAATATGAATGAAGATGAGTTCATCAAGAAAAAGACTTGACAAATTATGGAATTGTCGCTATCATAGTGATGAAATTAATTCTTAAACAAGTTTTATGGAAATTCCAAAATCTTTGAAGTCGGCTGCTCTTGCTCTATCTCTCACTCTTGGTAGTGCCGCGATTGTGGAAGCAAAAGAAAAACCGGTGCCTCCGGTTCCTGCTGATGTGCGTGCTCATGGTGCCGATGCGGTAATTGACTGGATGATGGGGGAGGGAGTAGTAACGGCGGAAGAAATACAAAATCATGTTGCTGGAAAAGTGTCCGGTGCAGCAGAAACTGTGGCAGATGCAGCTGAATGGAATACTCTTTTAAATAGATTTCGTGTCCAATATGAGGCATTGCCTGATACTGCCTTTAAGGTTGGCATAAAGCTTTCATGGAAAGTTGTTGCCGCAAAACTTACGCCGGATATTTTGGCAAAAGCAAATAAGCTTGAAAATCCAAAGATATATGGAGTTAATGGGGAAGGACAGCTTTTAATGGGGGATGGTTGGAAAGAAGTACCTAATTTTACTCTTGGAAAGAATTATTTTGACTCCAGGAGTGCTGCAAAATCGCAGGGTTTAAGTTTGATGACCGAAGGTGAATATAGAGCTTTCAATAATGGTAATATGGGGCTCTTTGTTTTTTGAGTGAAAAGTTTTATTGTCAGAATGCGTGGTGAATAGTCACCGGTTAGCTTACTCCAGTATTTCTTGCTTTCCGGCTACCACGAGTTGTTCTTTCAAAAAGCGTCTATGTTCCTTTCTGCTGCACACGCGATGGCTGCGGCTGTCTCCGTGTTTCGGACAGGGTTTCCCTTTAACATTTGAATTTTAATTTTCTTTGTTTTGCTGCTGCAGTAGCAAATCAGCCAGCACTATTGCGGCCATGCTTTCGGCGACTGGGATGATGCGTGGGGCGAGACAACAGTCGTGGCGGCCGAGGGTTTGAATGATCGCGTTTTTTCCGTTTTTTCCAATGGTTTTTAATTTTTTACTGATGCTTGGCGGCGGTTTGATCGCCAGGCGCATGGCTATATCTGCGCCGGTGGAAATTCCTCCTAGAACTCCACCGGAGTTGTTGCTCAAAAATTGTACTTTTCCTCCTTTTTTTTCCATCTGATCATTGTTTTCACTGCCTTTTAAATTGACCACATTAAATCCGGCGCCGATTTCGAATCCTTTTACTGCGCCAATTGACATCATGGCTTTGGCCAGCTCTGCAGGTAATTTGTTAAAAACCGGTTCACCCAATCCTTTTGGCGGATTTTTAACGATAATTTCAACTATTGCGCCGATGGAATCACCTTCATGAAAGCGGATTTTTTCTATAAAGCCTGTCATTTTTTTTGCGGCATCTGGGTCGGCGCAGCGGATTTCATTCTTTTCTATAAAATCTTTCCGGAATTTTTTTGCGCAGATATTCCCGACTTGGATTGTATGTCCGAAAATTTCTGTTTTCTTTTTTTTCAGAATTTTTTTGGCGATGGCTCCGGCCATAACGCGGGCCAAAGTTTCCCTGCCGGAAGACCTGCCTCCGCCGCGATAATCTCTAAATCCGTATTTTAAATCGTAGGTGTAATCAGCATGTCCAGGACGGTATAAATCTTTTATTTTTGAATAATCTTTGGAACGGGAATCCTGATTTTCCACAATCATGGAAATTGGCATGCCGGTTGTTTTTCCTTCAAAAATTCCTGAAAGAATACGAACCTGGTCGACTTCACGTCTGGTGGTAGCGATGTGTGATCCTGCGGCTGGTTTTCGCCGATTTACTTCTTTTTGAATGTCTTTTTCTGACAACGATAATCCTGCCGGGCAGCCGTCTACTACGGCGCCGATTGCCGGGCCGTGAGATTCACCCCAGGTGGTTACGCGGAAGATTGTGCCTAATGTGTTACCAGACATGGCTGAAGTATACAATATTTCTAAAAATTGCGCACTGCTAATCATGGTTCGACAGGCTCACCATGACAAGGCGGCTCACCATGACAAGGATGACACGTTTATCTACTTCTTTTTCGTCGCTTTAGCCTTTTTGGTTTTTGCCGGAGATTTTTTAGCAGTGGGCTTTTTTGCGGCCGTTTTTTTTGCTGCCGGTTTTTTCTTGGTAATGGCTGGTTTAACCGCTTCTATTTTGACTTCTGTTGGAGCTGGCGTTTCAGCCAATGTTTCCGTTCTATCGACTTTCTTTACTTTTTTTTCAGCCAATTCCTGGGCTTTTTTCATCCTGGCTACAAATTTATCAACTCGTCCCGATGTATCAATTAACTTCTGTTTTCCTGTGTAGAAAGGATGGCAATTCGAACAGATTTCAGTTTTAAAATCCTGTTTAATCGTAGATCCGGCGATGTAGCTTGCGCCACAGGCGCAGGTGAAAGTGACTATTTGGTATGTTGGGTGTATGTCTTTTTTCATGATTATTCCTCCTTTTTATCGCGCGCAATATACATAAAGTAAATTATCAAGGCAAGCAGAAGTGATATTATGGTAGCGCCTATTTGGAGATAATATCTTATATTTGTTACGCTTATCTGAAACTCCCTGGTAACTGATTCGCCGCTGTTGTCAGTAATCGTAAGTTGTCCATCGTAATTCCCATTTTTATCGAAAGTGTAATCAATATCCGCCCCGTCAAATTTTTTACCGTCAATTTTCCAGGTGTAATTGACAATTTTCCCATCTTCATCGTAGGAAGGTGAAGCATCAAAATTTTGTTTATCAAGGAGATCGACAGAAAAATCTTCATAGGAAAGTGCAATCACTGGTCCTTTATTCAAAGGGAAGGCATCTTCCTGATCCGGTATTTTATCATTGTCATCATCAGTGTCTGCGTTGTTGCCGATATTGTCTTTATCAGTGTCGAGTGTTTCCAATGGATCAAGAGGGAAGGCATCATGACTGTCATTGACGCCATCATCATCTGTGTCCTCTTTTATTGGATTGGTGCCGTTTTTTTCTTCAATTGTGTCGTCAATACCATCGCCGTCATCGTCCAGATCGGCAATATTTCCAATACCGTCGTTGTCAGTGTCGATTGTTTCATTTGGGTCCAAAGGCATGTCATCATGGGTGTCAGGCACATCATCATTATCATCATCTGTATCGCTGTTATTTCCTTTTCCATCACCGTCAGTGTCTAACTGCTCGGCTGCGTTCAGCGGAAAATGATCTTCGGTATCATTGACTCCATCATTGTCGTCATCATTATCGTTTGCGTTGGTTATGCCATCATGATCGGTGTCCTGTCCGACATAAATTGTTGTTTCAATGCTGTTGTTGTCCGGATTGTCCATGTCCGGTTCCCAGGGGAAAATCTTTACAATGATGATATGATCGCCGGCAATATTTGGAATCCAGTCGATGAATACGCCATCGGTTTTTCCGGTAAAAATGGAAATTGGCTGGTCGGCGCCGATTTGCCGGCCGTTGTCAAAAAATCTTACCACTCCAAGGAGGTCCTGGGCGCTTTGGTTGGCCGCAGTCGCGTAAATTCTTGTCTTTTGTCCTTCCAGAATATTGGCTGGAGTGATGACTATGTCCTTTGTATCGATGGATATGTCGCCGGTGAAAGCAAAGGCAGCTGAAGTGGAAACTAAAAAAAAGATTGCGAATAAAAGACTTTTTAAAATTGCAGCGGGATGATTCATATTTTTAAATCAATCATGAGGTCGTCATGCAACCAAAATCTCTTCCTGCGTCTGATTTTCTTCCGGGACTGGAATATCCTGTTCTTCGATATGATGAATGAGAGAAATTGAAGCAACTTTATCGTTCGGTCTCATGCGCATGAGATAAACGCCCTGTGTCGCTCTGCCCTGTGAAGGAATCTGTTTGCAATGCAGACGGATTACCTGTCCGGATTTGGAGATCATAATCAAGTCGGCATCGAGATCGCTGGTTAGTGCTTTTGCGCCGATGATTTTTCCTGTCTTGCTGGTGAGGCTTGCTGTTTTAACGCCAGTGCCTCCGCGGGTTTGCATGCGATAATCCTGAACTTTGGTCATTTTTCCAAGGCCGTTTTCCATGACGACAAGAAGTTCGGTTTTTTCAGGGTCTTTTACGGTGTCCATTTCTACGACATGATCGCCTGATTTCAGCCTGATGCCGCGGACTCCGATGGATGCGCGTCCCATCGGGCGGGCGTCTTTTTCATTGAAGCGGATGCCTTTTCCTTCCCTGCTTACGATGATTACCTCGTCGTTAGGGCTGGTTTCGCGGACCCATTCGAGGGAGTCCTCCGGTCTTAATTTGATCGCGATCAGACCGCTTTTGCGCACATTTTTAAAATCTTCCACAGGTGTCTTTTTGATGGTGCCTTTGCGTGTAGCCATAAACAGATATTTGCCGGTGAATTTTTCACCGGTTTCTTTGATTGCCGTAACGATTTCACCGTCCTGCAGTTGCAGCAGATTTACAATGGCCTGACCTTTTGCCTGGCGCGATGCTGCCGGGATTTCATAGGCTGGAAGCCTGAAAACACGGCCTTTGTTTGTGAAGAAAAGAAGCTCGTCGTGATTGAAAGTATACTGGATCAATTTAATTTCATCTTCCTCTTTGGTGGTTCCGCCGATGATACCTTTTCCTCCGCGTTTTTGTGTGCGGAAAGTGGTTGCCGGCACGCGCTTGATGTAATTTTCGCGGGTCAGCAATACAATTACCGGTTCATTTGGGATGGTGTCTTTTTGGGAAATTGCATTGATGGCTGTCGGTACGACTGTCGTCCTGCGTTCGTCGGTGTATTTTTCCCTGATCTCAGTCAATTCATCCTGCATGATTTTGAGAATTTTTTGCGTACTTTTCAGAATGGCTTCGAGTTCTTTAATCAGTTCCAGTTTTTCCTTCAGTTCTTCTTCTATTTTCTTTCTTTCAAGACCGGCAAGAGTCTGCAGGCGCATTTCGAGAATGGCTTGTCCCTGCAATTCTGTCAGTTTGAATTTTTTTATCAAAGCTGTCAAAGCTTCTTCCTTTGTGGCCGATTTTTTGATGGTGATTATTACCGCATCAATGTTGTCGATGGCGATTTTTAAACCTTCCAAAATGTGGGCCCGCGCTTTTGCTACGTTGAGTTCATACCTGGTGCGACGTGTGATGACTTCTTTGCGGTGAACGATAAAGTATTCGAGTACCTGTTTAAGGTCGAGCAGATGCGGCTGGATTTCATCGACCAGCGCGATCATGTTCATATTAAATGCGCTTTGCAGAGTGGTGAGCTTGAATAATTGATTGAGAATTTTTTTCGGGTAACTTTCTCTTTTGAGCTCAATCACAATACGGATGCCATCTTTGTTGGATTCGTCGCGGATATCGGTGATGCCCTGGATTTTTTTATCGCGGACGAGCTCGGCGATTTTTGTGATCAAATTTGCCTTGTTGACCTGGTAGGGGATTTCAGTAACCAGAATGTCGAATTTTCCGCCTTTTTTTTCAACTATTTCTGTCTTTGCCCGGACGATCATGCCTCCGCGACCTGTGGTGTAAGCTTGTTTGATGTCTTCGATATTATAAATGATTCCTCCGGTTGGAAAATCGGGTCCTTTTATAAATTGCATGAGATCTTCGATTGTAGCTTCCGGATTTTTGGAAAGATGGATCAAAGCATCAACACATTCCCCAAGATTGTGTGGAGGAATGGAAGTGGCCATGCCTACGGCGATACCGGTTGAACCGTTGAGGAGGAGCTGGGGAAGCCGCGCTGGAAGTACCACCGGTTCCTTGAATCTGCCGTCATAATTATCACGCCATTCGACTGTTTCTTTGTCGATATCGGCAAGCATTTCGTCGGTAATTTTTTCCATTTTTGCTTCGGTGTAGCGGTGTGCGGCTGGGTTGTCTCCATCAATGGAGCCGAAATTTCCCTGACCGCGGACAAGCTCATAACGCATACTGAAATCCTGTGCCATTCTCACCATGGAGTCATAAACGGCGGCATCTCCGTGCGGGTGATATTTGGCCAGCACTTCACCGACGATAGCTGCGGATTTGCGGAATGACCCGCTGGAACGTAGACCCAGTTCGTTCATGGCATAAAGAATGCGGCGATGGACAGGTTTAAGTCCGTCACGTACGTCTGGCAGTGCGCGCGCAACGATGACGCTCATGGCATACTCCAGATAGGAATTTTCCATTTCATCGGAAATGTTGCGATGGAGGACATTACGGTGGTCCGGATTCACCGGCTGCTCTTGTTCTTTGTCGTCCTCCTGAAAAAGCTCTAAATTTTTAGATTTATCATTCCTGTTGAGTTTTTTTTTGCTGTCTTTCTTCGTCTGTTTTTTCTTTTTTGGCAAAGTGGTGCGGTTAAATTTGCTGTGGCCAATATTAGCATAATTTTATTTTTTGAAGAATGAATATGGTTGACAGGAGAAGGGAAAGGTGATGTGGAATGGGAAAGAGGGGAGTGAGAAGGAGATAGGACACTTCGCTCACTGCGTTCGCTTCGTGTCTGTTGCAAAAACAGCCTTTTTCTGATAGAATGTTGGGATGTTTTCAGCAAAAACAAAAAATATTTTTTCCAAAGATGAAAGTCGTACAGGTGTAGTTCCTGAATGGCTTGAAGATGCCAATAAAGCTCCAACTGGCAAGATTGTGGGAGCTGACATGGCGGGTGAGTCGCGAGATATTGGAGGAGTTTTGACTTCTTTCAGAGCGGAAAAGCCTTCCCTTACCGATCTGGGACTTGATCCGTCTTCGACAATATCTGTAACTCCGTCATTGGAAGTTGTAAAAAAACATGAGACCGCAGCCGCTAAACGGATGATTGAGGCCGGTTATGATCCGAAAACGGGAAAAAAGATGTCCGTGGATCAGCTGGATTCCCGCAGAAAAAAACAACAGGAGTCTGATAAAATCGAGGCTGCCCACAAGGCAGCCGAAAAAAATTCGCTGTTGGACAGAGTGAAATCATTTTTCTCATTCCGTGCCAAACAGCATCAGGACACTGTTAACAAGGTTAACAGTACGGATGAAAAAATTTCTTCTGAAGAAAAAAATAAATATCTGGAAGCCGAGCAGATTTATCAGGAAGGGCTTGTTGCCGTAAAAGACCTGATTGCTCCGGCATCGATGGATGTTATGTATGACAAATTGAGGCTGGATGGATTTTATGTGCAGTCATTTTATGTATTTGCCTATCCGCGATATCTCAATGCCAACTGGCTTGCGCCGGTAATCAATTTTGATGTTACGATGGATATTTCCCAGTATATTTATCCGATCAGTTCGGCGGATATTATGAACAGTCTGAAGAAAAAAGTGGCCCAGATGCAGTCGAGCATGAGAATTTTGGCGGAAAAAGGGCAGGTGCGCGATCCGGCTCTGGAAACAGCTTTGCAGGATGCGGAGCAGCTTCGCACGGAAATCCAGCGCGGCCAGGAGAAATTTTTCCAGTTTGCTTTGTATTTTACTTTGTATTCTGACAGCCGTAAAAAACTGGAGAGGACTGCAAAACAATTGGAGAGCCTGCTTGCCGGCAAATTGATTATGACAAAACGTACCCAGCTTCAGGCTGAACATGGTTTTAATTCCTGTCTGCCGATGTGTCTGGATGAGCTGTATGTTATCCGCAATATGAATACCGGCCCGTTGTCTACGACTTTTCCGTTTACTTCTTCGGACCTGACTTCCGATAAAGGTATTTTGTATGGAATAAACAGGCATAATGACAGTCTGGTAATTTTTGACCGGTTTGCCCTGGAAAATGCCAACAGTGTGGTTTTTGCAAAGTCCGGAGCCGGTAAATCCTATGCGGTGAAACTGGAGATTTTGCGTATGATGATGATGGGTACAGACGTGATTGTGATTGATCCGGAAAATGAATATGAAGCTCTAGCCAATACTGTCGCCGGGACATATTTGCGTTTGAGTCTTAACAGCGATCGAAGAATAAATCCTTTTGATTTGCCGGCGCCGCTGGAAGGCGAGGACAATCAGCCTGGTGATCTTTTGAGGTCGGCGATTATAAATCTGCATGGTTTGATGAAACTTATGCTGGGAAGTATTACGCCGGAAGAGGAAAGTATTTTGGATAAGGCGCTGATCGATACTTATGCTTTAAAGGGGATTACGATGGACCAGGTGGATCCGTCGAAATTTGAGCCGCCGACAATGCAGGATTTACATCAGGTTTTGAGCGCCATGGAAGGCGCTACGAGTCTGGTGCAGAGATTGTCGAAATATACCGAAGGAACTTATTCTGGAATTTTTAACAAGGCGACAAATGTGGATCTTGCGGGAGGCATGATGGTTTTTTGCATTAGAGATTTGGAGGATGAGCTTAGGCCGATTGCGATGTATATTATTTTGAATTACATATGGAGCAGGGTGCGCAGCCAGCTGAAAAAAAGGATTTTGGTGATTGATGAGGCCTGGACGATGATGCAGCATGAGGATAGCGCCAGGTTTTTGTACGGACTTGTGAAGAGGGCGCGAAAATATTATTTGGGAGTTACGACTATTACGCAGGATGTGGAAGATTTTATCAGAAGTGATTATGGCAAGCCAATTATTACCAATTCATCAATGCAATTATTGTTGAAGCAGGCGCCGTCGGCTGTGGATATTCTGGCGCAGATTTTCAATCTTACCGAAGGTGAGAAATATGTTTTGTTGAACAGCGGAGTCGGGCAGGGATTATTTTTTGCCGGAATGAAACATGTGGCGATCCAGGTTGTTGCTTCTTATACGGAGGATAAAATTATCACAACAAATCCTGAGGAAATTTTGAGGGCGAGGGAGATTGAGGGAAAGCAAGTGTGAGTTGTTATGGTGAGCCTGTCGAACCATGACTGTTAGAATTCTCCTTTTGCAGCTTCCAATTGTACATCCGTGCCGTTTGGATTTTGAACCGTTTTGTCAGGTGTGATTCCTGTGCCGTTGATGTTGTGTCCGTTTGGTGTGAGCCAGTTGGAGACTGTGTATTTGAATAAAGAATTATCTTTATATTCCTTCAATTCCTGTGCGCTTCCCTTGCCAAAAGTTTTCGTGCCGATAATTGTGGCCTGATTCAAATCCTGTAATGCACCTGCCAGTATCTCCGCGGCGGATGCTGTGCCTTCATTCACTAAAACTACAATTTTATCATCTTTGAGCAGACCTGCGCTGTTGCTTTTGTATTCCTCCTTGCTGCCGTCGGCGTATTCAAGACTTACAATGGTCTTGTTTTCGCCAACAAATGCATTGCTGACATTTACGGCAACGTCGAGAAATCCGCCCGGATTATTTCTAACATCCACTATGAATCCTTTTGGATTTTTTGCTTTCAGGCTTTTGGCCGCGTCCATAAATTCAATATAAGTGTTTTGGGCGAAACTTTTTATGTTGATGTAGGCGATATTATTTGCCAATGTTTCCGATTCTACCGTTTTTAACAAAATGAAATCCCGCGTAACGGAAAATTCCAGCTCGCCGGTCCCGCGAATTATTTTTATTTTTACGGATGAACCGGAAGCGCCCTTGACTTTGTTGGAAACCGATTCGAGCGTCAGGCCTTCTATGTCGTCTCCATCAACGGCTTTAATAACATCGTTTGCTTTTATCCCCGCTTTCTCCGCCGGTGAATCTTTAATCGGCGCAACGATTGTAACTTTTCCATCAATCATTTCGATTACAATTCCTATTCCTTCATATTCACTTGATAATGATGCGGTAAGAGCTATTTTTTCATCCGGTTCCTGAAAAACAGTGTATTTGTCGCTCAATTCTCCAACCATTCCTTTAATGGCTCCAAAAATCAGTTTTTGGTCATTGACTTCTTCCTGCAGCAAATATTTATCTTTAATGCTGCTCCAGACATCGAGGAGTGTGCCAAAACTCAGGTTGTCTATCAATTTGTTTTCAGTTGTCGAATAGCCGTTGTTTCCAGATGTGTTGATATCTATTGTAATCGTCTGATCCTGTGGGTAATATTGTGAAATTTTATATAAATAATAGGCGGCTTCGGCTCTTGTAATCCTTTTAGCCAGACGAAATTTGGCGGGATTGTCCGGCTCCAATATCCCCAATTCGGAAGCTGTATTTGCCAACGGTCCCGCCCATGACCCCGGTCCGATGTCGGTAAAGTAAAATCCGTTGCGGTCAAAAATTGTTGGCACGCCGACTCCAAGGGTTTTAAACATGATTTCAAGGGCGTTATTTTTTGCCGTCTGTTTTTCCGGCTCAAATTTGGTGTTGTATGCCGATTTAGTGATTACCTTGAGATCCAAAGCGGTCTGAATGTAAGGAGAATAGCCGGTTGTGTTGCCGGTATCTTCGTAAGGAAGGTCGACTGTTGTGGAAAGTGGAGCGCCGCTGTAGCTTAGAATAAAAGTGTAGAGATCGGCCTTGGTTAATTTGTCATCCGGCCGGAAACTCTCCGTGAGCGGCAGCCGGTTGGAATCATATAACACGGCGATATACGTGTAATATGGATGCTCGGTGCTGACATCGTTATAAAAGGCATATGCGGAAAAATTTATCACGGT
>JACPLZ010000017.1 GCA_016186245.1 Candidatus Peregrinibacteria bacterium | reverse complement strand
TCTATCTTTGTATTGAAATCACGGACAGTGCCATTGTAGTAGCGGCGGGACATCTGGATGTGTTCCTCTATTTCCTTGAGAGTGTTTTGAAGCTGAAGAAAATTCTGGTTTGCTTTGAGGTCCGGGTAATTTTCAGCAAGGGCAAAGATGCTTTTTAACGTACTGGATAGCATATTTTCAGCTTCTTCTTTTTCGTGAATATTCTGTGCCTGCATGGCTTTGTTTCGCGCTTCGGTGATTTTTTCAAAAGTGCCGCTTTCATGCTGTGCGTAGCCTTTCACTGTTTCGACAATGTTTGGAATCAGGTCATAGCGGCGTTTTAATTGGGTATCAATGTCTGACCATGCCTCGCGCACTTTGTTTCGGAGACGGATAAGCCCGTTGTAAATGCCAATTACCAAGACGGCCAGAACGGCAATGATTACCAGCAGTATGTATGTCATATGATTTTGATTTGTTAAATTTGCGGGTATTCTACGCTATTTCTTGATTTTTTGGTAGCGCGTTTCACATTTTTCGCCGCAAAGACAATTTTCAATCCATGTTTTGATGTATTCCGGGCGGCGGTTTTGATATTTGAGATAATAGGCATGTTCCCAGACGTCCAGGCCAATAATCGGATTTTTGTTTTGCGAAAGCGGACAATCCTGATTTAGGGTAGTCAGAATGGATAATCCGGCGCTATCGAGAACAAGCCATGCCCAGCCGCTGCCAAATACACCTGCCGCTGCCTGTGAGAATTCTTCTTTAAATTTTTCCACGGAGCTCCATTTTGCTTCAATGTCTGTTTTGAGCCGCCCTGTTGCCGCTTTTGGGTTCTTATCCATTATTTCCCAAAAAAGCGAATGATTGTAATGGCCGCCTCCGTGATTGCGGATAGCAGCGCGGATGTCTTCCGGCACAGAATTTAAATCTTTCAGCATATCTTCCAGCGGTTTTTGAGCTAACTCTGGGTGTTTTTCCAAAGCGGCATTGAGTTTATCAATGTATGCCTGATGATGTTTGGTATGGTGTATCTGCATGGTTTGGGCGTCGATGTACGGCTCCAGCGCGTTGTAAGCATATGGCAGGGGCGGTAATGTATGTGGCATAATTGCGTTATTAAAATATATAGCGGAACGTAAATTTAACATTTTTTATGGGAAAATTAAAGAAATTGTTGGTTGCGGCTGTTTTATTGTTGATGCTGCCTATAACTGTAAGAGGCGAAGGGTATGTAAAAATTACAAGGAAACCGCTTACAAATGAGGAAATTGAGAATATTATGCGGAATGGAGTTGCCTGGCTTAAGAATACCCAGGAGTCCGATGGCCATTTTCGGTATGAATATATCCCTTTTCTTGACCGGTATGTTGATGATGACAATATGGTCAGGCAAACCGGGGCGGCGTTTGTTTTGAGTGAGTTTTTGATTAGTCGGGATGGGGATTTATACGATGTGAAGGGAAATGTCGATATTGCGCTTGGATATTTTGAAAAAAATTCCATGTATGGAAATGTAGGCGGGCGGCAATTTCGCTGCGTTATACTTGTAAATGAAAAATGCTCTTTGGGCGCTACTGCTCTTGCTTTGATTGCTGCGATAAATTTTGATCGTGCAGATGAGGAAAAATATAATTCCCTTATTGATGATTATTTGAATTTTATTCTTGCCGCGAAAAAAAATAACGGCGGATTTTTTGACGCATATTCTGTCGATCCGGGATTTTTTGGCGAATCCGCTTTTTCCAGTGGAGAGGCATTATTGGCTCTGGCAAAGTATTATCAGATGAATGGAGATGTGGTGGTGCGTGAAATTATTGATCAGTCTTATAAATATTTTGCGAAGATTTATGGCGATGAACCGGATAATAATTTTTATCTCTGGGGCATGGCGGCGGTAAAAATTTTGAATGAAATTGAGCCGGGCAGGTCGGATTATTTTAATTTTGTGAGGAAATATACGGATTGGAGAATTGATGGATACAGAGATAAGAGAGCCACAAGCCATAATATGTGTGCATATATTGAGGGAGTGGTTAGCGCTTATCCGGTTTTGAGTGATGGTTTAAATGAAAATGAAAAAATGGAATTGATGGAGGAAATTGATTTTTGGTTGAGTAAAAGCGCAGATTTGCAGATGAAAAGCGGAGATTTATTGTGGACAAAAATGAAAAACAGATCACCGAAAGTTTTGAAATTAAAAAATGAAAGCATGGCTATCGGTGGATTTTTAACAGGACTGGATGAACAGGCGCAGAGAATTGATTTTACGCAGCATTGTATAAGTGCATTTTTGCAAAGAATGTAGTCTTGGAAATGTTTTCAGTTAGCCTTTATACCTAGATCTGACGAAAGCAAACTTGCACTTGACAGAATGTAAGGATGGGTTTAAGATTGAACCATAACTATTACCCCCCATTATGGCTAACGGAGAACCTCAATTACCCACAACACCCGAAGCTGCTGAAGCTTTGGTACGCCAATTGCGAGAGCGAGGTCTTATTTCTAACGATGTCTTAGGTAGAATTTCAAGGGAAACAACAGAAACTGGTGATAAAGCTCGCGCCGTGGTAGCAGCCGCAGAAAGCGAACCTGTACCTTCTAAACTTCTCCAGTTTGTTCAGGCAAAAGAGTTTCTCAGTGCCCATGGCATCGATCTTGAAGCAAAAAGAACAGAACGCGTGAAAGATGCTCTCCGCTGGGGTGAAGTTGATAAAAAAGGCGCAGATAAATTTGGCGCTGCTTTTGACAGCGCTGAAGTATCTGAAGCAGACCTTCAAAAATTAGTAAAAAGACTAGAAGCAGAACCGGATTTAGAACAGCGAATTATTCTTGGTGTAGATAACGCAACTCCAGAACAGGGTTTTGATGCAAGAATTGATAAGGCTGGTATACGTAATTATATATGGCACAGATTTTCTGAATATCGCAGAGTTGATCCAAAAACAATGAAACCTTTGGAAAATCAGAGACCAACGGGCAAAGCAGGTATGACCTTCTTGCCTCACATGCTCAATTTACCACTGGAACTTCGTAAAATATCTGCGAACGATCAGCTTGCGAAAATGGCAGCGGGCAAAAAATATCTTGGCCCTAATGGATACATGATTTATTTCCGCCAATGTCTGGACATGGGACTTCGTGCTCTTTATCCTGAAGCAAACATTGATGAACTTTCCCCAGCAGATTATAGAAAACTTGTAGAAAAAGCGATTTTTGATAAAAAAATCGATGCATACCTTCCAGATACACAAACTGGTACACAATTCCCTGATTTGAGATGTAAAGATGACGGCGCGGTTCCTGACCTCCATTTCAATCCTGATGCTGATATTCGCAGGGTTGGACTGAGCTACGACTATCCTGTTATTCCTAGGGATGATGTAGGTGGACGTGATGCGCTCGGTACGTTTCTTTCCTAAAAACCTTGGTTCCTTAGCCCCTTGTACCTTTGGCGCGTAGCGCCCCGAAAATTTTTTCTAGATTTCACCGCTCCATAGTTTATACTGGAGCGGTCTTTGGTAATGCAGTAGCGGGTACGCCTTCTACTCCCAAGGCAATTAAAAACCAGGAAAGAAACTACGTGTTCGAAATCTGGTGAAGGTTTGGGTCTTCAAAAGCTCAATGCTTCCAAATAAAATTCAGGAGAACGAGTGATCGGTCTCCGGTGTCTCTGGATGGATATCGAACATATACGGCGCGGTTCCTAACCTCAATTTCAATCCTAATGCTGATAATCGCAAGGTTGAACTGAACTACTACAATCCTGATAATCCTAATGATAATATAGGTGGTCGTGATGCGCTCGGCAGTATCTTCCTCTGTTTTACCCCGCTTAGCGGGGTTTTTTAATTCATTGATTTTATCCAGCCACCAAGCATTTTCCCGATTTCGTTAATGTGCCCTTGAAGCAGCGTGTATTGTTTAAGATCAATAGCCCTCACCTCTTTCATAAGCCTTACAAAAATCTTTAACGTATCAAGTTTCAAACTGATATCATAGAGAACAGCCTGTTTATCTTCCCGTCTCGATTTACTCGCTTTAATAGTTTGCTCTATCAAATCCAGTATTTGATTTTCGCATCTTTGGCCAATGCCAAAACGATCTTTTTTCGGCAAATGCACGGAATATTGATAAAAAACCTTGTAAAGATCGTACATTTTCTGGAGTATTGGCAGGTCGTCGCTCATGATACATTTTTATGAAATATGCCGATTTGGTGAGTCCCGAGAATCTTTTTATCGCCTTTGATGAGTTTAAGCGCGGGAAGAGAAAAAAGGAAGATGTGATGCATTTTGAACAAAATCTTGAAGAAAACATTTTCGATTTATCGCAGGAATTAATCTCGAAAATATACCGCCATGGAAGTTATGCAAACTTTGTGATATGGGATCCAAAATATCGAATCATCAGTAAGGGACGAGTTCGTGATCGCGTCGTGCATCATGCGCTTTTTAACTATCTGTACGCAGTCTTCGATAAGAGTTTTATTTTCCATTCCTACTCATCGCGCATGGGAAAAGGAACACATATCGGTGTAAAAAACTTACATGCTCAAATGCGCAAAGTCAGTGAGAATTTTTCAAAACCAAGTTACGCACTCAAATGTGATATCCGGAAATTCTTTGCAAGTGTGAATCACGATATTTTGATGGAACTTTTATCAGAAAAAGTCGATGATTCCGATATTCTTTGGTTGGCACAAACCATTATTGAAAGCTATTCGGCTACGCTTTCAACGGGCATCCCTCTGGGTAATGTAACGTCCCAGATTTTTGCAAATATTTACTTGAACCAGCTCGATCAATTTATTAAACATGAGCTTCGTCTCAAATATTATCTTCGATACGCCGATGATTTTGTCGTACTGCACCAAGATAAAGACTTGCTGCGGAAGACCATTTCGCGTATTGATCGCTTCTTGCAAGAGAAACTCAAACTCCATCTTCATCCTCAAAAAATTTCTGTACGCAATTTGAAACAAGGCGTCGATTTTCTGGGATATGTTTGCCTTCCTTATAGTCGCGTTATTCGAACTAAAACAAAAAAGAGAATGTTCAGAAAATTTCAAAATCGAAAACAAGAAATGCTCGCAGGCAAAAGAACCAGCGAAAGTTTGAACCAATCTGCACAAAGTTATCTTGGAATGCTACAGCATGCCAACTCGTATCATCTGACAAAGAAATTGAGAATTCTCTCTGGATTGGAACAGGAATATGAGTCACTTTATCCGGTTCCTTATATACCTCACGAAATAGCAGTTTTTCTTGGGCTTACTCGGAG
This sequence comes from Candidatus Peregrinibacteria bacterium, assembly GCA_016186245.1. GTDB lineage: Bacteria > Patescibacteriota > Gracilibacteria > UBA1369 > LOWO2-01-FULL-3 > JACPLZ01. The sequence continues at coordinate 695 of JACPLZ010000017.1, read as the reverse complement.
AAAATGATTGTTCAATAAACGGCATATAGCCGTGCCTACAATTCGGGTGAATAGGGAGATCAGGCGCCTTTTCATACCCGTCAGTGCGTCCAGAGAGACTGAATACCTTGCTCTCGTAAGGCTCACAAATTGGGCAGGACGAACAGGCGCAGAGAATTGATTTTACGCAGCATTGTATAAGCGCGTATCTGCAGAGAGAATTTTAAAATTTCTTGCCATTTAATCTTTTTGTCACTGCGCGGAGTTTTTTGAGGGTGATCGGGCTTAAGTGGTGCTCAATTCCGTGGATGTCTTTTTCCTGGATGCGCTTCGGGATTTCTAAAAGCGTGAAAAACTCCGCCAGGACTTCATGGCGTTCGGCTACTTTTTGGCCGATGAGTTTGCCTTTTTTCGTTAATTTAAGCGGTTCGTAGGCTTTGTGGATTATATAGCCTTCTTTTTGGAGGCGCTGTATCATCTGTGTAACCGAAGGCTTGCTTAAACCGAGCTCTTTTGCCAAGTCGGAGACACGCACGTAGTCGCGTGTTTGAGCGATTTTGTAGATTGTTTCAAGGTAGTCTTCTTGTTCCATGTCCGGTGTTTATTGAGTAGATCCTGAAACAAGTTCAGGATGACACAGTTAAGTTCAGGATGACACAGTTAAGTTCAGGATGACACAGTTAAGTTCAGGATGACACAGTTAAGTTCAGGATGAC
>JACPLZ010000014.1 GCA_016186245.1 Candidatus Peregrinibacteria bacterium | reverse complement strand
TTCCGGCTCAACAATTTCCCCATTGCCAACCACTTCCTCAGGCTCAACTTTCACCAGGCCGGCACCGTCCACACCGGCAAATTTCTCAAATACAGTCGGCTTGGTATCTTCAGCCACATTCCACTTATACCAATCGCCCTGTTTAAATTCATCGGAAACAGCCGCCAAAACAGAAGGGCTCTGATGCTGCCAATAACGTTCCAAAATCTTATCATTTAAAACAACTTCCTGCCCAACTCCGACATTTTCTTCTTCCACCACTTTGTCACCACCTTTCTCCAAAATCTCAACCAAGACACCATCTTCATTAAAAACATCAAAAATTCTTACCGCCATATCTTCTCCGGATTCCACTTCAAAAATACCGGCAGCCCGCGAATCAACAATTATATCCGCAAGATCGATACTCAAACCGGTTTCTGCAGTACCCTTATAAATTTTATTTATCCAGATCATTCCATCCAACAGGGAAATTTCCAATTGAGGATTATCATTTTTGTCATCCAGCAGGTCAAAACGGACCGTACTGCCGCCACCCATGCGCATAATTGTGCCATCAAAAAATTCCACAATCACTTTGGATCCATTGGAAACACTGATCTCATCCCCCTGCCGAACCACAACATCCGTAGACAGACTGAAATAATCATCGGTATTCCAAGTCTTCATTTGCGCGCTGCCATCAATAACATGCAAATAAGCGGCGCGAGTGGTGTCTTCCCCAAAAAGAGCCTTCCACAAATTCCAGACCAGAATCAAAATAATCCCTACGCACACTATAATCAGAAACGGCAAGACATAATCCACCGGCCCCTGCTGTCGCCTCATTTGCCTATATTTCGCATACATATGCTAAAACAATTAAGTTCGTTAGTCATTAAACTATAAAAATGGAATATCCACAAGTCGAACAAAGGAATTTCTAAAAATTGCGCAATACAAGGAAACAAGCCATTTTCGACTGAGCCGTATTTAGCAATACGGCGAATAGAAAATGGCGCCGTTGACGCAGAATTGCACGATTTTTAGAAATTCCTACAGCCCCATTTCCCGCTTAATCGTATTTATGTCCCTAACCAGCCTCAAATCGGTCTTCAATTTCTGGGCCGTCTTATTGCATGAATGTAAAACCGTCGTATGATTGCGTCCGCCAAAATCAGCGCCAATTTTTTCATAGGAATGGCCAAGCTCATTTTTTATGAGATACATGCATATCTGCCTCGGAACATTTATTTCTTTATGCCTCGCAGCACCAACCAGATCATCAACAGTCACATTGTAATATCTGGCAACAATACCAATAACCTCGATAATATCACGCACAATTTTTCTCTCCTTATTTTCCTCCTGATCAAACCCGATTATTTCCTGCGCCTTATTCATCCTTCTTATAATTTCAGCAACAGAACGGATTGTCGTAACGCTGTTGTTCAGATCCATCTCGGCCAATATCTGTCTGAGCACACCTTCCAGCTCACGCACACTTCTTGTCATATTGTTGGCAATAAATTCAAGAATCGCCGGATCCACAAGCAACTGAAACTCTTTGCATTTCTGCTGGAGAATAGCCAGCCTCGTCTCAAAATCCGGCATGGACAACTCTATAACCATGCCCATCGCAAAACGGCTGGTAAGCCTGTCATCGAGATCGCGCAACTCCGCAGGGGAACGATCGCTCGTGATCACAATCTGCTTGTTGCGGTTATAAAGCTCATCAAAAGTATGGAAAAATTCTTTTTCCGAAGCATCTTTATTCATAAAAAACTGCACATCATCCAGCAAAAAACAATCCACGCTTCGATATTGGCTTTTAAAATCTTTTGTATATCTCTTACCGATTGCATCTACAACCTCGGTTACAAAACGCTCGGATGTCATGTACTTAACCACCTTATCAGGATGATCCTTTAAAATTTGATTGCCGATCGCCTGCATCAAATGGGTTTTTCCCAAACCCGGACCGCCGTATATATACAGCGGATTATAGAATCCTCCCGGCCTGTTGGCCACCGCACAGCAAGCCGCATGCGGCAACCTGTTATCAAGACCGACCACGAAATTATCAAGAGTATATTTTTGATTGAGAATACGGCTGGTTACCTGTGGCACACCACCGCGGGAAACAACAACTTCATTGGCATTTCTTACCTTTCTAACCTTTTTTTCCTCATCCGGAAAAGTCGCCTTTAAATCCACACCGCCAAAATTTGGATCCTGCATCAGGCGTCCATCAACTTTAAATTCAATTTCAGAAATTTTAGAATCGAGCTCCTCCGCCGCCTGAAGAATTTTAATTTTATATTTGTCATTCAATTCATTGTGCGCATAAACCGTAGGAACACCGACAACAAGCCGATTTTCAGACTGCTCAATAACGGCAGTGTGCTGCAACCACGTGAGAAAATACGCCTTGCGCATTGTCGGCATAAGCCTCCGTAAAACGGAGACCCACAGTTCTTTTTTATTCATTTGGATTTACCCTTAAATTTTACCCTTAAATTTGTGCCCTTGAAAATTCTTTTGAAATCTTCGAACCCCATACTAGCCATTTCCAAATCCACCCACAAGACAGAAAATCACCAAAACTTCCACCCCCATATTTTGTGTTTTAAAAAAATTCCCATACTACAGTTTGAAAAAACAGCCACCTCAAAATACAAAAATAAAATCATGTCAATGCTTCTACAAAACAATTTTTACAAGCTCGGCAACCTAAAAAAATACAGTGCGCGATTTTAGCAATTCGCAATCTAAATCTTTTAAAATTGATGCAATGCAAGGAAACAAGCCATTTTTGTTTGAGCCGTACTTAGTAGTACGGTGAAAGCAAAAATTGGCGTAGTTGACGCAGCAGTGCACGATTTTAAAAGATTTACGAAACCAATTTCATGATATCGCTGTACGTAACAGCCAAAATCAACAAAATAATCAAGACATACCCGAACGCATGGACATATGCTTCCCATTTTTGCGGGATGCGCCGGCCGATAATAAATTCTATAACAATAAACAAAAGCCTGCCACCATCCAGAGCCGGAATCGGCAAAATATTGATCACCGCAAGACTCAGGGACAATATCGCTACAAACCTTATCAGCGGTATCAGCCCCTCCTGCACGAAAGCATGAGTCATCCGCGCAATGCCAACAGGACCCGCCACGGATTCAGGCACATTGCCGGTGGAAGCAAGCTGTTTAACCATATCAATAAACATCACCGCGGTCATTTTTGAAAGCCGCCATGTTTCATCCAATCCCTTCCAAATCGCAGTAAAAAAATGATATTTTTCCTCTTTCACATCTACAATCGATGACAGAAGATCAACATTGTACAGACTCATCCCAGGATCGACATCGTAATTCATAAGCTCGGAAAGAAGCACATCAATACGACCATTCCGCGGCTTAATTTCATAAAAAATCCTCTGGCCATGACGCTCAATCGTATAGGCAAGATTTTCATTCCTATGCTCCTGCACAAAATTTATCAGTTCAAGACTATCAGTCATCTCACGCCCATTTACAGCCGAAATAACATCTCCATTCATCAAACCGGCCTTTGCAGCCGGACCATCCGGCAAAACCTTGGAAATTATAATTTCCCGCACTCCCTGTCTCTGCACAATCATCTCCAGAATCAAACCTTCACGATAAATTTTATAATCCAGACTATCCTCGCCTCGCACTACATTTTCAAAATCTTCAATTGTAAAAATCTGCGTATTATTCACTTCCAGAATTATATCGCCAGGCCGCAGACCGGCCTTGTAAGCCACGGTATGCTTTGGTATTTCAAAAATTTTCACTCTTGGAATGGAGGTAACGTCATAAAATGCCATCCCGAAATCTCCGAAATCGTCCGCCTGAAAAGTAATAATTTCCGCATCTCTCAGCGCCTGATAATTACCGGCCTTTCCCAGGGAAAATTCATCAATAATCTGATCATTCGTCACAACAATTCTATCCTCCTCCTTCAGACCAAAAGAAGCAGCTTTACTGTTTGAATCCACTTCCTTTATTTTCACTCCCGGCTCAAGCAGAATCCTTCCATCCGAAATTGCCGGAAAAACATCCTCCGACACAAGCAGCGGCTGCATGCCAGCGGTAAATCCCACGACCAGCAAAACCCACGCCAACAAAAAATTCATGACCACGCCGGCAACAACCACTTTCACCCGCGCACGCATCGGTTTGCCGGCAAAACTGCGATCACTCTTCAGCATCTTTGGATTGGAACTATCCTCGCCATACAATCTCACAAACCCTCCAAAAGGAATCCAGTTTATGGAATAAATAGTTTCTCCTTTCTTTTTACCCCAAATCCTCGGCGGTAAACCAAATCCAAACTCTTCAACCTTAATACCGGCACGTTTCGCCATCACAAAATGACCCCATTCATGAACCAGCACCAACACGGAAAAAACAATGAGAAACACAATGATTGTTAGAATGAAACTCATAATAATTAGACAGTCATTACGTCCTTTTCTTTCACCTCCGCAACTTTATCTATATCCTGATTTACTTTATTAACCTTTTCCTGCAGTTTTTCATCAGCCTCATACCAGTCATCCTCGGTAATCTGATCATTGCTTTTCATTTCCTTCAGCACATTATGGGCATCCTGCCGCGCATTGCGCACAGAGATTCGAGCTTCTTCGGCCAATTTTTTCACATGTTTTGTAAGCTCAATCCTCCTTTCTTCAGTCAAAGGAGGAATATTGATACGCACAGCAACACCGTCATTTATTGGATTCAAGCCTATTCCGGCCGCCATAATCCCCTTTTCAATCGCTACAATCACCGAACGGTCCCATGGCTGAATCACCAGTGTCCTCGGCTCCGGCACGGCAATACTGGCAACAGCCTTTAGCGGCTGGGACACGCCATAAGCCTCCACGGAAATATTTTCAACCATCGCTGGATTAGCTCGCCCCATTTGCAGACGCGAAAATTCATCCTTAAGATGGGCAACAATTTTCTGGAAATCCTGCTCCGCCTGGTTAAGAGTCTGATCAGTCGTCATATATAAAATTATGAAGTAATAAGCGTCCCCATTGTAGCTCCAGTTATGGCTTTTTCAATACTTCCTTTTTTCTGGAGATTGAAAACGAGCATCGGGATATTGCTTTCCTGCAGCAAAGAAGCGCAGGTTAAATCCATCACTCCCAATCCTCTTGCAACAATTTCTTTATATGTAAGACTTGTGAATTTTTTGGCATTTTTGAATTTCACCGGATCCTTATCGTAAACATAATCAACTTTTGTTGCCTTGAGCAGAATATCACAATCCATTTCCAGAGCCCGGAGAGCCGCAGCGGAATCAGTCGTAAAAAACGGACTGCCTGTGCCGCCGGCAAAAATCACAATTCTTCCACTGTTGAGATGATGTTTGGCGCGTTTCGGCTGATATTCTTCCATAGCCCGATTGCAAGGGAAAGAACTGACCGCCCTCGCATCCGCACCGGCCTGCCGCAAAGCATTTTCAAACGCAAGAGCATTCATCAATGTCGCCAGCATACCCATATGATCGGACGTCACACGATCAAACTCAAGATTTTTAAAATCGCGATAACGCCAAATATTGCCACCTCCGATCACAACACCGATTTGGCAACCCATTTTTTGCGCATGGATCACCTCCGCAGCAAGATTTTTTAGAACCGCTCCATCAATTCCGTATCCTTTTTCTCCGCCAAAAACTTCCCCGGAAAGCTTTAACAGAATTCGTTTATATTTTATCTTTCCCATGCATCAGGATTTAAGAATAAGCCAGGCGACACCGACTCCCAACAACACTCCAAACACAAAAAGAAGCGGCGATTTTTTATCGGTTTTTTCTCCTCTCGCATTCGCCAAATCAGTCAACAGATCCGTGCTGATAACCACATCCTGCCCGCGATGTTTTTCAAAAACTTCTTCATAGGCATGGGTAACAACAAGATGCACAAACTTATCAAATTTAACTTTTACTTTGTCGTAAGGCTTTGTCGCCGCCGATTCAACTTCATTTACAGGCATTGACTCGACAGGCGGCTCATATCTCCTTTCGATCTTAAACTCCGGTTCGCCGACATCATCAGAAGCGGCACCGGCAGTACCGGCAGATTTTTTATCTTTTCTCAAATCAATAACACCATCATCGAGCATAGCCAAAGATTAGCATAACAAAAAACACTTGAACAGTGGTTGCGAACCGCCGAAGGCGGTGAGCAACCTCACTTACCATCCTGGAGACACGCAATAGTCCCCCTGAAATTTTCCATTCCAAGTTCCCTTAAATCTTCCCTCATTTCAGAATCACTCAACTTGGCAGAAACTTGTACCCTGCAACGATAGCGTATTCCATGCAATTCCAGATCATAGACATCCCCTTCCTCTTCTATTCCCTGCGCTTCTATGGAGCTTACCACCGGAACAACAGGCACATCATGCGGTGTTTGTGAATCTTTTGCAAAAAAGCCATCCACCCCGATCAAAACTGCAGCACCAAGAACCGCAATAACGGCTCCGGATGTTGTAAGAACAACTCCAGACATTGTCGACGACGGCGCACCAACCGCAGATACCTCAAGCCGAGGCGCCACATCACCTTCACGATTTTTGAACCCATCCACCATATTCCGGTATTATTATAATCAGACACCAGCTTACACAGCGAAACCACACTTCATCAAGGCTTTTTACTCCAAAATCCCCCTCTCTCTCAAAAACGCCTCCGGATCATCGACCCCGGCAACACACAAAGCAGAATAGGCGTACCCCAAAGCATCATCCCATTTTTCAATTTCCGCCATGTAATCACAGTCATCAGCATCTACCCCAAAATCCAAGCAAATCTGCGCCAAATCCGCCGGTGTCGGCCCTCCTTCCAAATTTTCATTTTTCTCAATCCCCATAGTTCAAACATACAACAATTTACACTCCTTTAGTGACTTTACCAATTCTCTCACGAATATCTCCACGACCATAATTCAAATTTTCAGCAGCATCACTCTCGGCCAGGCCATCCCTAACTTCATCTCTCAGCCTGAACAACTTGCCAATAATAGCCTCCACCCTACAGTGTCCATCGCTCTGTACAGTCTCCACCGCTACAACTTTTAAAATCAATGCTGTAACAAGTCTATCATCGGGCAAATTTGCCAAACATAAAACCAGCTTAACAGCCTTCGCCACATGTAACACACAAAAGTTTTTCTCCTGAGCCTGCATCAAATCCAACAGCTTATTCAATCTCTCAGCAGCATCATGCTCATTTATATGAGCCGGAATAGATAACAAAAACGTCATATCGCGTCTCGAAAATTCCACATTAGCCATTGCTTCAGTAACATTTTTCGCTCTTGACAGTCTCATAAAAACCTAATTAAAAAAACAGGACAAAAATATACCAACACCTCCGATCCGGCACAAGACCAAATTTCACGGAACCTCTGAAAAACCTACATCATATCCATCCCCTCTCCCCTGCCACCAACAGCCTCCTTTTTCTCCTCCGGAATATCCGTGATTGCACATTCCATGGTCAGAAAAATTGCGGCGACACTGGCGGCATTTTCCACAGCGCTGCGGACAACAAGGGTAGGATCGATAATTCCGGCATCAACCATATCAACATATCGATCTTTTGCAGCATCATAGCCAAGCCCCTTCTTTCCACTCAAAATTTTGTCAACAATCACAGCTCCATCTTTTCCGGCATTTTTGGAAATCTGCAACAACGGCGCAGACAAAATACTCCTTATGATTTTAATACCGGTATCTTCATCGGCATCATCACCTTTAAGATTTTCAAGCGCTTTTATCGCCAGCAGGAGAGCCACACCGCCACCGGGCACAATCCCCTCCTCCACAGCCGCACGGGTGGCATTCAAAGCATCCTCAATTCTATGTTTCTTTTCCTTCAATTCAATTTCAGTAGCCGCTCCAACCTTTATAACACCAACCCCACCGGACAATTTGCCCAGCCTCTCCTGCAATTTCTCTTTATCATAGTCGGAATCGCTCTTGGAAATAAGCAGCTTTAACTCCCTAACCCTCGCATCGATAGCTTTTTTATCACCCTTCCCATCAATAATAGTCGTATTATTCTGATCGGCAACCACCCGTCGCGCCTCGCCAAGATGATCCAGAGTAGCGCTCTCCAATTTCAAACCAAGTTGCGTCTATCCCCAAATCCCGGAGCCTTCACCGCAAGCATGCTGAATGCCCCGCGCAATTTATTCAATACAAGAGTCGCCAGCGCTTCACCGTCGACATCCTCGGCAATAATCACAATTTCCTTTCTGCCGGTCTGCGCAACTTTCTCCAAAAGCGGCAGGAGATCCTGCACAGAGCTTATTTTTTTATCGGTAATCAAAATTTTGGCATCGTTATACACCGCCTCCATACTTGACGGATCGGTAATAAAATACGGAGAAATATAGCCGTTATCAAACTGCATACCCTCCACAACTTCTTTTTCCAGACCAAGAGTCTGAGACTCTTCCACTTGAATCACGCCATCCTTTCCAACCATCTCCATCACTTCCGCAATGAGATCGCCAACCTCTTTATTCTGCGCGGAAATCGCCGCCACCTGAGCAATTTTTTCCTTACTGTTGCCAATCTGAATTGCCATATCTTTCAAAAAATCACTGACTTTCCGCACCGCTTTTTCAACGCCGCCTTTGAGCTGCATCGGATTGGCGCCCGCAGTCAAATTTCTCAACCCTTCCTTAATAATCGCCTCCGCCAGAAGCGTGGCGGTAGTCGTACCATCTCCGGCCACATCATTTGTTTTGGTAGCAACTTCCTTGACCATCTGGGCGCCCATATTCTCATATGGATCAGGCAAATCGATTTCTTTTGCAATCGTAACTCCATCATTGGTAACGGTCGGAGCGCCATATTTTTTATCAAGAACAACATTGCGTCCTTTTGGCCCAAGAGTGATTTTTACCGCTTTCGCAAGCTTTTCTACACCGGCCAGCAATTTCTGGCGGCCATCATCGCTGAATTTAATTTGTTTAGCCATGGGAATTAAGAAAGGTTAAGAATTTTTAGAATTATTCAAGTTTCGCATAAATATCCGAAGCCGAAAGAATCAATACTTCCTTACCTTCAACTTTTATTTCAGTCGGGCCATATTTGGAAAAAAGCACCGTATCACCGACTTTCACTCCAACAGGGATAGTCTTACCATCATCGGTTACTTTGCCCGGACCGACAGCCAAAACTTTGCCCTGCATCGGTTTTTCCTTGGAAGCCGTCTCTGGAATAATAATACCGCTCGCCGAAGTGTTATCTTCCTCAATCGCCTCAACCACGATATGATCCAAAAGTGGAACTATCTTCTTTGCCATAAAACTGAACAGTTAAATTATAAAAATTAGCAGACCGTATTATAGAGTGCTAAAGCTGGGAGTCAAGCATATTTTCTCAGAATTTCGAGAAGATTCCATTAAACCTCTCAAAATTTTTATTTTACAAGGAGACCAGGCATTTCCATTTGAGCCGTACTTACCGGTACGGCGAAAAGGAAATGCCGCAGTCGACACAGTAAAATACAATTTTCAGAGGTTTACTTTACTTCGCAAACTCTTCGGCTCGTGTCTCTCTAATAACATGTATTTTAACCGGTCCCGGATGCTGCAAATCATGTTCAATCTTTCGCGCCACACGATAGGCAAGTTTTACCGCTTCAAGATCATCAATTTTTTCCGGATCAAGGAATATTCTAACTTCTGCGCCGGCCTGTATCGCAAAGGTCTTTTTCACACTCTCAAAACTGTTACAGATATTCTCCAACTCATTTAATCTCCTTATGTAAGTATCCAGATTTTCCTTGTTTGCGCCAGGTCTTGCATTGGAAATCAAATTTGCGGCCTGCACAAGCTGAGCCTCAACAGTTTCCGGCTCGGGAGTACCGTGGTGCGCCTCAACCGCATGAACAACCTCCTGAGACAAACCAAATTTTCTCGCAATATCCGCGCCAATTTTCGCATGATGCCCGGGCACTTCATGATCCACCGCTTTCCCAATGTCATGGAGCAGACCGGCTTTCCTGCAAATCCCCTGGTCGGCACCAATTTCCGCAGCCAGACTGCCGGCCAAAAACGACACCTCCATCGAATGCTTCAAAGCATTCTGTCCATGAGTAACCTTAAATTTCAACCGTCCAAGAATCTTTATCAAATTAGGATGCAACCCCGTCACCCCTGTTTCCAATACCGCCTTTTCTCCAAGCTCCTTAATGAGAATATTCACCTCATTCTTAACTTTTTCCACAGTTTCCTCAATTCTTGCAGGATGAATACGGCCATCCTCAATGAGACGCTCCAGCGCAACCTTGGCAATATATCTTCTCACAAGATCAAACCCGGAAATCACAATAGACCCGGGAGTATCATCGATAATCACATCCACACCGGTTATCTGTTCAAAAGTATTGATATTCCTTCCCTCACGGCCGATGATACGGCCTTTCATCTCATCATTCGGCAAATTGACAATGGTAGCGGTAGATTCAGCGGTAGTCTCGGCAGCCGTTCTGGCAATGGCATCGGAAATAATCCATTTTGCCTTTTCAGCCGCCTTGTCTTTCAATTCTTTTTCGGCCTTTTTTATCTGCGCCACAATATCTTCCCTGGACTCATCCTCCACTTTTTTAAGCAGTATTTCCCTGGCCTCCTCCTTCGACATGGCTGCAATCTTTTCCAACTGCTGGGACTGCAATTTATAAATCCCCTCCACATCATCACGAAGCTGTTTAAGGGAAGCCACCTTTGCATCCATATCCGAACGGGTCTTGTCCACATCGTCATTTTTCCTATCCAAAACTTCTTCTTTTTTAAGCAGACGCGCTTCAATCTCATCAAGCCTCTGCTGGTTTTTTTTCTCTTCTTTTTTCAATTCATCCTGAAGTTTCAAAGCCTCGTTGCGGGCTTCAAAAACCATTTCTTTCGCCTTGTTTTTGGATTCCATCAGAATCTGCTCGGATCTGGCAACAATATCCTTATTTTTGGCTTCAACCTGCTTTTTCCTATACAGATATCCAGCCCCTGCTCCGATAATGATCCCAACAATCGCAAGTAAAATTTGCATTGTCATAATGTAGAATTAAATACTGTCTTAAGCCGATTTTGAAGAATTTCGCCCACAGGCTTCCCGCGCAGAGAATGCGGGACTTTCAGGTCAACGGTATCAAAAATTTATTATTAATGATGGTCGTTTTTTAGTTTAAATAGCCTTGATTCTTCAAATTTCCACCTAAAACACAAAAATACAACCACAATTTACTTCAATTTTCCGGAAAGTCAAACCGCTTCACCAACGATTTTATAAAAATTTAATCTTTTTATGCTTTAAGTTTAACCATGAAGAAAAAACCCCTGCTGTATTTGGCCGCTTTTATTATCAGCACACAAAACTGCCT
>JACPLZ010000027.1 GCA_016186245.1 Candidatus Peregrinibacteria bacterium | reverse complement strand
GCATATATTCTAAACAATGCCACCGATCGGAGTTTAATTATTCTGGATGAAATCGGGCGTGGAACTTCCACCTATGACGGCGTGAGCATCGCCTGGGCGATAAGCGAATTTATCCATGATAAAATCGGCGCAAAAACTTTATTTGCAACCCATTATCATGAACTGATCGAGCTGGCTGAACGTCTTAACGGCGCCTGCAATTTGAGCGTGGCCGTGAGAGAAAACGAAAAAGACGGCGTGGTGTTTTTGTACAAAATAATGGAAGGCGGAATTGATAAAAGCTACGGTATAGAGGTTGCAAAATTGGCCGGACTGCCTGCTGATGTAGTTGGCAGGGCGCGCGGCGTGCTGACAGAATTGGAGACAAAACATATCAGGAAATTTGAGTCTCAAAATCGCGAGCAGCGGCAAATTGAAAGCATGACCACATTGGAGGCCATGCAAAAATCGAATGAAATGCAGGATCGGTATGGGATTTAATATTGGCTTCCATGCCTCATTATTCCCTCAGCCTGGTCGATGACTGGAACCCTGAATTTAAATACAACCAATTCTCCAGAAGCTAACATTCTTGCTATATCTTTCCTGGTCCTACTTTTTTTAAATATTCCTTCTTTTGGTGTATGTCCCGTTACCGATAAAACCCCTTCAATTAATTCGCTGCCTGTTGGTGATAAAATCCCTTCATGTTGAAGCAGTTTCATCGTCTTGTCTCCAGGAGTATAGAATAAATAGACAAATTCGATATGGGATGCGCTGAATCCTTCACGCACTATATCTTCAGACCTGTTTTCCTGGGCGTTTGACAGTATTTCCCAAAGAAGTCCCCTGCGTCTATGAGTCTGTGCATCTAAAACCTGCTCAAGGATACCGGGCAATTTGACATCGGCCTGTTGCAAGAGACCGATAAAAGCCTGTTCGATACCTGCGTATTCTGATCGTGGCGTTTTGGAACCGAAAAATTCTTCAACACTTACACTTGGCTTGAGATAAGAACCTTTAAGTGCAAGCTGCCCATTGGTAAGTTTTCTGACTTTCGCGCCAAGCAATTCTTCCAACCTTAACGTTTCTCTATCACTTCCTGCAACTCCAAGCCTTAAACTCCTGTCGCCCGGCCGTACTTTTACCACAACGTTACCGCTAACTTCTCTGGTATTCCTGGCTCCAAGTTCTTTTTGTTGAGTCTGAATTGTTCTTAAAGCCCGACCTCTTATGGAATCAAATACCGGAGGGACCATATCATGACTGTATGGAGGCAGGACAAGGGTAATACCCAGTTCTTCCGCTTCCAGTTTGAGGTCATTAATGGCTTCCTGGGAAAATCGTTCGTCATCGCCATCTCTTAGGTGCGTGATTGATATGTCCGGATGTACCGGATGTAAAATTCTCTCTCTGACACCTGCCAATTCTTCACGGAGATCGTAATCATCATTTGAACTGCCATTATCTTCATGTCCTAGACGGTCTTCCGGAGCGGATGTTTCACCGTTCATATTGTTGGATTAAATTATAAAACAGGACTTTGATGCTACTTATTATTGACGTTTGAGTCAATGATTTCTTAATTTTTTCTTAATTTGGAATTTTTCGTGTATGATCCGGCCATGAGTCTGATAAAAATTCTGCCGGAAAGTTTGATTAATCAAATTGCGGCCGGCGAGGTGGTGGAGCGGCCGGCAAGCGTGGTCAAAGAGCTGGTGGAAAACAGCCTCGATGCCGGCGCCGGCGAGATTATCATGGAAATAAAAGACAGTGGAAAAACTTTCATCAAAATTTCCGATGATGGCCTGGGGATGTCCAAAGAGGATTGTGAATTAAGTTTGAAGCGCCATTCCACAAGCAAAATTTCCGATGAAGCGGATCTTTGGGCTATTAAAACAATGGGGTTTAGAGGGGAAGCGCTGGCTAGCATTGCTTCCGTGTCTAAAATGACTCTAAAAAGCCGGCGTGAAAATGATATTGCCGGCACGCAAATTGATCTGGATGGCGGACAGATCGTAACTATAAAAGATGCCGGCATAAGCCGCGGCACCAAAGTGGAAGTGTATGATCTTTTTTTTAACACTCCCGCGCGGCGAAAATATCTCAAAAAAGAGGGTACTGAATTCGGGCATATTGTTGCCATGGCGCAGTCTGTGGCTTTGGCGCATCCGGACGTTGCTTTCAGGCTCGCGCATAACGATAAGAATATTCTTGATCTGCCGAGAGTGACTGATCTTTTTTCGCGAATTTCAGATATTTTCGGGCTGGCGACTGCGGAGGCGATGCTGCCGGTTTTTTATGGAGGAAGTGAATTTCAAATTGACGGTTTCGTGGGCAAACCTGTAATAAGCCGGAGCACTTCCCAATATCAGTATTTATTTGTGAATGGAAGGCCTGTGCAGAATTTTGCGGTGGCAAATCGCGTGAAGGCGGCGTTTCATTCGATGCTGATGGAAAATAAAAAGCCGGTGTATATTCTGAATTTAAAAATTGATCCGGCGTTGATCGATGTGAATGTCCATCCGCGTAAAATTGAAATCAGATTCGAGGATCAGGACAGAATTTTAAGCGTAGTTTACGGATGCGTAAAAATGGCTTTGGAAAAGGAAAATCTGGCGCCGCTTGCTTTTACGGAATCGAGGAGATACATGTCGGACAGTTTTCCGGGTAGAAATTTTGGCGAAAGTTTCGTGAATGAAAGTTTCGTGAAAAATGATGCGCCGAAATTTTCCGTGCAGGATGCGATGGATTTTTCGAAGATAATGGCAGGAGGGAGAGATAGGGAGAGGAGATTTGATTTTTTTGCCGGGCAAAAAAATCTGCAGATAGCAAATTCCTACATTGTGGCCGAAAGCGACGAAGGGCTTGTTTTAATCGATCAGCATGCGGCGCATGAGCGGGTGCGCTATGAACAGCTGATGGGACAATTTGAAACCCAGCAAAAATCCGTCCAGCCGCTTCTTGTACCTCTGCAAATGGAGCTTACTTCCGGCGAAATGACTTTAATTGAGGAAAATGTAAAAATTTTTGAAGAACTCGGCTTTGAAATTGAAAATTTTGGCGGAAAAACTTTTATCATCCATGCGGTGCCTGGATTTTTATCATCGGAAGACGTAAATACGGTTGTAAAAAGCACTCTCGACGACATTGTGAACAGCAAACACCCTTCAAAATTGCAGGGGAAAAAGGAAGAGATAATCACTTATATGGCTTGCCGCAGCGCAGTTAAATTCGGACAAAAACTGAGTGCCGGTGAAATGCAGTCTTTGCTTATACAGCTTGGAAAAATGGAAAAACCATACACCTGTCCGCACGGACGCCCGACTATCGTATCGCTAGGATTGTCAGAATTGGAAAAAATGTTTGGGAGAAAATAGTGAAAATTGTACGCCATGGTTCCCTTCGGCAGGCTCAGGGCAAGCTTAGCTCACCATGACAATACTTTTTTCCGTGGCAATGCCTATTTCCATATTCCCGAGAAATAGCGGTCGTAAACCAGATTTGTGGAATAAGTCGCTGTGCCATCTTCGTCCAGGAAAGCCTCTGCCGGGTAAATACCAAGGTTTTCCAGGCCATCTGCAGAATGGACAGTCTTTTTAAAAAGACTGCCGCGGCTGCCTGGCTGCTTTTCCACAATAAGTTTATAGGTATCCGCAGAGGTAAAATCGAGAGTGAAAGGAAGCCTGTATTTTATTTTTAATTCTCCGCTTTCGCCATATTTCATTTCCATCGATGTCAAAAAATAGGTCTTTTTTAAATCGCTGTCATATTTCGTAACCACATCGGCGCCGTTTGATTCCATCAAAATACTGCCGTCAGGCACATAAATTTTAATGACGACAGCATTCCTGCCGCGTCCCAGGATATCTATAATCCCGTCATCAAGCCGCGTGATGCCGTATGCCGCCAAAGTTTTTCTCCATTGCACGTAAAGATCATCCGTCCAGAGATGCCGGCGCTTAATTGTGATTTCGTCTATAAGGTCGCCATTTTTCGCAATCGAAGTATCGTGGGAAATGTTTTCCTCCACAAAGCCGTCCGATTTTGTGCCGCCAAAAGAAATATTAATCACGCTCAGGTAATCTTCCTTTTCCGCAGTTTGATGGACGCGCCCGCTAAAACCCATTGCATCAAAAAAAGCCTGGATATCATCATCGCTTGAATACATCATTACATGTTTCTGCTCCAAAGCCCGATAAAGCTTCAAACCTGCGCGGCTTAAATGTTCCGTTTTCATGATTGCATTTTTAAAAGCAGGGATAAAAACTTTGAGAATGTGTTTTGGGTCTTCCGCGCCCCACATTTTGCTTTCGATCACATAACTCAAAAGCAGATTGTAATTTTCCGCAGTCAGTTTCCCAAAATTCCCGACCTGCACCGGCCCGCTTATTTCCAGCATATCCCTCAATAATCCCTGATTGATCGCAATTACAGTATCGATTTTCGGTCCGCCTTCAAGCTCCAGAAACCAGCTGGCTTTTTTTGCAGTGAGTGAAAAATCCTGAGAATAATTGCTATCCCTAAACCGCCAATTCTTTGTAAAATTGAGAAATTCCTCCGGCGGTTTTATGTATGGCTTGTAAGCATTGTCTATATCGTAGACATCGTATGTTTCCAGTTTTTCAATATATCCGTCTTTGACTTCAACAACGGCGTAACTGCCGATAAATCCGCCGCTGGGGCGGATCTCATTATTATTTTGCAGTAAAACAAGATACCTGTGGATGCGGCCGTCACCCATCAATTTCAATAGGGCAGGGAAATGCTCCGATGTCGATTGCAAAATTTCGATTATTTCCGAGATTTTTCTTTTGGCAAAAGTTATCCTGGCGGCAATGTTTTCCGGTAGTCTGTTTTCATCCACCTTTTCGATCAATTCTGCGGCAGCGGAGATTTCTTCAATGGCAATGTTTGTTTTATTTAAGCCGTTTCTAACAGTAGATGAGATTGAAGAGAGTGGATCAGTTGAAACAGAACCATGTTCTGTTTCACCTGCCGTATTTCTGGCAACAAAATACAAAGGGATTTTATTGAATTCCTCGACTGCTTCCAAAAAATACGCGCCGGCTTTGGCAAAATGCTTTCCGCCTTCCAGCAAAGCGGTTACAGCATGGCCCATATTGTCATATTCGGCATAGAATGTCCGATCGGTGTTGATAAACCAGAGCTGATCTTTGGCATCGGAAAAATTCCGCGAGGCTTTTTCAAAAGTTTTCAACGCTTCGCTGAATTGTATTTTAGTGGCGCTTTTTCCCGCATCAATAAGGTAAGAATATCCCTCGTAAGCTTCCGCGGAAATATTCTCCGCAAGTTTTTTGCCGGCATAGTAAACATTAAAACCATTTAAAACAACGATGATTAAAAACCCGCTTATGCCGATTCTCAAAAGATTTCCCAGATATTGGGGGGGCGTGAATTTTTTTCCGCGAATGTAAATATAATGCTCCTGTTTTTCTCCTGAAATATCTTTCATGTGATGCACTCCAGACGACTGCTTTTTTAAATTTGCGCGATTTTTTCCAATCGGCTCTTTTTTTACATTCAAATCTCCCTTCAAATTCACTCTTTCATTTTGAGGGTCAAATTTTAAATCCCTTATTTTTTTCATTTTTTAATGTTGATGTAATTGACAGTGCCAATGCCATCATCGAGGTAACTGCGGCCGGAACTGACTGAATCCACCATTCCAAAAACCGGCAAGAGTTCGGCGATGTTAAAATAAGAAACATCATCCGTGCTCACCAAAAGCGGGCTTATCTCCTGCGAAAACAAAGGTGAGGCACGCAAACTGCCATTGCCGTCAATTGAAAAATCGATACTTTCTTTTACGCTGTCTAAATCGTTGGCTATCGCGGCAACATCATTAAAAATACTGTAATAAATTCCTTTGTCATCCTTGCCGAGCTGCAATTCATAAATCGTATGATTTTTATAGGGAATCTCATTTTTCACGATCTCCTCCGGGACGGCGATAATTTCCTTGCCAACGGTGCCATCGGGCAGAGTATATTCAACAACTTTCGGCTCAAAATAGGCGCCGATGGCGGCAAAACTGTTTGCCAGTTCGTGCAGTTGCAGTGCGTCATTTTTCTTATCAGCAACCTCGATCAGGACTTTATAAATTGTACGCTGATCTTTTTTATTCACCGCCAGGGCAAATTCATTTTTGAAAAGTGGGGAAATGTTTTTTTTGAAAGTTGTTTCCTGGCCAAAATATTTTTTCACATCATAATCCAAAGTATAATCAAGATCGTCAATTATGCTCCTATCTCCGCCGGAAATGATAGAGGTAAAACGATCCATCTGATTTTCCAGATTTTTGCCGCCCCAAAAAACAAGAGAGGAAGGAGAAACATAGGAAGCAAGATTAGCTGAATAATTCTCCTTGTTTCCCCACGGCTTCATATTCTTAATAAATTCCCGGTCAAGGCTGAGAAAATTCTGCACGGCAAAATTGTCTTCCAAAGCAATCAAAGACATACCCTCGGCATTAAATATTTTCAGGAATGGCTGGATAACTTCAAACGTAAGCCCTTTTTCTGAAAGGAAAGGAAATTCCTGAAAAAAATTTCCGTCAAGATTGCTGAAATCGAGATAGAAAAATGCCGTTCTTATTAACGGAAGATTGCCGTCTATGCGGCGATATTCGCGCGAATCATAAAGCCTGCCGGACTTTGAATGGTCGAGCGTAATTTTCAATGCCTCTTTACTGTCTGCAAAAATCGCATAATCTCCCAACAGCGAAACGTAGCGCGGCCCTTCAATCTCATAAATCCGTCCGTCAACTTTTTTGCCTTTTTCCGCGACTAAAATTTCCTCAAAACTTTTTTTACTGAGATATTCAAAAAAATAAACCTTGTGAATTTTGTTCTCTTTTTTATCGCTCAGCAAAGCCATTCCCGCCTGACGCCCCAGCCACGGTTCGATTTCCGTCAAATAACTTAAATCGGTAACTTTTTCCAATATGGAAATGAAATTTTTCCTGGAATATTGAGGGTGTCCGGAGAGCAAATTAAAACTTTTACGCAGCTGATTGTGTTCGAAATCGGTGTTGATTTCAAAAAGGGCAACGGTGCCATCCGCCGGTAAAAGTTTGGCAATTGGCTGGGGACGAAATGTGTTCTGAAAAAAAAGATAACCTGCAGATATTAGGAGCGCCAGCATTATCAAACTGAAAAGTCCGCTGTAAATCTGCATCGCTTTTTTGCTTGTGGGCAGAGCTTTTTTACCGGACCGTTTTCCGGTTTCAACAATTTTAGAAAGAAAAGATTTTTTATCCGGATGCTCAACCTGCTGCTGCTCTTCGCGGCGGATTTTTTTTGCTTTTGCTTTTTTTCCCATAGGAACAGAGGTATTTCCTTAAAAACTATTGGCGATCTTAACATAATTCAATACAATAAACGAGGAAAGCTTTGGAAATCGATACACTGCGGAGTTTACCCTGAGCTTGTCGCAGGGTCAGCTGCTCAATTTCTTACTCGCCGTATCGGTAAATACGACTCGGTCAGAAATGGCTTGCTTCCTAGCATTGCATCGATTTCCAAAGCTTTACAGAGATTTAAGAAAATTCATATGCAAGCTAATCAGTTAAGGCGGTTATATATAGATTTCTTTGTGAAAAAACATGGCCATGCGGAGATTCGAGGCGCGTCTCTTATTCCGGAAAATGATCCGACAGTACTGTTTACAACCGCGGGCATGCATCCGCTGGTGCCCTATTTGATGGGCGAAAAACATCCTTCTGGCAAGCGCCTGGCGGATGTGCAAAAATGCATCCGCACCGGCGATATAGATGAAGTCGGCGATGACAGCCATCTTACTTTTTTTGAAATGCTGGGCAACTGGTCGCTGGGCGATTATTTCAAGGATGGCGCGATTAAAATGAGTTTTGAATTTTTGACCGGCAGCAGCGATGACGGATGCCTTGAATTGCCGCTGAAAAAATTGGCGGTGAGCTGTTTTGATGGCGATAATGATGCCCCAAAAGATGAAGAGTCGGCCAAAATCTGGCAGTCTCTTGGAGTGCCAAAAGCGCGCATTGCTTTCCTTCCAAAAAAAGATAACTGGTGGGGTCCGGCCGGACAAACCGGTCCGTGCGGTCCGGATACGGAAATGTTTTATTGGATGGGCGGCGGCGATGCGCCGGAAAAATTTGATCCTGCGGATAAAAACTGGATGGAAATATGGAACGATGTTTTCATGCAGTATAATAAAAAAGAGGATGGCAGTTTTGAGGAGCTGAAGCAGAAAAACGTGGATACCGGGATGGGACTGGAAAGAGTTTTATCCGTACTGAACGGGGTGCGGTCGCCTTTTGAAACAGAATTGTTTAAGTCGGCGATTGATGAAATAAGACTGCTCGCCGGATATGACAAGCCCGATGCCGAGCGGCAAAAAGCGGAAAGAATTATTGCCGATCATCTGCGCGCGGCGACATTTATACTTGGCGATAAAAATGCGGTGGCTCCATCAAATACGGATCAGGGATATATCCTTAGAAGGTCTATACGGAGAGCGATCCGCTATGGCAGAAAACTTGGAATCGAAACAGATTTTGCGAGAAAAATTGCCGGAATTTTTGTGAAATCGTATGGAGATTTCTATACCGAGCTTGGAGAAAACGCAGAGAAGATTTTTTCCGAATTGAGCCAGGAAGAAACGAAATTCAATAAAACGGTGAATAAAGGGCTGTCGATGCTTAGAAAGGAAATTGAGCTGCATGAAGCCGATAAATCAAAGGGAATAAATGCTTTTCCGGAAGATTTTTGTTTTGAAATGTTTGCGACTTACGGATTTCCGATTGAAATGACGATGGAGGAATTGCATGGAAATGGCTGGATAAAAGACTTGCAGGATCGGGAAAAAGTTTTGCATGATTTTGAAAAATATTTTCAGAAACATCAGGAGTTATCGCGTGTTGGTGCGGAGCAAAAATTTGCCGGAGGGCTGGCAGATCATAGTGTAGAGGTTACGCGCCAGCACACCGCCACCCATCTTCTGCACCAATCGCTGAGGAATATTTTAGGCACGCATGTCGAGCAGCGCGGATCCAATATTACAAAAGAGCGTCTGCGTTTTGACTTTGTACATGGAGATAAAATGAGCGACACTGAAAAAAAGGCCGTCGAAGAGATGGTGAATGAGCAGATTAAAAAAGCGTTGCCGGTGAGCTGGAGCGAGATGACCGTGGAAGAAGCAAAGGCCAAAGGCGCAATCGGTTTGTTTGGCGAAAAATATGGGGAAAAAGTTAAAGTTTATACTGTCGGTGATCCCGACAAAGGCACTGTTTTCAGCATGGAAATCTGCGGCGGCCCACATGTAAAAAACACTTCCGAGCTGGGGCATTTTAAACTGGTAAAAGAAGAAAGCTCTTCAAGCGGGATAAGAAGGATCAAGGCGGTGTTGGAATGAGAGAATCTCTAAAAATTGTGCATTGCGGAGTTTACCCTGAGCTTGTCGCAGGGTCAGCTGCCCATTTTCTATTCGCCGTACCAGTAAGTACGACTCAGTCGAAAATGGCTTGCTTCCTTGCATTGCAATAATTTTTAGAAATTCCTGAAATAAAATTGTGGCGCGCTTAACTCGTTTTTTGTCATTCTGAACCTGTTTCAGGATTACGCAATTTCGGCTTATAATTTTACTCCAGCTCCCCCATCAACATCCATTCCCTTGAGTCGGTGATTTTTACAGGCACTATTTTTCCAAGAAGTTTTCTGCCTGATTTAAATTGTACGGTTTTGAAATGTTCGCTGCGCCCCAAACACGTTTTGTTTTTCTGTTCTTCGACAAGGACATTTACCGTCCTGCCGCGAAAACGCTTTAACGCGTCTGTGGAGAGCTTTCTCAAAAGATTGTTAAGCCGGTGCCAGCGCTTATTTTTCACTTCTGATGGAATATCATCTTTGATAAACCGTGCCGCCGTAGTGCCGGCGCGTTCGGAATATTGCGCCAGATAGGCATGTTCAAAAGCCATTTCCCTGAAAAATTCATAAGTGTTTTCAAATTCATCATCACTTTCCCCGCAAAATCCGACAATCACATCCGTGCTTATCGAAATATCTGGAATCCGCGCCCGCAATCTTTTAACCGTTTCACGATATTTTTCGATATTGTATGGCCGATTCATCCGCTTCAAAGTGCGATCATCGCCGGACTGCACCGGTAAGTGTAAATATGGCATCTGTGTACGCAAATTTGCCATCGCATCAATAAGCCGGTCTGTCATGTCTTTTGGATGCGGCGAAGTAAACCGCACGCGCTGCAAACCTTTTTCGTGCAGCTTATCAAGTTCTTTTAGGAGATAGGGGAAAGGTTGCTCGCCTTGCTCGCAACTATCAAAAGTTTTGTGCTCCTTGTCATAGTGGCTCAATCCATAGGAATTCACCGTCTGCCCAATCAAAATTATTTCTTTGCAGCCGTTTTCCACCAGCTCATTTGCCTCCAACAAAATATCATCAAGTGCGCGACTTTTTTCGCGGCCACGACTGTATGGCACGATACAATATGTACAGAATTTATCGCAGCCGTTAGAGATCGGCACAAATGCCTGGGCTCTGCTTTTGTGAGAATCATGGGTCGCTTTGACATGAAAATAATCTTCAAAATCCTCCTCTTTTATTTCAGGGATACTTAAATCCGGCTTGATTTCGCGGGCAAGAGAGGCCAGTCGCGGCAGCTCCTCCGTGCGCAAAGCAATATCAAGATCACTCATGCGGCCAAAAAGCGGATCCCTTTCGGTGGAATAACGGGAGCTTGATTTCCGCACCATGCAGCCCGCAACTATCACCATGAGATTTGGATTTTTGCGGCGGAGCTGCGGCATTTTTTGCAGCTCGCCAAACACGCGATCCTCCGCTTTTTGTCTGATCGAGCAGGTGTTAAACATGATGATATCGGCTTTGTCGAAGCCATCAACTTTTTTGAATCCAAGCGCGTCGAGATACGCCTGCATTCTTTCCGTGTCAGAATAATTCATCTGGCAGCCGTAAGTTTGGATTGTGTAGGTCTGCATTTATTTAATTTCATCTAAAATATTCCAAAATTTCTTTTTAAGGAATCTCTGAAAATAGCATGGGTTTGACGGCAAGACTATTTTGTTGTAAATATGTGTGCACGTGCACATGTAACGCACATTTAAAATGTCCCTGTAGTTCAATGGATAGAACGGAGGTTTCCTAAACCTTAAATGCAGGTTCAATTCCTGCCGGGGACACCATTATTTTTCAGACAAGGTTTCAAAATCGTCTTTCCAATTTCTGATAAAAATTTTCACGGCTTCCTATTGCGAGCAGTATGATCGTAATTTCTCCGGCTTGTACAAAATAGACCAACCTGTAATCATTTATTGATGACCTCTCTTTGGACCTCATGAGTAATTTTCTTGAAATCTTTAAGAAAAGATTTGCTAAACTCAGCTTTGAACATTAAATTTTGTCTTTAACTCTTCGAAACCTATTCTTTTTTCTTTCAATCTTTTTAACAATTCCTTTTCGGAAATTCCATATTCGGTATTTTCAATCCATTCCTCGAGTAAATCGAGATCTATGATAGCTACTTTGGTTTTTCCATGGACTGTTACAACATAAATTTTTCCCTGCTCATCAACTTCATTGATAATTTTAGGGAAATTTTTTCGTCCTTCCGAAGAAGTGATTGTGGTAAAGTTCATGACACTTGAATTGTACAAAATTTTGTACAAAAAGGCAAGCTCAACTACGCCTTATTCAACACCACATACTTCATCTCTCCTTCCGGCAGATCGGACATGGATTTAATGACGAATTTGTCCTGCGGTTCGGTTTTACCCGCGCCAATGTCCTTTAGAGCGCTGATCTGATCTTCACCCATTGGGACAACCGCGCGCGGCTCAATGGGTTCGATAATTTCCATGGCCTGTTTGGCATCAAGGTTGCTGTTTTTTCCAACCTTTATCATCAACACATCCACATCGCCGATTTCTTTTATCGTGTCGCTATTCAACATGTGTCCAAGCTCTCCAAGATGGCAAAATTTCACTCCCTCAATTTGGAAACAAAATATCATTGTGTCATTTTTGCCCTCCTTTGTGCCGACAGGCAGAGCGGTGATACCGATGTTTTTAATCTCATATTCCCCCGGCCAATCAAATAATTTCTCCATGCCTTCAACCTCGACAGATTCCTCCGGGCCTGATAGGACGATGTTTCCTTTTAATTTACCGGCCTTTCCATGTGGACTTACAACCAGAGCGGTGTTTTTTTCCCGAATGGTGAAACAGGTATTGTCATGCCAGGTGATTTCCATAAATTGGGGTTAAAGTTGCTGCGAAACGGCCTTTCAGCCGGCCAAAGGATACTAAAAGTGCGCTTGATAATCAAGTATTCCATTGTTACTATGCGGCCAATGGGAAAAATAACAAAAATCCATGCACGGGAAGTTCTGGATTCGAGGGGAAATCCGACTGTGGAGGTGGATGTTTTTACTGAAAATGATGGCGGTGCAAATAATTATCGTGGCCGCCCGACCGGCCGCGCCATTGTCCCAAGCGGCGCTTCAACAGGCGCGCATGAGGCGGTGGAGCTGCGTGACGGCGACCCCAAAAAATACAACGGCAAGGGCGTCCTCAAAGCCTGTGAAAATGTGGAAGGGCCGATTGCAAAAGCGATTGTTGGAATGGATAGCGGAGCCCAACTGGATATAGACAAAAAACTCATCGAGCTCGACGGCACCGACAATAAAAGCAGACTCGGTGCCAATGCGATTTTGGCTGTTTCCATGGCCTGTGCGCGGGCAAGCGCCAATGAGCAGAATAAAGAGCTTTTTGAATTTATCAATCCCGAGGCGCAGATTTTGCCGGTGCCGATGATGAATATAATCAACGGCGGTAAACACGCCGACAGCGGCCTGGACATCCAGGAATTTATGATCATGCCCGTAGGCGCAAAAAGTTTTCGCGAAGCACTGAGGATAGGCGCGGAGATTTTTTATTCCTTAAAAAATCTGCTTCATGATGCCGGTTTATCGACAGCGGTAGGCGACGAGGGCGGCTTTGCTCCTCATCTTTCAAAAAACGAAGAGGCTCTTGATTTTATCGTCCGCGCGATTGAAAAAGCGGGTTATAAATTATGGAAAGAAGTTTTGATTGCGATGGATTGCGCGTCCAGCGAATTTTTCCAAGACGGAAAATATAAAATCAAAGTGAATGGAAAATTGGAGGAATTAAACGGCGGAGATTTAATGGCTTACTACGATGTTCTTCTAAGAAAATATCCGATAATTTCCATCGAGGACGGACATCAGGAGGATGACTGGGACAGCTGGAAAAAAATGACGGCGGAAATCGGACAGACAATTCAAATAGTCGGCGATGATCTGCTGGTTACAAACGTAAAACGGCTTAAGAAAGCCATTGATGAAAAGGCTGCGAATTCCATTCTGATAAAAGTAAATCAGGTCGGCACTTTGAGCGAAACAATTGCGGCGGTAAAAATGGCCCAGGAGGCAAAGTGGACAGCGATTGTTTCCCATCGCAGCGGCGAGACGGAGGACACAACGATTGCAGATATTGCGGTGGCTCTGGAAACAGGCCAAATCAAAACCGGTTCTTTATCGCGCACCGACCGCGTTGCAAAATATAATCAGCTTTTGAGGATTGAGGAAAAACTTGGAGAGCGCGCGGATTTCATCGGAGGAAGGGCTTTTTATAATTTAAAGGACGGCTATGAGCAAATTGGCGCTGATAAAAAAGTCGATCGCTAGGGATTTATTGCCGAGGCGGCGGCCGGATTCCCACAAAGGCCAAAACGGGCGCGTGCTGATTGTCGGCGGCAGCATTGATTATTACGGCGCTCCGATTTTGTCGGCGCTTGGCGCTTTGCATAGCGGCGTGGATATTGTTTATCTTTATGTGCCGGAGTGCAATTTTGATGTGGCACGAAGTTTTTATCCCGATTTTATTGTGCGCAAATATTCCGGTGAATATCTGGTCGGGCGGCATGTGGATGAGATTATTGAATTTGGGAAAAAATGCGACAGCGTTTTGATAGGGCCGGGCCTTGGCGGACGCGAGCAGACTATTGATGCGGTGGTGGAAATTATTTCGAAATTGCAAATTCCCACCGTGCTTGATACCGACGCCATGATGGCGCTTAAAAAAATTCAAAAATTCCCGCTGCAACAGCCTGTCATTATTACCCCGCATAAAAATGAGTTCAGGAATCTTGTGGAAAGGGAAATTGATGTGAATGAAAATGATCCGAAATCGGTGGTTTTGCTGCGGTCGATAGCGATGGATCTGCATATTTCCATTTTGCTGAAAGGGCCGATTGATTATGTTGCTTCAGAAGAAGGTATTGTGGAAAGAAATGAAACGGGAAATGCGGGAATGACTGTCGGTGGGACCGGAGATGTATTGGCGGGTGTGTGCGCCAGTTTTTTGGCTCAGGGATTGGAGGTTTTTGATGCAGTCCGCTGCGCGGCGTATTTTGTGGGCGCATGCGGCGATTATTTATATGGAAAGAAAGGCTGGTATTTTTCGGCGAATGATTTGGCATTAGCTTTACCACTTGCGTTAATGTAGTTACGTGTGGTAGTTTTGGCTTGAATTTTATTTTAATAAAAATTCATGGACGAAAATGACCAGCATCTTCTGAATAACCTTCTGCCCAATCTTGGGAATATGCCTGTTCTTTGCGGTAAGCTGGCTTTGGATAATACCGTTGTCAATGCGGGTGGTTTTGTTGACAGCTTGTCTGATCAGGTCTTTGCCCTGGCAAAACAGTTGGCTGATGATGTTCTTATTCAAATCAGAAACGGCAGGCCTCAAAGTGAAAAAACCGGCGAATGTCCGTCGCTTGAAGATGAAAATCTGGCGATAGTAAAATTGCTCGTCATCAGTGGTATGATTGATAGAATTGAAGGTCTTATGCATGACGGCGCTGAACTTAGGCCGGTTGGAAGTCCAGAGTGGCCGGACAAAGGCACTATTGATCAAGGGGTTCATGAACAACTTGTTGCCGCACAGCGGGATATATTGTCAAAGTATCCTCATTTGCGGCCTGTTGTACACTTACAGAAGGACATTAGTCGTCAAATAGCAAACACGTTGGAAGATGAAGCTGTTGTCATAGCTTCCATATCCCCTCTGGCAGAAGTTACTTTCACCCCGACACCAGAATTATCGCACGTAAGCATACCTCATGTTACCGCGATATTGCGGAAAAAACTTGAGTCATTGGCGGTTTCCGCCGATATTATGTTCTGTGGAGAAGTAGCGCGTGATATTGCAGAAGCGTATAGATCACTAATTCCATCCTGTTTGCCAATATACGACCATCTTAAAGTTGGCCGTATGGTTCCCAATGCCGTTAATGGTTTCCGATTGGTGGAGATGCTGAATTTTGGAAGAGCTCTATATTATCAAGACAGCGAACAATTGTTGGCGTATATGACCTCTTCACACAGGAAACCTGAATCGGAGATAGACGGTATCGGACATATGGAGCCGGTTAAGGCTTCCATTGAGACTTTTTTGGACTCTATCAAAGTCTTATTGGCGGAATGCACGGTTTTTTTGAGCAAACTCTATGTTGAAAAACGCGGTTGGCTAACGAGGCAATCTCCAGCATGGTCCACGGAGAGTCTTGCCCTGAATAACCGTGTTATGAGTATGATTGCTTTAAAAGATTCATCGCTAATTTATGATAGTATTCCTGGTATTCCCGAATCGCAATTTAGAGCCGACCTGAAAACCAATCGTATTCCTGCATTGGAGCAATTTTACGAGGATTGGAAAATCGTGCTCAAACTCGTAGAAGATGTGGAAAGGTTTGAAAGCTTTCCCGAGCCCGACACTGTGTTGTTGTCTCTGGTTACGCAATTAAGATGTGAGGCGATTTTGAGCCATTGCAAACCGGGGAACAAATCTGGTGGTGATACATCCCCTGCATGGGATCCGGCTACAGAAATACGTGACGGGTGGGATTGAGGCAAGTGATAAAGTGCAAAAAATTTTTCCGATTGATTATCTCCAAAGATGCTGATGGGTAGGCGGCAAGCCATTCTTTTTTCTGTCTGGCGGATTTATCGCCCCAGGTAATTTCATATCCGTGGATATTTCCCTCACGTTCCTCAACCCAGTCAATTTCTTTTTGATCATAGGTGCGCCAAAAATAATTCCGTGAAATAATATTGTTATATGACTGCTTTTTGATTCGCTCCAGTACAATGTAATTTTCCCAAAGCATACCCACATCGTCACGCAAAGAAATCGGATTAAAATTGTTTATTAAAGCATTTCTGATTCCGTTATCGTAAAAATAATATCGCGATGTTTTCGTCACCTCTTTTCTTAAATTTCTGCTGAAACCGCGGATATTGATAATGACAAAGGATTTTTCCAGAAGATCGAGATATCTGAAAATGGTGCTTCTGTTAAGCTCCAAAGCACGCCCGAGCTCATTCAGCGATACCTCTTTCCCAATTTGAAAAGCAAGAAGAGTCAATAAATCGCGTAATTTCCGTGGATTTTTTATCTGCTCAAGTTCTAAAATATCGCGAAATAAATAGGAGTCAGTCAGTTCGGCAAGATATTCTTTTTTTTGATCGGTGGAAGAAATTTGAAAAAGTTCCGGGTAACCACCAAACACCAATAATTCATTTAATTTTTCTTTATAGTCCGAGACATCACTTGTCTGAATAATTTCTTCAGCGGAGATAGGGAAAAGATGAATAGTTTTTTTTCGGCCGGTAAGAGGTTCACCTACCTGCGGGGCAAGGGCAAAAGATGCCGAGCCGCTCGCGATGACAGAAATTCCCGGAATTTCATCTACCATAAGTTTTAACTGGCTGCCAATATTGGGGATTTTTTGAGCTTCATCAATGATGATGATTTTGTGGTCGCCAACAAAATTTTTTAGGGCATTAATAGATGGTGTCGCCAATTCATCCTGGATAATTGTGGTTTCCGCGTTTACAGATTTGCAAATTCCAGGGTCTTGAAGTTCCGCAATAAATTGTTTCAGGAGTGTGGTTTTTCCAACTCTTCGTGGTCCGTAAAGGAGAAGTACTTTGTTTTCCTGTAATTTCTCTCTTAGTAGTTTTTGCGCAAGGCGTTTAATGACCATATTTAGTTAAATTTGGATGATTAACTATCCGTATTTTACTAAATTTGGATAGTGCGGTCAATATCAACTGATCTATTTGAGGAGATATTTTGACTGTTTCTGGAACCATTTCCCCATTTCCTCCACTGTGGCGCGGCGATTTTTCATGATGATGCTGCGTTTTTTAAGAGCGCGGGGAAGTTTGCGGAGATACTTTAAATAGCTGCCCCAAAGATATGGCTCGCGAAAAGTTATATAAATGGCCATTCCCAATTTACGTTTAACGATCGCCGCAAAATCCTTAAAAAAATTCTGCCAGAGTTCATTCTTCACCTGCATCAAATGCTGATTGGTAAACGCAAATTTTTTCTGAAATCTGCTCAGGCGATGGCGGTGCCTGATAATTTCCTTGTTGAAAAATCGGCGATGGACACCTGTTCCACGGCCATGATAAGCCACTGCCGCCGGATAGTATAAATTCTTCCAACCGTACAATAAAAAACGCCAGGACAAATCTACATCTTCCTTGTACATAAAAAAATCCTCGTCCATGTATTCATCCATAATTTTCACATCTTCCAATGCATCGATGCGATAGAGCGGACATGCCCCGGAAACACCAAAAACTTCACATTCTTCATCAAACTGTCCTTCATCAATCAGGCCCTGACCGTCATCGATCACCCTGCGATTTTTGTAAGCAAAAAGACCCACGGTATCAATGATATTTGTCGGGCGCTCGCGGTCAAAGTCATAGTGGTAAATTTTGCCGGTAATGGCGGCGATTTTTGGATTTTTTTCCATATGGTCGACGATTTTTTCGAAATACTGGGGGCTGTAAATAATGTCGGGATTGGTGATTACGGCATATTTTGCTTGTGCTTCCATTGCGAGACGGATGCCCTGATTCGCGGCTTTGGCATAGCCGAGATTTTGGTCGTTGGCAATGACTTTAAGGTTGGCGCGGTTGCCGTAATTTTCCTTGATGATTTCTTTCCAGGCGGTGTCGGCAGAATTATTGTCGATGAAAAAAATTTCGATGTTTGGGTTGGTCTGGGTGGTGATGGAATCCAGACAGCTTTTGATGAATTGGGGCGTGCCGTAGTGGATGATGGCGATGGCGATTTTTGGTGAGTTGGACATTTGGCGGAGTTGATATGGTGACCCTTCGACAGGCTCAGGGTGACAAAGTTGTCATGGTGACCCTTCGACAGGCTCAGGGTGACAAAGTTGTCATGGTGACCCTTCGACAGGCTCAGGGTAACAAAGTTGTCATGGTGAGCTTGTCGAACCATGATCGTTAGGTTGCTCGCTTCGCTCGCAACTGGTAACATTCACCCAGAATTATAGTACAAATGCCACTTTTTGCCTATGTCCACATATTTTTTCACATCGGAATCTGTAACCGAAGGGCATCCCGATAAGATCGCCGATCAGATAAGCGATGCAATTCTGGATGAATTACTCCGACAGGATCAGGATAGCCGTGTCGCATGCGAAACCCTGGTAACTACCGGTTTGGTGCTTGTGGCCGGGGAAATCCGCACGCGCGGTTATGCGGATATTCCAAAAATTGTGCGCGGGACGATTAGGGAAATCGGTTATGATGATGCAACCTATGGCTTTGATTACAAGAGCTGCAGCGTATTGACGGCGATTGACGAACAAAGCCCGGATATCGCTCTGGGAGTGGATAATGGCGGAGCAGGCGATCAGGGAATGATGTTTGGTTTTGCCTGCCGGGAGACACAGGAATTGATGCCACTGCCTATTACTTTGGCGCATAAATTGGCGGCAAGGCTGGCCGAAGTGCGAAAGAAAAAAATCCTGGATTATTTGAGGCCGGACGGCAAAACGCAGGTTACCGTGGAATATGACGGATGGAAGCCGGTGCGCGTTGACGGCGTAGTTGTTTCCACGCAACATGCGCCAAGCGCGAAGCAGGCGATGATTAAAAAGGATATTTTGAAACATGTGATCAGGCCGGTTTGCGGAAAATATCTGGACAGCCGGACTGTTTTTCATATCAATCCCACTGGGCGGTTTATTATCGGCGGGCCGCCCGGTGATGCAGGACTGACCGGCCGCAAAATTATCGTGGATACTTACGGAGGAATGGGGCGGCATGGCGGCGGATGTTTTTCCGGAAAGGACTGCACCAAAGTTGATCGGAGCGGTGCGTATATGGCAAGGTATGTCGCGAAAAATATTGTTGCGGCAGGATTGGCCGAGCGGTGCGAATTGCAGGTTTCCTATGCAATCGGCGTGAAAGATCCTGTTTCTTTGAATATAAATACTTTTGGAACGGGGAAAATTTCCGATGAAGAATTGATTGCAGCCGTAAAAAAAGTTTTTGATTTCTCACCGCAGGCAATCATCAAAGCGTTGGATTTAAAACAGCCTTTATTCAAACAAACCGCCGCTTACGGACACTTTGGCAGACATGGGCGCGGATTTACGTGGGAAAAGACAGATGCCGCTGAAAAGCTTCAAAAAAACGTTTAATTATTCTTTTTTAACTTTTTTGACAAGAGATTTTATTGCCTGCGGATTAACATCAAGAATTTCTATGTAGACAATATTTCCCTCCTTATCATAATCAATCACGCAACCATGCATTTCGCTATCTGCAACTTTCTTTTTATTGAAGAATAATTCAAGGATATTTACTTCAGAGTCGTAATTTACTTTTATCATGATTGATTTGGATTAATGTATCGATATGGTCTGCCTGCTTTATAGATCGTAATAATTCTACATTCATCATTTTCAATAATGCAAACGCAAATCACAACATATTTGTTACCTGCCAATGATCTGTAAAACTTAATTTTTCGACCTTCATGTTCAATTTTTTGCGGTAAATATATGCATTTGAAAATATCATAGATATCTATTTTTCTTTGCTTCATTCTCCGTGCTGCGTGATAAGTAAATTTTATATGCATTTGTTTTATGGTTCAGGCACTGCCCCGCCAATGGAGATTGGTAATCCGGCGGGGCATTTAAGTTGTTTTGCGGAATAAAAAAAACCGCATCACGATGCGGTTGTACCAAACAAACATTAAATTTTCATAAAATCTTCTTACAATTGTGAGAAAAGGGGCGCATTTTCAGTTCTTGCATTTATTATGGCTATAGGCTAAAATAAGCTAAAGAACGTAATTATTACGATCTTTAGCTTATGAAGTATAAAAAAAAACCTATTTCCGACATATTACGATCTACCAAAACAGTCTTTACCTTCAAAGACATTTCTCTGATTTGGGGTAATAGCGATAGGAAAACCGCGATTGACGGAGTTAATTACTATATAAAAACCGGTGAGTTGTATCGTATCCGCCGTGGTATTTACTCCAAGGATAAAAACTACGACAGGCTGGAATTGGCGACCAGAATATTTACGCCTTCTTATGTGAGTTTTGAAACTGTCTTAACCCGGAGTGGCATTAACTTCCAGTTTTATAGCAGGATCACGGTCGCGTCATATCAGACGCGGGAGATCGTAGTTGACGGGCAAACGTACTCTTATAAGAAAATTAAAGATTTTGTTTTGACCAATCCCGCAGGTGTTGAGCACAAAAACGAAACCTCAGTTGCCGATCCGGAGCGCGCATTTTTGGACACAATCTATATTCACAAAGATTATCACTTCGATAACTTGGGCTCTTTGAATTGGGACAAAGTTTTTGAGATGCTGCCTATTTACAAAAACAGGCGAATGGCTAAAAAAGTTAATGAATTCTTTGAATATTATAAAGCCACGAAATAATTATGACTAACACCGCTTTTGACATATCGGTTCACAGGAATATTTTGTTCCAGATTCTTAAGGATATCTATTCGGATACGACGATCGCGCCTCTCTTGGGATTCAAAGGTGGTACGGCCGCTCTTATTTTTTTCGAGCTTAGCCGATTCTCGGTCGATTTGGATTTTGACCTGCTGGACGAAAGCAAAGAAGATTATATTTTTGATCGTATTGAGCAGATTGCAGAAAAATACGGCTCGATTAAGGAAATAGAACGCAAGCGGTTTACTTTATTATTCGTGCTTTCATACGAAGATAAAGCCCGCAGAATTAAGATCGAGATCAATCGCCGGGCTTTCGGATCCCGTTATGAGTTGAGGACAAATCTGGGAGTTTCCATGCTGGTCATGGTAAGAGAGGATATGTTTGCCCGCAAACTGATGGCGATGCACGAACGGATTGGTAAAACCAGCCGCGACGTTTACGATGTTTGGTTTTTCCTGAAGCATATCTGGCCCATCAATGAAGAGATCGTAGAAAAACGAGCCGGTATAACATTTTCTGAATTGATGAAAAAGTGCATCGGACAATTAGAGAAAATGAATAACCGGAATATTTTGGACGGTTTGGGAGATTTACTGACCGAATCTCAAAAAGACTGGGCGCGGGCAAAGCTTCTGACCGATACAATTTTCCTGCTGAAAGCCCGCCTGGAGAGCGAAAATTAAAAAGCCCCCGCTTTTGGCAGGGGCTTAAATTTGTTGTGCCATTGTCCTTGTCATGGTGAGCTTGTCGAACCATGACTTCCTCTATTACATCCCCAGCACCTTCACGATCACTTTAGCGACTTCACCTCTAGTCATATTCTGTTGCGGACGGAATGTGTTGTCAGAGAAGCCGCTTACGATCTTGGCTTTCACGGCATAGTTTACATAAACCGCAAACCAGTCTCCGGCCTTAACGTCTTTAAATCCTGAAGCTGCTGCGTCTTTTTCATAACTTGTAGCTTCGAGTAAAATCTTCATCGCTTCAGCCCTGTTGATCTTAGCGTCAGGTTTGAATGTGCCATCAGAGTAACCGTTGATCAATCCCGCTTTCTTGGCGCCGTCAGCGTAGGCTGCCGCCCAGTGATTTTTCACATCGGAGAATGCGGTTGTGCTTGCATTGCCCTTTTCTATGTCAAATGCCTCCATTACCATTTTGGTAAATTCACCTCTGGTGATGTCATTATCAGGATTGAATGCTGTTGCGCTCTTTACGACTCCCGCCGTGTAAAGCTCGGTGATGAAATCTTTTGCCCAGTGGGTCGTGATATCTTTGAATGGAACTGCTACAGTATCATCTGCTTCCGCTCCGGTATCATCGGCTGTTTCATTTGCCGCCTCTTCTTCTGCTGCAGCGGCGGCTTCTTCCACAGTTGGCAATTCGCCACAGGCAAGGATTACACCAATTTCAGCTTCGGATTTGTGGATGTTGATATAGAGCGGTCCTTCAGCCAGGAGTCCTGTCCATGTTTTATCCG
Organism: Candidatus Peregrinibacteria bacterium; assembly: GCA_016186245.1. Lineage (GTDB taxonomy): Bacteria > Patescibacteriota > Gracilibacteria > UBA1369 > LOWO2-01-FULL-3 > JACPLZ01. The sequence continues at coordinate 10,171 of JACPLZ010000027.1, read as the reverse complement.
CGATATCAGTGTGAGATGCGTTATTTACCACATTTGTGAGCGGATACTTTATATCCCCAGCTTCGGCACATGTGCCGGAATGGATATGTGCCGGGTAGGTCATGGCAGCATTTGTGCCGGTTGGCGTGATATCTACTCCAAGACTGCCATCTTCAGCTTCTGTGAATGAGGCATCCGCGGTAACTCCTGAATCTCCAACGGCGGTTAGGGCGACTGTTGCGTTGGTTGTGGTGTCGTCAGCCGTATCGTTGGTAACGGTATCGTCGGTAGTTGTGTCGTCTGCAACCGTGTCATCTGAAGCTGGAGTGAGAGATACAGTGATACTTGTAACAGCCGTGAAGCTGCTTCTGTTGTCATTTGTATCAATCGCCCTCAGTTTGTAGTTTACTACATCCCCTATTTTTACATTATTATCAGTATATGTTTTTACGCCTTTGTCAATAGAAGCTAACATACTCGAAGGATCAACTCCCGTACCGGTAGACTTGGCAATTTCAATCTTGGATAAATCGCCATCGGTAGGATCCGTCCATGTTAATACAACTTTACCGCTGCCGTTTACTGTGGCAGCAATACCTGTAGGTAAGCCCGGAGCGGTAGTTTCGGTTGCCGATGTCTCACCTGCGGTAGCATTTCTTTCTGTTACAAAACTTGTGGGAATACCTTTTATATCTACTGCTGCTATATTAAAATAATACGTTGTTCCGTTTGTCAATCCTGTAACTGTAGTTGTAGCCGTTGTGGCAGTTGCCAAAGCCGCGTCATTGGAATCATCCCAAAGGCTGCTTGCCACGCTTACACTCGCGCTGGTGCCATATGTTACGACATAGTGGGAAAATGTCGCAGCAGTTTGGCTTGGCGCTGTCCATTCAAGTTTTACAGTACCGTTTTGAGTAAGAGCAGGGTTGAAATTAGTTACTGCTGTGGCGGCGGTCGTAACATCAAGCGTATCTATTACCGTCTGTGGAGTCATGGTTGATGTAACTGCTATGATATTGCCGTCTACATCGGTTACTGTGGCAGTTGGCGTGAATAATCCACTTAAAGTCACCGGTGAAGCGGAAGTAATTAGACCGCCCTGCCGAATGGCTAAATCTATTGTATATGTGTTACCGGCGTCGTTTTTTGTTACCGTATTACTACCTGCTTTTGTCGTGTACGTACCTGAAGCAAAAGCACCAAATCCTCCGAGAGCTTTATTTGTCTGCATGTCACCCATACTTGTCGTACTGGCAGCACTGGCGCCAACAGCAGGATCACCTGTCAAATTCACAGATTCGCTGTACTCAAGTATCACTCTGTTTGAATTGGAGGAAGCGCCTCTGGAAAAACGCACATTATCAATATATAAAACATCACTGGTCGCTATATCGGTGGTAGCATTGACTGCAATACCCCAATATATCGGATTCGTAGTTAAGGCTGTTAATGCAGTACCTTCTGTAACTGCTGCGGTTAAATCTATGGTTACCGTAGTCCAGGTTTTTTCCGGTAAATCTGTTGTTATTGCCCATTGAGATGCGGTTGTAAAATTAGCGGCATCATTGATGACAAATTGAATGTCTGAATTATCATCAAGAGTAATCGCCCCGCTGCTATCCTCAAAATAAGCATCGAATTTCACCTGTGTATATTCAAAAACATCATTTGTAGTATCGAATAATTGAAGCTTGGCTTGAGCCATAAAGCCTTCATCTGCCGCAAGCCCTGTTCCATCTGTCATTTTAAGCATGTTTGCCCCTTCTGTTGGAAAGGTCGTAGATGCTTCTGCTGTCACCAGTGCTACTGTTGTGAGAATGTTGGTTCCTATGGACGTTGGCGCGACATTGGCGTGATCTATAAATTGATTTATCCAGACCCCCTGCAACACGGGCATGGTATTATCATCGATGGTCGTTGTTGTTCCTGCAGCCAGAGCATTGCCAAACGCATCAAAAATATCATCGGATCCTCCCTGACCATCTACAGTGCCCATTGAGGTTTTATTGGCAGCAAGATCCATGATAGCAAATGCATTGCCTGCGGTATGAGTTACCGTACTGATGGTCCCTGCACTTACGGCAAAATCTGTGTCGGCAAGATTACCGGAGGCGGTATTAGCATTAAAAACCGGTTCGGAAAAAGTTAAATAAACCAGGTCGTTGCCACCGGTTGCATCTTCGCCAATCATTGCGTAAGCAGATGAAATCGCTGGAGCTGTAGAGTCAGCCGTAAAGGTGCTGATGGCCGTAGCCGCTTCTACCCATTCGTTACCAAGCATGTCATAGATTTTATTATCGGTTGGGCCAAGGGTATCCGCAGCATCAGCAGTAGTATCAACGTTGGCATTTGTACTTAAATAGACCCATGTGGCATCGCCGGTATAAGTGATCGCATCAAGCGATGCCGCATTATTCAGGCTGACGTCTGTATAGGCAAAATCACCAGTCACAAGTGCGGCTCCGGTGCCCTGTTCATCTGATACAGGTTCGCTAAACTGCAATATTATATCATCGGTGGCAGTTTTGACCCTCTTGGCGCTTACCGTTGGGGCGGTTGTGTCACGCGTAAATGAAGTAGTAACAGTAGAATCAGCCAGAAGCATTCCGCTTGGAGTGTATACCTCGTTGGCCATGATTGTGTTTCCCGTATCGGTGGCTTCGGAATCAGCATTCATAATCAGCAGCGCCCAATTGGTACCGGCAGTGTGGACAACAGACATGATGAATTGCATACCCGTTCCGTTATCCGTGGTAACAGTAAAATTACTAACTGATAATCCAGCAGTACAGTCTGAATTTCCACACACCGGTTCTGTAAATGTTACCAATAGGTTGTTCCTGTGTGCGGCAAGACCGTCTTCTCTAAATCTAGCGCTTAAGAGCACCGATGTTGTCGGAGCAGCGTTTGCCACCGGTATCGGCATAGTGACAACTAAAGTCATTGCAATGATGCTCACGCTGGTCAACCAGGACAGTAGCTTTTTAAATACAGGGTGAGATTTGTTACTCATTTTTCATTGAAGTTAGAGGATAAATTATCTGGCTGGTATTATATTTATATTTAGAGATTGTCGTTAGAGAAAATTTTTCTTCTCACTCGCTAAATCATAGAAGTGTTTTTTAATTAAAAAGCCCCCGCTTTGGGCAGGGGCTCAGTTTTATCAATGTTATTATCGTGTCATCCTGATTTTTACCGTGTCATCCTGAACTTTACCGTGTCATCCTGAACTTGTTTCAGGATCTATGTAATGTAGATGCCGAAACAAGTTCGGCATGACACAATTTTTATTACATTCCAAGCACTTTCACTATCACTTTAGCAACTTCACCTCTGGTCATATTGTTGAGCGGACGGAATGTGTTGTCAGAGAATCCGCTTAAAATCTTGGCTCTCACGGCATAGTTTACATAAACCGCAAACCAGTCTCCAGCCTTCACGTCCTTAAATCCGGAAGCTGCGGCATTTTTTTCATAGCTTGTAGCTTCAAGTAAAATCTTCATCGCTTCAGCTCTGCTGATCTTAGCGTCGGGCTTGAATGTGCCATCAGAGTAACCGTTGATCAATCCCGCTTTCTTGGCGCCGTCAGCGTAGGCTGCCGCCCAGTGATTTTTTACATCGGAGAATGCGGTTGTGCTTGCACTGCCCTTTTCGATGTCAAATGCCTCCATTACCATTTTGGTAAATTCGCCTCTGGTGATGTCATTATCAGGATTGAAGGCAGTCGCGCTCTTGACTACTCCCGCCGTGTAAAGCTCGGTGATAAAATCTTTTGCCCAGTGTGTCGCGATATCTGCAAATGGAACATCGGTACCATCTGCGTCAGCTGCATCATCAGCCGATGTACCTTCCGCAGTAGTATCATCTGCCGTCGTGTCATCAGCAACAGTATCATCTGCTACCGTGTCTTCTGCGAGGGTATCATCTGTCACCACCGTGTCATCTGTGGCAGTATCATCTGCTGCGGTATCATCCGTAGTCGTGCCAGTAACTGTTGAGCCGACGGTAAATGTTACAGCGGCTGTTGTAGTTCCCGTCTCTCCGCTGCCATTACTAGCTCTGAGTTGGTACGATACAACATCACCGGCCTTAACATTCGCGTCAACATATTTTTGTACTCCTTTTAATACTAAAGCATATTGTGAGCCATTTACCGGCATTGGTGCAGTACCTTTCAATATCGTTATGTCTTTGGTCGCGTCGCCTGATCCGGACGGATCCACCCAGGTTATAAGCACACCGCCACTGGTATCGTCTGTTACAGTTACTCCAGTTGGTGAACCAACGACTATGGAGCTGGCAACTTTTCCTATGATTGTGTCTGCCGTTACAGCCGCATCGGTTTCTATATTTGCAGGTGTTGAAGTTGTTGTTGTTATGCTGTATGTGCCTCCACTTCCTTCGTTTGGAGGCGTCATAATACCATTGAGTGTCAAGCTTTTTGCGCCGGCCGCATCTGCTGAGCCACCTGTTTTAGTCAATGTGAGAGTTTGGCTCGATACGGTGGCCGTCCATGTTCCCGTTAAGCCAGATAACGCACTTCCCACCTGGCCTGCTGCTCCGGCAAGATTCCAGCCGGCGGGGTATACAACCACTATTTTTGCACCGGAAGGGACTTGGGCTGTTGTCGTAAAAGCGAAAGTAGTCGGAGAAATGGTGGAAAGACTTAGAGATTCAGGAGCTACATTGGTGGCAGTGAGATCACCTACTATTATATCCGTTACAGCAACCGTGGCGTCCGAATTGATATCTGCTCCAGATAGCGAAGTATCATTTACAGCCAAATCTGTTATGTCTGTTGTTCCTACCGAGGCTCCTGAAATACCGACTGCACTAGCCGGAAATATGATTGTTAAGTCATTTGCGGCAGCAGCCGATGCACCATCTATTGTACAGGTTACAATTTGACCGGAATCATTACAGGTGATACCACTTCCACCCTCCAGCGTTCCCGTAAGATTGGTAGCGGCAGTCAAACCGCTGACATCTAATTCGGCGGGGGCGGTAAATGTTATTGTATCCGTATTAGCCAAAGCTACAGAGAGGTTTAATTCCAATGTTGCTATGCCAAAGTCTCCCGCGTTAGTATCGGCTAACACTAAAGTTGCATCTGCATCCGTTGCAGTTACCGTCAAGGCGGCGCTGCTTGCGACTGAATTGAAGGTTGCTGAACCAACAGTTGCATTATCAACCGCCCATTGTAAGGTTCCCGATGCTGACGCTGCGTCACCCTGGAACTTTAATCCCGAGACCTGAATATTACTGGTTGCATCAAGATTTGTGGTTATATCAATGGTGATTGTCTTATTGCTGTTCGATAAAACAACCGTGGCATTGGCTGCGCCCGCGCCTGAAAAAACGTATGTTGCTGAAGTATCGGTAGTATCCCAGTGAGCATTGACAGCATCAGGAATTTTTATATGAAGATCATTTGCCGCCAGTATTTCAGTGTTTGCCGCAGTGACGGTAATGGTATTATTCGCGGTACCGCTTGATGAGGTGGCAATACTTTGGCTTGTCATCGACATTGTGCCGGTAGGCGCAATAGCAAACGCTGTAAGTCCTGACGTTAAAAATAGGCCTACCAATAAAACAAGTCCGGAAAATGAACGTGTAATTTTGTTCATGATTTTTGCAAAATTAAATGATAACGGTTCTGTATTTAGAATACGTATGGGAACGCATTTTGATACAGTTTTACTCTTCGGATGTTATCATTATTGAGGTTATGCAGCAAAAGGGTGGCGATATTTTCCTTTGACATAATATCGGTTGGTTCCCTATTTTCCGACTGATCGCTGGTAATCCTCTATTTGCTGCTTTAAAGATGAAATGAGCTTGGTAGTTTCTTTAGATGTTTCTCCTCCTTCTCTTTTCAGTTTTGCAAAATTTTCCAGAGCTTGTTCGGCACTTATGTCATCTCCCGCCAAAAGGAGAATTCTGACGGTATCCTTTATTGTTTCCGCACTATCTGGCATTAGAGGATAAAGCTGTTTTATGTATTCTGCAGATGTGTCGTATTCCCCGATTTGTTCATATATATCTGCCAGATTGTTAAGCGCCGCTATGTGGCCGGCATCGATTTTAATGACCTTTTCGTAGTAATTCACGGCCTTTCTGTATTCGCCAAGAAATTGGTACTCAAAGGCTACCTGGAAAAGAGCCTTAACGTCCGTTGAATCTTTTTCCAATATGGTCATTTGCTCACTAATTATATTTTCCTCATAAGTCTTTTGTTCCGGTGATATATCCTTGTCAGTTTTATCCCATTTACTATTGCCGCAGGCGGCAAATAAAAAACTTGAAATAATCAGTATTGATGTTATTTTTTTCATATTTAGGTTTTAAATGAATAATGAACTGTTCAACAATGACGCATTTGTTTATATCAAATTTTTGGAATAAAAAAAAGCCCCCCGTTTTACTGAGGGGCTTTTTGCTTAAACTCTTATTTTGTCGAAATCCGTAAAGTTACTATTAGTACTTAACAGTGTTACCCGTAAGTGTTGTTGATGAAACTTTACCAACCCACTTAATAGCACTGGCTGTCAATTCCGCAGCCGTTGTTGTGCCATTCTTGTCAAGGTCGACATTGGTATCATTCCACCAGAAGCCACCAGACGTTACCGTACCCTCAAGTGAAGATCCAAGAGCGATCGAGAATGTAACCGGATCGTCTGAACCTGTATCCTCGTTGATAAGGTCTCCAGAGTTTAGGTTGACAGTCAAAGTCTTGGTTGTGTTCTTGGCAACTTCAATCTGAGTGGTTGGGATAAATGTTATAGAACCGGTACTTGTGGCGCTTGCGCCATTAGTCGTGGTCGTAACATAGCCAGTCGCCTTGGTGGTAGAACCTTCCTTCAGAAGAACTGCCACTGGCGAACCTGCGTTGGTCGCATTGTTGGCATAAGTGTCAAGATCGGCATCTGTCGCTATGTCTATCTTTATCTTGTCGTTGTACAGCCAGATTTCATCGATGTATACCAAGTCCGTATCAGCAAGTTCGGTAGTTTCATCAAATTCGAAATGTACGTGGGTTAAAGTACCGGCATCTTTTGGCAATTGAGTATCACAGAAATACCATTCAGCCGTTGTAAGGGTCGCCTGATCGGCACCACAGATTGTTTGAGATAGGGCCGTAGCTGTGCCAGCGGTAAATGTAGCCTGAGCCGTACCTGTACTAACCTTGTAATCGGCAAAGGCAGAATCTGTACCACCAGCTGTGTCAACCACGTTTATCCAAAAGGATATTCTGTCGTAGTCGGTCATTGCGGTAGTAGCGAATGAGAATGAATCTCCGGCCGCCAAGGCATCCAAGGTACACAATTGGGCTGAACCATCTACCTGCAATCCAGCAGCAGTAACAGTTGAAATGGCACAAGGCGTACCAACACCATCAAGCATAGTGCCTGTTAATTCAGTACCTGCTCTTAAGTTAACCTGCTCCAGGACGTTGGCGTTGACTGTGAACACAAATGCGTCATCGCTGGAACTTGTACTTCTTGATCCAGATGGAGAGGCTGCAGCAAGAGCCAGAGTTGGCCTTGTTTCGTAAACATGCAGCCTATTGGCCGAAGTCAGATAACCACTTCCAGGAAGAGAGTAAACAAGATTATCAGCATCAGCTACGGCAGTATCTGCGTTGTCAAGGACTATTGCTGTGATACTGTCACCAGTATTACCGGCGTCAGTAAATGTTGAGCCTTCTGTCCAAGCGGTTACAACGAATACAGCCTTGCCGGAACAAGTAGTGCTACTGTCCTGACAAAGCAGCGTACCAACCGGCAGATTTGGGGGATTGCCGTCAGTTTCATCATTAACGGTAAGAGTTACCGTGCCGCCGGCAGTAGCCGTGGCAATATCCGCCGCCGTGTTGATATCGATGTTGGTACCGTCCGTCCAGGTTATTGTACCAAAATCAAGATCAGAATCAGCGCTTACAGTTGCGTCAATCTTATCGCCTTTGTAGGTTTCACCACTGGATTGAGCTATTGCCTCAAAATTGTTGAAGCCAAGGTTCATGTCAACATATTCTCCGGCGGTAGCAGAACCACTGGAAATAGTGTTGGTATCGGCTTTCACAGTAATTACAGCGCTATTGTCCTTTCCGATGTAAAAATCCAAACCTGAGAAGTTTGCTGTGCCTGAAACGAGAGATGCGGTCTTGGATTCAGCTGCGCCCGCGCTATTTGTATAGCTAAGGGTAACCTGCTTAACGTTGTTGTCATAATCACCCAAAGTGGCTGTAGTAGCACCGGACTGCCTGTTATTAATTGCCAAAGCCTTTACCTTGAATGCTTCGTTCGTTGTGGTGAATTTGAATTTTGATACTTCAACACCGGTGGATCCGGCAAGAATAATATCTTCCTGCGCAGTATCAGCGTCAACCGCAACGGTCAATGAACCGCCTCCCAGTACCACTACCCAAGTAGAAGCCGTGGTTACACTTGGGTGATTTACGGTACCTGTTGGAGTGATGGAATTACCGTCTTTATCTTCTGCTGTTACGCTGCTGGCCGCGGTCACCTTGAATGCTACGGCGTCCGCATCGCTAGACTTGAAAGCGCTTGCAGATATGTCGCCCTTAACATAAAGCACTGGGCTTGAACCGGCAGAAATAGTCCAATTTACGTTCGTAAAGGTTACAGCACCAGAGTTTGCAGCAACACTCTTGGCGGCAGCAACTATGTTACCGTCTATATCTTCAAGCCATACACTACCGACTATGGAGTTCACCTGAATAGCGCCATCCAAACCAGGATTTGTCGCTGTTGTTGGGAAAGTAGCAGCGGCAGTAGTGGCACCAGTTTCATCCACTGTACCAACCAAGGATACGTCCGTAACTTTACAGCTGGAAGCGTCTCCACAAGCAAATACTATACCTGTAAATGGAACCCCCTTGGCACCTTTTACGTAATTGCTACCATTTACGACCGGAGTTGAACCCAATGACAATGTCAAAGATGGAACCTTAACAGTCATCGTTTTAGCCGTAATATCGGCTGCCGGCGTAAGACTGCTTGAATTTGTCAAAACTTTGTTATTGACGTCTCTTACTTCAGGATAGCTCGTACTATCACCAAGAGGCAATTGTGCAATCAATGTCATGCCATCCAGGGTGTCGGTATTCGCTATATCTACAGTAAGTTTCAAATTAAGCGTTTCACCAGCGGCAATAGTGACATTATCCGTAAAGATATGATAAGCTTCGGCGTTGTCACCTGCGGCTTCGGTAATGGCAGTGGCGCCACCGATTGTTGTCTTAAACACGCCTGCATCAACTGCCGTAAATGTTTCTTTGCCAGTATCAACGTTGGTAATCTTGATATCTGTAAAGTTTGATGCCGTAGCGTTCATAAGCCCTTCCGTAGCGTCCGCTTCAGTTGCAGTCAAACTTAATGGAAATTTCTTAAATGTAACTTCAGATACAGAAGTTATACTGAACTCCATAAGTGAGACATCCTTGCCATTCTTTGCAATGTTTGTAGCTGCCGGTCCGCTTGTAGTGATAGTGATATCTCCTCCCTGCAGACTGCTGTAAGAACAATCGTTGGAAGAACCATTGAGACAAGCGTCAGGATTACCATCATAAAGCGTCCTGGTAATAGCCAAACCGAAACCATACTTATCACCGGTTGTAACTACGTCCGTATCCTGATCGATGTAAACCTTGACACTATCAGAACTACGACCCGTATTAAAGTCCGCATTGATATAGAAGCTCTTACTATCACCCTTTGCTATCGTATAGCCGGCATCAGGCATAGTGAAGTTGATGAGATCATTACTGTCTACAGCGGCGACTTCAGCTATAGGATCAGTCGTGCCAGATACATATAATTTGAAATTCTGAGCATCATTGACACTGACTGTACCGGTAAGAAGCAATCCCAGTCTGCTGATCACTGCTCCTTCTCCGGAAGTTGTCATTTTGAATTTAGCAATAGTTACGCCGTCTTCACCAACTTTTGGATTGGTAAGAGTGCCGTTTTTTTCGACAGTCAATGTTCCGACTTCGTCAGTTGCAAGATTGAATTCATCACCCTGCGCAGGGAAAGTACCGCTTACGTCCGCCCCAGTAATCTCTACTTTCTCCTTGCTGGCAATTTCAAAACCGGCCTTCGTGGTTGCTGCTCCATCTCCTACATCGAGTCTGAGTACGAGAGTCTTGGTTTCACCATCTTTGACAGTG
>JACPLZ010000026.1 GCA_016186245.1 Candidatus Peregrinibacteria bacterium | reverse complement strand
GCGGATTTTTCCTCATTTCTTTCGAAAGCGCTCCCAGCGTCCAGAATCTTTTTGCTTTCAGAATTTTATACGGCTGCCCTTCAATTGCCTCACGGGAATACAAAACCACATCATCGCTTTTTGGAATAATTTTAAGCAGCGAATTTATGATATGCCAGCTGTACCATTCCACCCCGGTGGCTTTTTCATCAGCGTATCTTGAGGCATCAATACCGATTTTCATGAGCGCATTATACCGAAAATCCAGAAAATTCTAAAAATTGCTGCAATGCAAGGAAACAAGCCGTTTTTGTTTGAGCCGTACTTAGTGGTACGGCGAAAGCAAAAATTGGCGCAGTTGACGCAGCAGTGCACTATTTTTAGGATTTTCCAAACAAATGGCCTCGCGCCAGCACAAGCCCGCAGACACTTTTTGCTCCATTCAATTTTAAAATTTTCCCCGCTTCGTTGAGTGTGCTGCAGGTAGTGGCTACATCATCAACAAGGATTATCGTTTGTCCATTAAGTTTTTCACGGCACTCGGGAGGAATTGAAAACGCGCCGCGCAGATTTATTCTCCTCTCCGCCACGCCAAGCTCGGACTGTTTTTTTACCAGTGAGTTGCGCCGCAGGCAGTCATAAAACTCCATTTTTGGAAAGTTTCCCGCAAGAAATTTTGACAGCAGGCCTGTCTGATTAAACCCGCGCAATTTTTCCCTCCTTTTATCGATTGCCATCGGCACAATCAGCGCACTGTCGAATTCATGGGAAAAATAGGCGAACTGGTATTTCATTATTTTCCCAAGAATTTTATTGATTTCTTCAACATATCTATATTTGAACAATAACAGCAGTTTTCGCAGCGGATCATCTTTCTCGTAGCCGCTGCATGTTATCAGCCGCTCGAAATTGTACTGCCGGTGGCAATATTGATTGCAGAATTTTCCATCGCAATTTTCTTTGCGGCAATGCGGACAGCTCTGTTTTTTTTTTTTTTTAAGATCATGCAGGCATTTTTCGCACAGATAGCTTCCGCGCACATCGCAGCCGGCACAAAATTTCGGGTAAATAATATTGAATAAAAATCGCAGCATAAAGCCACCCTAGCAAACAAAGATTAAAAAGTTATAAAATCGTTCTCGGTGTTGGTGCGTACAGATGGTGGGCGGTAGTGGGATCGAACCACTGGCCTCATCGACGTCAACGATGCGCTCTACCAGCTGAGCTAACCGCCCTAATGATTTAACACTTTTCCGACAGCGCCGCGATTATAAATCTCCTTGCTCCATTTGTAAAATAAGGCTAGTATACCGCTTGTATACCGATAAATAATCAGAATGAATATGGCCGACAGCACGCAAAATGATCCTCAAAAATCCGGTACCGGCGGAGCCCAGGGACAAACTCCCCAGGCCGGTCAACCAAACGCCGGTAACCAGCCGGCAGGTTATCAACCGCCGGCAGGCTATCCGCCAAATCCATATCCACAGCAGGGCGCCTACCCCCAGGGAGGCTATCCGCCAATGGGTGCATATCCTCAAGGAGGTTTCCCTCCAGCCGGATACCCTCAACAGGGTTATCCTCAAGGAGGCTACCCACCAGCAGGAGCGTATCCGCAGGGCGGTTTTCCGCCAGCCGGAGCATACCCGCAGGGAGGAGGTTTTCCGCCGGCCGCCGGTGGTGGCTATCAGCCCAGCCAGCCGCCGCAGGAAGACACCACACCGGCAAATTTTCAGCTTGGCACAAAGTTTCCGCCAAAATTAAAAGTTAAAGTGCCAAAACATACTCTTACTTTCAACGAAGAATATTTTATCCGTCTGCTCGCCGGTTCAATTTCCCTTTCCAAAGATGAAAAGAAAAAAATTGTCGATTCTATTCCAAAACTGAAACAGACACAGATTGATGAATTGATCCGTATTTTTGAAGAAGAAAAACAGAAGTTCGCCGCCCTTTCCAAAAAACATGTTCCGCAGCTGGAAAAACTTGTGCAGCAGCACTATCAGGAATGGATGCAGCTGGAAGATGAATATGAACTCGGCCACAAAAAAGCTGAGGATCAAAGCAAGGCCGATGAAATCAGAAAAAATCTCGGGTTATAACAGTTGCGAGCCACCGCAGGTGGCGAGCAACCTTTAAGCAGGCACAGAAATATCTAGCGGCACACAAGGTTGCATCAGTCTGGAAGCACCAAACATCACTACATATAATCTTACCTCTCTCTCATGAAAAAACTTTTAATTCTTCTTTTGCCAATTTTACTGACTGCCTGCGGTAGCAAAAATGAGGACTCCAGGCCGCAAATTTCCGATAAAACCTTGGAAGAAATAACGGAGGCATACAAGGCCAATCAACAAATAGAGGCCGAAGCCATTGCCCAAAATGATGCAAGTATTTGTAATGAGATACAGGATAACAATCAAAAATATTCCTGCCGCTTTAACATTATCGCAAAAGAGGCTAATCAAAAAAAAGACCCCTCAATTTGTAAACAGATCGAAGAAAAGGTTGCCATACAGCAGTGTGAAGAAAGTATAATAAGCGAATAGGTTACTTTATAAGTCCGGATCCAGACAGGTGATATACATGTTAGTATAACGTGTAGACGTACTTTCGTTAACGGCTCCAAAATAACATGTATTTGCTGCCACATCCTCATATAACCTATATGGGCGTATGGCAGTACTGGCTGAACAGGAAGAACCGCCTGCTCTACTATCTAGACAGCCTCTAAAACCACAGCTTATAAGAGATTGACCGGATGAACACGCTAAAGAAGTTGAGACACTGCCGCTTCCCGTTACCGTCACAGCAGGGCCATCTACTTTTACATAAGTCCCAAACTGCATTCCGGTAACCGCGCCGTTCACATCCAGGCCACCGGCAACAGTTAGATCGTCCCCGACACTCACATCGGTGGCCACGGTCAATCCTTGCCCGACAGCAACATCATCGGCAAGATCTAACGGTTTAGATGAGCTATTTGAAACAGTGCCCTGCAAGTCGGCATTCCCTTGCACCCACAAATTTTCAAAGGCGTTCAAACTTTTTAATGTAGTAATGGAATCAGTGGCGCCAATACTGCCGTTGACACCTATAGTATTGTCAATTGGCAACACGGGATTTGGAGTTCTTATCTTTCCATACACAACAAGATCTGCATTTGTAAGCAGATTGCTGTTCACAAAAAGGCTGTCATCTATTTTGACGGGATTATCCAGGGTAACTCCACCTACAACCTGTGTGCTTGTGTTTTTTATATCACCGGTTATATCAACAGCATCATCAATTTTTACCGGCATCGACGCTGTGTCATTCGATATGGTTCCGGTAACTATCAGATTATTTGTTATCTTCAAAACATCATCAATCCACAGTGCATTAGATATGCCATTAAATAGTCTTCCCCGAACATCAAGATCGGTAGCATTTTGATTGCCTCCTCCAACGATCACATCTCTGTCAGAATCGTAATTAAGATACAAGTCCGCACCCTCTGATCTTATTTCATTTTGATCCATACTCACCCAGGCTGTACTGTCTGATGTCTGTTTAATAACCAGGGCGCCACCTGAGGAATTTGCATCTGTGCCGCTGATCACATTTACATTACCGGATATTTTCAGATCACTACCAATGGGTATAGAGTCGTCAATTGCATCAAAAATTTCCCCGTTTCCTTGAAGCACCAAATGTTTACCTATCCCCAGCCTGACCCCATCATCAAAATCCACATATGCGTTATTACTGCGATAAATTGGGCTTCGTACATCTAAATTATTGACTATCGCCAGATTATCATCAATAACCACATCTCCTCCTGTATTTTTCACTGCACCTCTCACATCCAATCCATCATTCACCACGACATTCCCCGAAGACGCAGTATTTTCCACATTCCCTTGCACGTCCAATCCTCCAAACACCGGCGACACCAGATTTGCATCCGCAGGATTTTGCGTAGGCGCGGTAAGGCCAAAAGCACCATTTACACCAAGCAAAACCACACCTGTAGCCACAGCCATACTGATGGAAATAAGAATCTTCTTCATATTTTTGTTTTTATTTTTTTCGTAAATTTTCTGCCTAAATTATACCAAATTCCGGCCTGTTATTCAATACTAACCGCATTCCGTATCTCAAATTCTATATTATCGGTAAGGTTTGGAATGGTGGGTGACCAGGCAGGCCAGCTTTCTATTTCCGCTTTATTTATTTCCGGCATGTTTTGAATATACAGCTTGGCGTCATCAAGATTCAGACCGGCAATATGGTCGCGGATATTTTGCAGCAGCCTCGCGCCATTTTCCTTTTCTTCATCAATTTCATACTGCTCGATTCCCTTTATATTTGCAGTCAATTTTATTTTACCGCCAAGATCATCCCACTCAAAAATCCGATAGGAAGTCGATGCTTCATTTATTTTTACCAGTTCCTTTTGCGGACTTTTTTTTAAAACCAATTCACTTCTTAAAATCTCCAGCATGCTCTCTTTTTCATAGTACACTCCCGCCACAGGCACGGTGCCGTTTATATGAAATTCACCGGTTTGACGGCCAACCAGGTCAGGTGAAACATTTATCTTTGCATCGCCGATTTTAATTGCCTGATCTCCTTCCAAAAGCACATAGGTTTTCCCATCGGCGGATTCCGCGCTTTTTTGCTGTAAAATTTTATTCAATTCCTCAACAGCGCTTTTCTTCAGCTCGTCAGCCATTCTTTGCCTGGACGCCTCGACATCCTGATCGGTTATGTATGTAGTGAAATCGGTAACACCGCCTGTCATGGGCGCATAGCTCTCCGCATAGAGTTTTGAGCGGCTGTCCTCGCGTAAACCAGGCAGAAAAAATCTGCTTGGGCCGACATTGCCGCGATCTCCGGTCATTGCGCCATAAGCATCCTGCTCGTCGGCCACAACAAATGCTTCGATTTTTCCAGGCCCGTTTACGGTCGCCGCAGGGACATTGATTTGCTGCGCAATTCTGAAAACCATGCCATCATCGGTCTGAAAGCGGGTCTTGGCAATCAGCGGCCAGACGGAGCTGTTGTTATTGATGATTGTCAATTTACCGCTTGCGCTTGCCGCTTTTTCCGACACCTTTTTGCCGGTGGAAAAATGGGTCAACACTTTTGAAACGGTCATTTTAACCGGATAGGTGGCAATCATATGTGGAGGATGGGTGTCGAGTTCAGATCTGTTTTTTTGGGCGTCGGCCAGCGTTATATTTACCGATTTTTCCAGGACGCTGGCCGTCGGCGTCAGGTAAATCGTTACTCCTGGCAGAGCGATATAAATAATCACCAGCAATATAACCAGCGCTACCGCGACAAAGCCGATCAGGGCATGCCTGTTGGGTGCGATAATCACCAGTTTTGGGCCTGTTTTTGGCGTTTTTTTCTTTTCGCTTAGGATTTTTGAAATGTTCAATTTCTCTTTGCCTTTGCGCAAAATTTCGCTTATGGAAATTTTTCTTTCCAGCAGTCTTGTCGGAGCTTCTTCTTCAATTGCATTAACGCTTGCTTTGAGAGGAGTGATTCTCAGCTTTTCATCGGCGGTTTCCGTGGAAAAAAGCGCGGGCTTGCCTTCGGCATTTGCTTTGTTATAGGTGGGGATGCCTATTTTTTGCGCCAGGTGCAATCCGTTTGGGTCGTTTGTTATCAGGAAAACTTCCTTTCCTTCATCTTCAATTTTTCTTTTTAGAATTTTTAGATTAACAATACTTTGAAAAAGAATTGCCCTTTTTGGAACCACAAGATAAATATTTTTTGTTTTTACTCTGCGGACTTTATCGTAAATTGCCGTTATTTCTTCATCGATTTCTATGTATACCACTTTTTTTGTGGAAACTGTTTCGGGCATGAAGAATTTTTACATTTGCATCAAACGCACCACTTTTTTCAGGAGTTTGGAGAGCTGCTGTTCTTCCGCAATAAAACTCAAAGCCAGATTTGCAAGAGCCATGGGAACAATATCCTGATGATCTAAAAGCAGCTTTGTTTCATCGACAAGATTGGTGATCATTTTTGGATTGATGAAATTGATCTGCGGTTTTTTACTGAATGGAAGCGACTGGATCCATTCCCTTGTTTCCAGGGTTTCTTTAATTTCCGGCAAGTATGCCCCGCCCCCTGAAATGAGGATTTTGGAGGGAAGGACATCAACATTTTCGAACGATTCCAGAGACAGGACAACACCGGAAAGCCACACATCGCAATCGGTTTTCATGGCCTCACGCACAATGCGGTGGGATTGCCGCTCGAGCTTATCCTCGCTGTAGGCGATTTTAATTTCTTCGGCTTCCTTGAAAGAAATATTCAGAGCCTGGGAAAGTCTTTTTGAAAACATTCTGCCGCCGAGAGTGAACATTTTTGTGCCTTCCACTCCTCCATTTCTCACTACGGCGACATCGGTTGTGCCTCCGCCGACATCAATAAAAATGGCTCCGAATTGGCTGCCATCCTCATATCCCAGACAGCGCGTCAAGGCATAAGGCTCCGCCGCGATGGAGAGGAGCTCTTTATCGATTTCCGCGGCAATAGTCTGCAACGCACCATAATGAACAAGCGGCGCAAACGCGTTAAAAATGCTTAAGGTAACTTCTTTTCCCTGGAAACCTATTGGATTTGTAACCCTGTAGCCGTCTATTCTCACATCAACAATCGCCGCATTCACAAGTTTTACATCAATTTCATTATAGCCGGTTTCATCGGCCAATTGGCTTCGCACCTGGTCAAACGCGCGCCATTGGACTTTGTGGACGATATTTTTCAATTCCGCCAGATCTATTTTGCTGTTTGCGTCCCTGCGGACATAGCTCGTAGTGGTTGTAGCGCCTTTTACCAGCTCGCCGGAAATACCAAGGATCATCTTTTCCGTTGACACGCCAGCCATGTTTTCCGCGTCGCGTATGGCATTTTGGCAATTGGCAATCACAGACGCGATATCCGTTACCACTCCCGCCTGCATATCCCCCAACTTTTGCTGCCGTCTGCCCACGCCAAGAATTTTGCCTTTATTCCCCTGGGCTTCGCAGACAAGCGCTTTTACAACGTCTGTTCCGATATCCAGGGCTAAAAAATAGGCATCGCTGGTCCTCTTTTTGATGCGTCGAAATAATCTCATAGCCAACAGAATATAAACAAAAAAGGATGGAGGGGCAATGCGATGCATAATTTTTTCGAGAAAAATCTGAAAATCGATGCAGTGCAAGGAAGCAAGCTATTTTCGCCGAAGCCGTATTTATTGATACGGCAAGTAGAAAATAGCGCAGCTGACAAAGCAATGCGCGATTTTCAGATTTTTCTGAACCATTCGCTCCCGCTATCAAACTTGATCTGATTTTTTTGTTTATCCTTGAATCTCTCCATTCCAAACCCGATCAACCGATCCACAAGCTCCTCGTAGCTTATTCCATTTTCCAGCATCATTTTGGGATACATGCTTATGGAAGTAAATCCGGGCATGGTATTGATTTCATTTATGAAAATTTCACCGGAATCCCTGTCGACAAAGCTGTCCACTCTCGCAAGCCCGCTACAGTCCAACGCCTTATAAGCCTCAATGGATATTTTTTGAATTTTCACTGCCGTCACACTGTCCAGTTTTGCCGGTATTTCAGCCCTGGAAACGCCATTGACATATTTATCGTTAAAATCATAGAATTCTCCGCCAACAATTATTTCGCCAAGCGGCGCGGCAATCGGATCATCATTCCCCAAAACCGCACATTCGATTTCACGCGCATTGATTGCCTTTTCCGCCAGAATTCTTCTGTCAAACTTCGCCGCCAAATCAATGGCCGGTTTCAATTCTCCAGGGTTTTTGACTTTGCTTATGCCCACAGATGAACCCATATTCGCAGGTTTGATAAAACACGATATTCCCAGTTCATCATTTATTCTTTTGAGAATTTTTTCCGGCTCTTTTTCCCATTCCACTCTGGTAAATCCCAAATACGGGCAGACAGGCAATCCGGCCGCGAAAAAAATCGCCTTACTTTGCAGTTTATCCATTGCCGTAGACGAAGCCAAAACTCCGCATCCAACATAGGGAATTTTCAGCATTTCCAACAGTCCCTGGATTGTGCCGTCTTCCCCGTATGGCCCATGCAGAACAGGAAAAATAATATCGGCAAACGGCAGTGGATTATTGGTTGGGAGTGAAATACTTTCCAGATTTTCGAGCCGGCCACTTCTAAAGCTTTCCAGGCAATTTTGACCGGTCAGCCATTCTCCGCCAAAAGTAATTCCTATTTCTGCAACCTCATATTTTTCAGGACTCAAAGCCTTAATAACCGAGGCTGCGGACACAAGAGAAACCTCGTGTTCGCCGCTCCGCCCTCCAAAAACCACACCGACCTTCAACTTTTTCATGCGGCCATGATAGCACACCAGGGAACCTCTGAAAAAGTCCTGACCGTGACGAAATTTTCAGAGGTTTCCCGGTCGCGTCAACGGTAATATGTAACGCCGCCCTGGGCCGGAAACGACGCAGGACATGTGACGGCATTGTCGTTTACATATACGCTTATTTCCGTATCCGAATTTCGGCGCACATAGATAATTCGGTCGGAATTATCGGCCTCATAACAATGTTCGCCGGTTATTTCAGACGGTTTTTTGAATGTTGTGCTTGCGATATTTATAAATGCAGGCGGGTTTAACCTGTCGTATTCGTTGTTTCTGCCAATTACGACATATTGCTCCGATAAATTCATGCCGAATACAATGGTATTGGGCAGCGTAAAATTGTCTCCGCTGCCATCATCTACTCCATCCCATTCCCGCACCACATTGCTGTCGTGCCATTTGCCGCCGACACTGCCGGTCGTTTGATAGGCATCCACATCACGGCATATTGCCCCCGGAACAAGTGTGCGCGTTGTGCCCTGTGGGGTAATCGGATAATAAGTCGCAAATTTCGCATAATATCCTGTCTTAATGGCATCATCTGAGAAATATTCGTAAGGACATTCTGCATAATAATCATCAAAGTAAGCTCCGGAAGTATCGCGCCATTTATTGAAATTATTTGTCGTTGTCGCGTTGGAAAGTCCGATGTAAAAGAAATCGACTGTTTGGCGATTTGGCGATTTTACATATCCGATAATGTCCCCTGCGGAAAACCTCAGAGGTGAACTGCCGTTTAAGGTAACTTCTGTATTCATTGGGCCGCTTGCTGGTAGAGGTCCCAGGATATCTTTTATGGAATCTACTGGGTCTATTCTTTGGAACTTAACAGCGATTTCACAGCTTGCCTGGAAGTGTAGTATATATTGCGGACCACTCGAGTCGACACCGTACTGTACCGACATAAGATCCATGTCAACCGGAGCATATACCGGCAGATCGGTTGCGCTTGTAATGGTGCTGATCATGCTGTCGTTTGAAATATAGCCTCCTATGGCAGCGCCTGGAAGCCTTATAAACTGGATATTTGCCGGATCAAAGAATGACGCGGTTAATTTGATGTTGGGATTGCTTACGCAAGATTTCCCTGCAAAAATTTTAGATGTTGGCGTCACGACGACAGGAGTCGTCTCTGCTGGAGCGGCATTTAAACTCACGCTGCTACCGCCACCACCTCCGCCTCCGCCACCGCCACCGCCACCGCCACCGCCACCGCCACCGCCTCCGCTCGTTGCACGGTTGCTTACACTTCCAGTAGTAGTTATATTTTCACCGGTTCCGCCTCCACTTGTTACGCCTCCGCTATTTCCTCCACCGATATCTCCACTCACTGATTTTTCTATTTC
Organism: Candidatus Peregrinibacteria bacterium; assembly: GCA_016186245.1. Lineage (GTDB taxonomy): Bacteria > Patescibacteriota > Gracilibacteria > UBA1369 > LOWO2-01-FULL-3 > JACPLZ01. Next base: position 2,646 of record JACPLZ010000026.1, on the reverse strand, counting down.
TGCACTGATATTTGTAGCTTTCCCTGAAACGCCGCTACCGCCAGCAGCCAACAACAAAGGCGCTAGTATTGTATCTTTCACTTCTGCTTTTTCGAGCTCACCCATACTACTCCAGGATATACTGCTCAGCGTAGACAATGTGTCAAAATCAAGAGTCGGTTTATCTTTCACGTTTCCATGTATACGATAGATCATTTCAGCCATTTCAGCGCGTGTTATGCGCTGGTCAAAACTTTGTATTGAAAATGGGATCGTCCCCATATCTGCAAGGAAATCAGTGTATGGCTTATACCACACTTCCGCCTGCTGCGCTGTATTGCCCCAGGTCGCGGTAATTATTTTTGCCGCTTCGACGAAACTGATTGCTTCTCCGGGTTTGAATGAACCATCAGGATAACCTGCAATTATCGCCTTGTCTTTTGCGGTACATACATATTTTGCGTACCAAAGATCGGTTACGTCGGGAAAGCAATATGTCCCCGCCGCCTCGCCAGGGAAGCGTGCCTCTACAATAATTTTCGTAAATTCAGCGCGATTTATCCGGTTGTCGGGGCGGTATGTTCCATCGTCATATCCGGTCACAATGCCCTGATTTCTCACATATGCAATTGCTTCACCGTTTTCGTGTTCGCTCGCAACGTCGGGAAACAGGCTTGCCGTATAGGCGCTCTCTTCTGATGCGACAGAAACAACAATAACGAAGACGCCTACGATTGCAGCGCCCAGCGCCACCAACAACTGATTTGTGATTTTTTTGTACATGTTTTGGTTTTTATTTTATTATACGAGTATATTCTACAACAAAAAAACAATTTATGCAAATAAAAGTTACCAAAAAAAATCCCATATGATCAGACAATTCGCCTTTCTATCCTCTCATTCACTCTCGTAGTAATTTCATAATTGATCGTTCCGGCCCAATTTCCAAAAAGTTCCGCACTGATCTCCTCATTACCATCCCGCCCGATCAAAACAACCTCATCCTCCAGCTTTACATCGGAAATATCGCTTACATCAACCATAATAATATTCATACAGACTCTTCCTCTGACAGGCACCCTTTGTCCATGAATCAACACATACGCTCCATGTACCCCTCTGTCATAGCCGTCATAATACCCAATTGGCAAAATCGCCAGACGTGTTTCCCTGGTTGTCTTATATGTGCATCCATAGCCAACACATTCTCCCGAAGGAATTTTTTTAATCTGCGCGATTTTTGTTTTCCATGTAAAAGCCGGCTTCAATTCGAATCCATCGGCTCTTTCTTTCGCAAAGGCAACATAGGTCTCTTTTGATGGCCACATGCCATAAGCGGCAATTCCAGGGCGCACCATTTGAAAATGGGTTTTTGGAAAAAGAATCGTGGCCGCGGAATTTGCGCAATGTTTTATCGGAATATGAATGCCTGCTTTTTCCAGCAAATCAATCGCCTGATGAAATCGCCGCAACTGTAACTCCGCGTAGGAATGATCCGTAGTGTCCTCAATATTGGCAAAATGTGTGGCCAGCCCTTCCAGTTCTATATTTTTATGATTTTGAATTTTTTGCGCAAAATCCAGCAGATTCTCAATCAAAACCCCCTGCCTGTTATTTCCGGTTTCCACCTTTAGATGAATTTTTACAGGCCGGCCGATTTCACCAAGCCGTTCAATCGTTTTCGGATCATACACAACCAGCCGAAAATCCATTGCTTCTTCCAGGGAATCCAGTGGCACATGACCCATTATGTAAATTGGAATCTGAATGCCGGATTTTTGAAGTGCCTTGGCTTCATACAGAGCATTTACCGCCAGCCAATCCGCGCCAGCCTCCGCAAAAATCCGGGCGGTCTGCGCAAGCCCATGCCCATAGGCGTTTGCCTTAACACATGGGCAAATCAGGACTTTTTCACCGACCAGTTTTCGGAACTGCCTGATATTATTTACGAGCGCATTTTTTGAAATTTCCACCCAGGTGAGTTCCTGATAAATTCCAATAGGGGTCGTCAGTATCATGATTGGAGGTTTTAGCTCGTTTTTAGACGAGCGCTCGTCAACAATTCTCTTTGTTCTTTGTTCGCTTTATGAGCAGCTTTTTTAAACACATCTTTTTTCTTTTTTTCAGAAGCATGCAAAAAAAACTCGGCAAACCTTCCCATCTTTGCCACTTTGCTTGATTTTTTTAACAGATGGAATATTTTCATAAGCATTTTTCAAGATCGTTCTCAGTATAATTTTTTTCAAAATAATCGTCAATCGACATATTATTTGATATTTTTGCAAGACTTTCGACTGTGTTTTTTTCAAAATCCTTTTTCACCAAGAAAATACTTACATCATCACCAAACTCATCAGAAATCAGTTTTACTGTTTTTTTAGCCTCCAGGAATTGTTTAATAAATGCTGGTTTCGGGATATTTCTCCCATCTATTTTTTCCCGTGCTCGAGTGAATTTCCATGCTACTTCTGGTTGTTGATATATATAAAAAATGAAGACTGGTCTATCATGTTTTAATGAACGTTTGATGTTATCCGCTGCTTTTTCATATTTCGAAAGTGTTCCATCTAGCACAAAACTTTGTTTCTGCCTTAAAGCATTGTATTTTCTCCATAATCCCCTATAATAACCTCCTGGAAAAATTAACCTCAAAAATCCATGAACGAT
>JACPLZ010000019.1:1881-3988 GCA_016186245.1 Candidatus Peregrinibacteria bacterium | reverse complement strand
TATCATCGGCTCGTGCTGGACGATGATTTTAAAAGGATTCCAATATCTGATCAAAGACAGATTTTTAGATCAATAGAAAAGAAATTGGCTGTTGCGCCGGAGTCTTTTGGTAAGCCTCTTGGAGCAGAGTTAAAGGGATATTATCGTCTTCGAGTCGGTTATTACCGGGTTATTTATTCAATTAAAAAAACAGAAGTTACTGTTTTTGTTGTAAAAGTCGGATTAAGAAAGGATTTGCTGGCTTATATTCAAGCTGCAAAGCGCTTAAAATTGATGAAATAGTGTGATAATGTAGCGCTGTGGAAGAAGAAAAAATTATGACAAAAATATGCGCTGCAAGCGGGCGACAGTTTGAGATTTATGACCGCGATCTGGAATTCTACAAAAAAATTTCCGTGCCCGAGCCGACCATGTGTCCGGAGGAAAGAGCAAGACGGCGCATGGCTGTCCGGAATGAAAGAAATCTGTATAAAAGGAAGTCGGACATGAGCGGAGAGCAGATTATTTCCATGTATCATTCTGATCTGCCTTATGCGGTTTATTCCAAAGAAGAATGGTTGAGCGATAAATGGGATGCTATGGATCATGGAATTGATATTGATTTCAATAAGCCATTTTTCGGACAATTTGAAACGCTGCAAAAAACCGTGCCGCGCGCGGCGATGGCGATTTTTCACAATGTGGAAAACTGCAATTATTGCAATTATGTCGGCGACGCAAAAAATTCCTACCTATGTTTCGGATCGATTTTTATCGAGGACTGCATGTATGGAAATCCCTATCATTCCAAAGACTGCGTGGATTGTTTTTTGGTGAGATATTCCGAATTTTGTTATGAATGTGTTGATTGCGAGCGGCTTTATCATTGCGCCTATCTTCAGGATTGCCATGAATGCAGCGACTGTTTTTTCTGCTATGACATGAAGGGGTGCAGAAATTGTGTTGGTTGTGTCGGACTGAGAAATAAGTCCTATTACATTTTCAACAAGGAATATTCAAAGGCGGATTATGAAAAATTCGTTAAAGATTTTTCAATGTGCGATCCGGCAAAAGTGGCTTTTGTAAACGGCAAATTAGCGGAGCTGAAAATGGCGCATCCGCGTCTGGCGATGATCGCAAACAAAGTGGAAAACGTCAGCGGCAATTATATTTTTAATTCCAAAAACTGTTTTGAATGTTTCCAGATCAGCAATAATGAAGATTGCAGCTACAATATTCAAACGCTGGACAATAAGGATTGCTACGACATGAATTACACGGAAGAAAACGAGCTTTGCTATGAATATCTTGGAAATTACAGAAATTATAAAGCGGTGTTTTCGTTAATCTGCTACGGATGCAGTGAGGTATGGTATTGCGATTACTGCACCAATTGTAAAAATTGTTTTGGATGCGCGGGGTTAAGAAATAAGGAATACTGTATTTTCAACAAACAGTATTCAAAAGAAGAATATGAAGAAACAAAGGAGAGGCTTGTTAAAATGATGAAAGAGACCGGTGAATTTGGTGAATTTTTTCCAATAAAGATTTCGCCGTTTGCCTACAATGAAAGCGTGGCACATGATTATTTTCCTTTAAGCAAAGAAGAAGTTTTGGCGCGCGGGTATCGCTGGCGAGAGCAGGATGCTGCGGAGTTTAAGCCTGGAAATTTTGTGCCGCCGGAAGATATCGATAAGACTGATGAGAGTATTTGCGAGAAAATTCTTGCCTGCGAGGTCAGCGGCAGAAATTATAAAATCATGCCCGCGGAGTGGAAATTTTATAAACGGATGAAAGTGCCGGTGCCGCGAAAACATTTTATCGAAAGGCATAAAGCGCGGCTGGCAAAAAGATTGCCGTATGAAATTCATTTAAGAAAATGTGATATGTGCGGAGCGGATATTAGGACGGCGTATGATTCCAAGGGAGGGGAAATGTTGCTCGCTCCTCTCGCAACTGCGCTCCGTGTCTATTGCGAAAAGTGCTATTTGGATGTTATCTATTAGACTCTATGGCAAAGCTCACGCCGATGATGGCGCAATACAGGCAGATAAAAGATCAATACAGGGACTGCATTCTGATGTTCAGGCTGGGAGATTTTTATGAAATGTTTTTTGAAGATGCCACG
>JACPLZ010000019.1:0-1793 GCA_016186245.1 Candidatus Peregrinibacteria bacterium | reverse complement strand
GGCGTGCCCTTTCATGCGGTGGAGCAATATGTCAGTAAATTGACCAGGGCGGGAAAAAAGGTGGCCTTATGCGACCAGATGACCAAACCTGATGGCACCGGCATTGTAAAAAGGGATGTCGTGCGGGTGATTACGCCGGGCACAACTTTTGATGAAAATATCATCGATCAAAAAACAAATAATTATGTCGCGTGCGTTGCCGATGGTTTCGGGTTTGCATATGCTGATGTAACCACGGGAGAATTTAAAGTCAGCGAGTTTGGCGATGTTAGAAATCTGCTGGCGGAAATGGCGCGGATAAATCCGGCGGAATGCATTCTTACGGAGAAGTTGCGACAGGAATTGGCCCCTATGATGGCAAATCAAAACCGGATGTGTGTTTTTTCATACGATTTTTCCTCCGAACCGGAGGACTTTTTAAAAAAGCATTTCCGGATTCATTCTTTAAAAAGTTTTGATCTGGAAAATCATGAAAATGCCGTCGGCGCCGCGGCCATGCTCATTTCTTATCTTAAAGAAACTCAAAAATCGGATTTGGGCCATATTCAAAAAATTTCCTATTATCAAATTGCTGATTTTATGCCGCTGGATAATGCCTGCATTAGAAATCTGGAATTATTTTTTAATAATCATGATGGAAAACGGGAGGGAAGTCTGATTGATGTGATTGATCTGACCATCACGCCTATGGGCGGACGGATTCTGAAAAAATGCCTTATGCATCCTCTTGTTCAAAAGTCTTCCATTGAACGCCGGCTGGATAAAGTTGAGAAATTCGTAAAAAATTCCAGTCTGATGAGAGATGTGCGGGAAAAACTTTCCAAAATTTACGATATCGAAAGGCTGCTGAGCAAACTGAGTCTTGGCAGCGGAAATGCGCGCGATTTATTGGCAATGAAACAGTCGCTGATGATAATACCAGAATTGAAAATTCTGGTTGATGATGCGCGGCTGCATGATCTTGCCGAGGTTTATTCATTGATTGAGAGTGCGATAAAAGAAGATTGTCCGCTGACTGTGCGCGAAGGTGGAATGATTAAAAACGGCTTTAATAACGGGCTCGATGAACTGCTGAATATCAGCACCGATGGCAAAACATTCATCAAAAATCTGCAGGAAAAAGAAATCAAACGCACCGGGATAAATTCGCTGAAGGTGAAATTCAATAATATATTCGGTTATTATATCGAAATCAGCAATGCCAATTTGAGACTTGCGCCTGCGGATTATATTCGCAAGCAGACAACTGTGAACGGCGAGAGATTTATCACTGCGGAGCTGAAAGAATTTGAGGAAAAAGTGCTGAATGCGGAGGAGAAAATCAAAGAACTTGAATATGAATTTTTCTACCAGGTGCGGATGGCGGTGATAAAGGAACTGCAAAAAATCCAGCAGATTGCCGCAGCCGTAGCGGAGCTGGATTGCGTATCCAGTCTGGCTTTTTTGGCGGTAAAAAATAATTATTGCCGGCCGGTGATTGCGGAAACCGATGAAGATGGCGGCAAATTTTTTGAAATCAAAAATGGCCGACATCCCGTAGTGGAACAAGTTGCAGCCGATTTTGTGCCGAATGACTGCAGGTTTGACGAGGGGCGAAATTTCCTGCTAATAACCGGGCCAAATATGGGCGGGAAATCCACTTATCTGCGCCAAATCGCATTGATAGCCCTGATGGCGCAGATCGGGAGTTATGTGCCTGCGGAAAGCGCAAAACTATCCGTAGTGGATCGGATTTTTACGCGGGTGGGCGCGTCCGATAATCTGGTGCGCGGAGAAAGCACATTCATGGTGGA
>JACPLZ010000018.1 GCA_016186245.1 Candidatus Peregrinibacteria bacterium | reverse complement strand
ATGTTCCTTTTGACTTAGTACGGCACCTTCTGATGTTGACCGTTCTTTATTTGCATAGGGATTATTTGTATTCACTTTTGTCCGATTTTAACCATAAAAACACCGCCTATATTATAACCGGATATTTCATCTCAATCAAGCCATTGTATGCAGGATATACTGCAAATTTCAGCATGCAACCGGTATTAAATTGGCACAGTTTTATTCTTCTGTTAAAATCATGGCAACAATTCACTTCCATCATGGAAATAGAAAAAGCCTACACAGCCAAAAAGTACGAAGACAAAATTTATAAGAAATGGGAAAAAAGCGGTGTTTTTAAAGCACAGGTTGATCCAAAAAAACAGCCGTTCACCATTGCCATGCCGCCGCCAAACGCCACCGGCACTTTGCATCTTGGACATGCGACAAGAATGGCCTTTCAGGATCTCATGATCCGTTACAACAGAATGAAAGGAAAATCGGCTTTATGGCTTCCGGGAACAGATCATGCCGCAATTGCCACTCAAAGCGTTGTGGAAAAAAAATTGCAGGAAAAGGGGATTAAGAATCCGCGCCGGACTCTCGGCAGAAAAAAACTCATTGCTGAAATCCGCAAATTTGCCGAAGCCAGCAAGGAAATTATCCGCATGCAAATAAGAAAAATGGGGGCAAGCTGCGACTGGAGCCGTGAAAAATACACACTTGATGAAGATATGAATGTCGCCGTTAATACTTTTTTTGAAAGAATGTATGGAGATGGCCTTATTTATCGCGGCGGACGCATCGTCAATTGGGATCCTAAAATGCAGACAACTGTAGCCGATGATGAACTTGAATATATCGAAGAAAAAGCCAAATTCTATTATTTCCAATATGGACCGGTAGTCATAGGCACCGCCCGTCCGGAAACAAAATTTTTGGACAAGATTATCGTTGTCCACCCAAAAGATAAACGCTATCGACACCTTGTAGATAAAGAATTTGATGTTGAATGGATCGAAGGGAAAATCAAAGCGCGCGTAATTGCCGATCCATGCGTGGATATGGCTCTTGGCACCGGAGCAATGACCATCACGCCGGCACACAGTCTGATTGATTTTGAGCTTGCCCGGAAACATCATCTGGACAGTCACCAAATTATCGATTTTGAAGGCAAAATCCGTCACGATGTATCCAAAGAATTTGGCGGAATGCCAATAAAGCAGGCGCGTGAAAAAATTGTGGAAAAACTGGACAGAAAAGGATTGCTGGTGAAAGTCGAAGAAGATTATCTTCACAGCGTAGCGGTCAATTATCGCGGAAAGGGGATAATTGAGCCACAGATCATGAAACAATGGTTTGTAGACGTAAATAAACAGGCCATTCACTGGAAAGGGAAAAAGAGGAGTCTCAAAGAAGTCATGCATGACACTGTTAAAAGCAAAATGATCCGCATTATCCCGCAGAGATTTGATAAAACCTATTTTCACTGGATAGACAATTTGAGGGACTGGTGCATTTCACGGCAAATTTGGTGGGGACATCAGATTCCCATTTGGTACAAAGTTACAAAAGAGCAATACGATGCCTTTAATTCAAAAAAAGACGCGTCCAGTTTTTATCTGGAATTATTAAAAGTCGATGGCAAAACACATGTCGGCACGGAAAAACCAAAAACTGGTTATTGGCTAAGAGATCCGGACACTCTGGATACATGGTTTAGCAGCGCACTCTGGACATTTTCCACTCTTGGCTGGCCAAAACACACTGGAGATTTTAAATATTTTCATCCCACAGACGTGCTCGAAACCGGCTATGATATACTGTTTTTCTGGGTTGCAAGAATGATCCTCGGTTCCACCTATGCACTGCGCTCAGACAAATTACCGGAAGAGAAATGTATTCCATTTCACACTGTCTATCTCAACGGTTTGATCCGCGATCGCCACGGTAAAAAGATGAGCAAATCCAGTCCTCGTTGCGTTTGAGTCTTATAATAGGCTCCGCACCAGGCAATGACATGCGCCTGTACGAGGAAAAAATTGCCGGCTATCGCAATTTCATCAATAAAATATGGAATGCGGCGCGTTTTGCCTTTCTGAATGTAGATAAAGACGATTTTAAAAAAGAGTTCGAACATGGAATGATCAAAACTTTTGCCGACAAATGGATACTCACTGAGCTGCAAAAACTTATCCGGGAAGTAGACAAAGACATGGAGGAATATCGTTTTTCCGAAGCCGGTACGCGCATTTATGATTTCCTATGGCGGCAATATTGCGACTGGTATCTTGAAATTTCCAAGGGAGAAGACAAAAGTCCCGCCGTGCTTCTTTTTGTTTTAAAAAATACATTAAGGCTGCTTCATCCATTTGTGCCGTTTGTGAGTGAAAAATTATGGGAATACATAGATACAAAAACGTTGCTGATAAGCCAAAGTTGGCCGCAATATGACAAAAAATTTGTCTTTGCCGAAGAAGCAAAAACAATGAAACTTGTGCATGAAATTATTACGGCGATCCGGAGCATTCGCGCAGAACTCAAAGTGGAACCGGCAAAAAAGATTAATGCGGTGATCTATGGCGGTAAACACACCGATTATCTTGAAAAAAAACGCGAAGCAATCATGCGTCTCGCCCGTCTCGAAACATTGGATTTAAAGGAAAAAGGTCCAAAAATGACCGACGCCAAAGCGGCATTTATCGAAAAAATTGAAATATATCTTCCTTTAAAAGATTTGATTGACGTCGAAAAGGAAAAAAATAATCTCCAACGCCAAATCAATGATCACCGTACATCCATAGATGTCATCCGCGCAAAGTTGGACAATATTAATTTTATTCAAAAAGCTCCGCCGGCGGTTGTCGAAAAAGAAAAAGCCCGCCTTGGAGTGCTGAAGGAAGCTCTCACAAAACTTATCAGTCAATTGGAAAACTTATGACCATTCCATTTTTTCAGGAAGCCGAGCAAAAAATCAGACGTTTGATTGATGAAAAGCAGTATCGCCAGGCTTACGGTTTATGCAAGGAATATTTGATGGAATATCCCTACGACGAGCTTTTTTTAAATTTGAAAACGGAAATTGAGGAATTGGTAAACGAAAATAATGAAAATATTATCAATAAGAAAATTGTAGAACTTGAAAAGGATTTTAAGGAAGAAAAATATGCCGGGATTTTGGAAGAATTAAAGAAACTGTTGGAAGTTAATCCCCGGCACAAACAACTTGTAAAATTTTTCCGTAAAACCCAGGGAGCATATGAAAAACAGATAGGGAAAAATCAGCAATATTTCGACGAAAATCAGCGGCAGCGTCTGGAAATTCTGTTGGAACAAAATCCGGCAGGGCTTATCGAAGAATTATTCATCTTGGAAAAAAACAATCCAGGAAATCAGAATGTCCTGAATCTCACAACGGAATTCCGCGACAAATTAATTGCAGAAAAAATAAAGGAAAAAGAGGAGCTGATCTATTCGGAAAAGTATGAAGCAATCGAGAATTTCATTAAAGAACTTGAAACTGTCGATGCCAAAAATCAGCGCATTGCCGAAATAGGAAAAATGGCCAAAGCGCGCCAACATTACAGCCAGCTGCACGACAAGGAAGAATTTTTATATCAGGGGGAAAAACATATTGATACGTTGATGAAACTTAAAAAATTCGACAAGGCAATCAAAGCCGCAAACGAGCTGCTTGCAATAGACCGATTCAATACCCGTATTTTAAAATTGCTTGAAAAGGCCAGGAAAAAACTTTTCACACAGAGCAGTGAAGAAACAATCGATATCATTCAAAAAAAACAGGAACAGCTAAACACTGATCACAAAAACAACCCGGACAAATACATCGAACTTTAACTTAATGGTGCCTCGAATTAATTGTGTCATCCTGAACTCGTTTCAGGATCTACAAAACTGTCATGGTTCGACAGGCTCACCATGACACGTATCTACCTTAATCTGTACATTTTTCTTCCAACCCTCGAAAACTTCTTATTATTTTTCAATGCAAGCACGATCGTTATTTTCTTGACTTGCCGCTGTTTCAACACTCGATCGATGATTTCCTCCTGTGCCAATTCCTTAGCCTCCGACAATATCTTTTCGATAACTTCGCACACAGTGCCCTTCTCATATCCCCATTCCCCAAGCGCATAAATTCCGCGGCCAATCAGCACAAAACTGTCATGTCTGATCAGCTCGTTATGCACCGCCTGCACATTAACTTTCCTTCCGTCAAAATCAGCCTCGGCAATTCTTCCAGAAATATCTTCAAAATGCATCGGTTTATTTTCATGGCGCAAAATAAACAAGATTTTATCCCTCAAAGTTCTTGGATGGACATGCCTCCATTCTAAAAGGCCGACAAAATCATCTTCAAGAAGCGTAATCCTCTTATCTATATCGATAAGTGACTTTATTTGAGTAATATCAAATTTTAGATCATCAAATAAATTTTTTAAATCACCATGCAGCTTGGCAAGACTCTTTATATCGCCATATTTATGCAACTGATTTACCATCTGATTGGAGGCATGCTTTATAGAATATTCAGGCAATTTTTGATCGCGGATATACGGATAAAAATTGATGGTATTACCGACATAATCCAGTCCGTCATGCAGCACAAGAGACAAATCCAGGCTGTTTAAATCAACTTCATTGCCTGGCATAACAAGCTCACCCAAACGATCAACAAGCACATCACGCCTGACAAGACCGCCATGATCTCTGACTAATTCAAAAACATGATCATGCAAATGTTTCAGTGCGGTATTGAAAACATTTCTTTTCATTTTGTTAAGAGCATTTTTTTCAATCTGGCGAATCCTTTCGCGGGTTACCGAAAAACTTTGTCCGATTTCTTCAAGCGTTGATCTACCTTTGCCATCGACATTAAATCGCCGTTTTATTACCGTCCTTTCTTTATCGGAAAGTAATAAGAAAAGGTTGGAAACAATTGCAGAGAGTTCCTGCAATGTATTAGCAGCCAGAGAGGAACTGGAGCCTTGCATAGGAATAAGGTTAAGGGCTAATTGTGAAGACCTTTCAGAAATTCTTCAGGTCTTTTAAAGAAGATTATAAATTATTTTTGAAAAAAAAAAAAAAAAACGTCTTGTATAACTTGCCAAAATCATTGCATATTCTATCTTCTCAAATCAAACATATACCCGATGCAATAAATTGTTTTAATCGGATTTCGTTTTGTGTAAGCCTGAAGTTTCTGGCGCAGACCGCTTACATGCACATCAATTGTATTTGTCGGACAAAAGATGTTTCGATCCCAAACATCTTCCAAAATTTGAGTGCGGCTCAAAACTTTACCGACATTCATCATGAAATATTCCAGCAGTGAATATTCTTTATTGCGGAGAGGTATGACTCTCCGTCCAATAAAAAATTTCCGCGAATCCACATCCAGTTTCAGCTTGCCGTATTTGATCGCAATTTCTTTCATCATCACCCGACAGCCTACAGCCGGAAAATAATTAATCAATATGACAAGCATAAAAAGTGTTGTCCAATCCGCAACAACACTTTCCACTCAAACAATAAAAAAGCCCATAAATAAGCCAAAAAAACATTTCAATTTGCAAGTTTTTTCCAGGTTTTGTATGTTTCAAATATGCGGGCAATTCTTCAAAAATCCAAAAATGCCGACGTTACAATCGATGGAAAGACCGTGGGAAAAATTGATGGGGGACTGGTCATTCTTTTAGGAATTACCCATGATGACACGGAAAAGGATATCGACCTTCTTACCGAAAAAATCATCAATCTCAGACTTTTTGAAAGAGAAGAAAAATATTTCGACGCATCGGTTCTTGAAACCTCAAAACAAGCTCTGGTAATTTCCCAGTTTACACTTTATGCTGACTGTAAAAAAGGCCGCCGACCCGATTTTAACAACGCTGCCAAACCGGAAATTGCCAAACAATTGTATGAAAAATTCGTTGAAAAACTACGCGAAAAAGGACTCCATGTTGAAACCGGAGTTTTCGGAGCAATGATGGATGTTTCACTAATCAACAATGGCCCTGTAACAATAATTCTCGATTCAAAACAATAAAAATTCGTCGCATGAATGATTTGATGGAAAAAGTGGTCGCAGTCTGCAAGAGAAGAGGAATAGTGTATCCGGGCTCTGAGATTTACGGCGGCTTCGCAAATACCTGGGATTATGGGCCCTACGGCTCACAGCTCAAAAAAAACATCAAAGATTTTTGGTGGAAAACTTTTGTCCAAAGCCGCCAGGATATCATAGGTCTGGACTCTTCCATTTTAATGAACCCCAAAATATGGGAAGCATCCGGCCATGTCGGATCATTTTCCGACCCGCTGATCGACTGTAAAAATTGCAAGGAAAGAATCCGGGGCGACAAATTGATAGAGGAAAATCTCGGCATCGAAAAAGCGGTTGGCAAATCATTAAAAGAAGTTAGCGGAATCATCAGTGAAAATAAATTAAAATGCCCAAAATGCGGCAAAAGTGATTTCACCGAGGCGCGTTCCTTCAATCTTATGTTCCGGACGCATCAGGGGGTTGTTGAGGAAACCGCCTCCGCTCTTTACCTCCGTCCCGAAACCGCCCAGGGAATTTTTGTGAATTTTAAAAATGTGATCCAGACCACAAGAATGCGCGTCCCGTTTGGCATCGGTCAGATCGGCAAAGCCTTTAGAAATGAGATAACTCCTGGAAATTTTACATACCGCACCCGTGAATTTGAGCAGATGGAAATTGAATATTTCATTTCACCAAAAGACAAAAAAGAAATTAAAAAAACTTTTGAGGAATGGAAAAAAATTTCCTGGCAGTGGTTCATTGATATTGGAATAAAAAAAGAAAATCTCCGCTACCGCGAGCACGAAAAGGATGAGCTTTCCCATTACTCCTCCATGACCTTTGATGTGGAATACAAGTTTCCGTTTGGATGGGGCGAATTGATGGGATTGGCCTATCGCGGAGATTATGACCTGAAACAGCACCAGGAATTTTCGAAAGAGGATTTACAGTACACGGATCCGCAAACCAATGAAAAATATCTTCCCCATGTTATTGAACCATCTTTTGGCGCAGACAGGACAGTGCTGATTACTCTCCTTGACGCTTATGATGAAGACGAAATCGGCGGCGAAAAACGCACTGTCATGCGTTTTGATCCCAAAATTGCGCCGGTGCAGGCCGCAATTTTTCCGCTTATTAAAAAACCGGAGCTTACCAAACCTTCCATGCAGATTTTTGATGAACTGAAAGAGAATTTTTCTGTTGAATATGATGAATCCGGCGCCATTGGCAAGCGTTACCGCCGCCAGGACGAAATAGGCACTCCATTCTGCGTAACCTTTGATTTTGACAGTATTAAAGACAAAAAAGTTACACTCCGCGACCGCGACACAACGAAACAGGAGAGGATACTAATAAAAAACCTCAATAAAGCCATTTCAGAAAAACTGCTTTAAAGACACTATCCTGAATACCAATGTCATCCTGAATAAATATGTCATCCTGAATAAATATGTCATCCTGAATACCAATGTCATCCTGAATTTATTTCAGGATCTATGAAAATATCACCCTGAACCTGTTAGAAAGATGCTGAAATAAATTCAGCATGACACGGTCTTTGTCCAGGGTGACAAACTATCATAATGAGCTTTTGCTTTGTCATGGTGAGCTTGTCGAACCACGACCCTTCCAAAAAGCACAATTTTTTGCTATACTACAAGGATAAATCATGGTTCGACAAGCTCACCATGACAAAAAGCTCACCATGACAAATATGTCGCAAATTCTGGAATTCATAAAAAACAATTACTTAATCATAGGATTGATCATCGCCGGATCGATTTTTGCGCTATGGCTCGCGCTGGCAATTATCAGATATATTTACCATCTTCATCGGGGCAAAAATCTGGTTTTTTTACGCATCACTCTTCCAAGAGACGATTCTCCAAAGGACAAAGACAAGGACACCGACAAGGATTTTCGTGAAAAAATTTCCATCATGGCCCAGTTTTTCCGCAATATCCATGAAACCAGGGAACTCAATATTTGGAACACAATAAAAAGCCGTATTCTCCGCCACAATGTCTTTAGTTTCGAATTTGTCGCACATCACAAAGTCTTTGATTTCTATGTTACCACTCCCAAATATTTTCAGGGAATAATGGAAAAACAGATCACTTCCTACTACCCAAATGCTGACATTCAGCCCATGGAGCCATACGAAATTAATGCCAAAGACAGCAAAATCAAAGGATTTTACGCCTACGAGCAAAGGCAATTTTGGTTTCCGATAAAAACATTCAAAATTGTGGAAAATGATCCACTTAACGATTTGACAAATATTTTCACCAGAATGGAAGAAGATGAAACAGCGATAATTCAAATGGTACTGCGTCCCGTCAGTAACCGTTGGCACAAAAAAGCCGAAAAATTCGGCGATGCCTATTTCAAAGGAAAAAAATCAGGCAGCTTCGATATCCCGATTATCGGACCGATTCTCAATGTATTGAAAGGCATTTTTCTCGGCTACGAAAAAATGGAAATACAGCCAAAAGACTTCAATACCGGCTATGTGCGCATGCTCCAGCCAAAAGAAGAAATTGCCAAGAGAATAGGTGAAAAGGCCATGCAGCCGGCTTTTGAAACTGTTATTCGTCTGCTTACAAGCGCCAAAACTAAATCAAGAGCGGAAGAGCTCACAAATAGCATGGTCATCGGCCTCAATCTTTTCCAGGATCCGGGAGCAAACTGGCTGCAGACAAGAAGAATTATGCCTTTCGATTTCATAAACGATAAATGGTTTTTATTCAATTTCCGCTATCGCCTTCTCGACTGCAGATTTTTATTCCTCGGTGAAAAAAAGTCCATTTTATCGGTGGAGGAGCTCGCCAGTATATATCATTTTCCAAACAGCAAATACAATCAGAGTCCAAATATCAGCTGGATCATGTACAAAGTTCTGCCGGCGCCGGTAAATCTCCCTACTGAAGGCATCCTCATCGGCCACAATCTTTACAGGGGTGAAAAAAAAGAGGTCCGTTTTAAACGCGCGGATCGTTCCCGTCATCACTACATAATCGGTAAATCCGGCAGCGGTAAATCCGCGCTGCTGGGATATATGGCTCGTCAGGACATTCTCAATGGTGAAGGAGTGGCGATTATCGACCCGCACGGCGATCTGATCGAAGACGTCCTCGAATATATTCCAAAAGAACGAGCCAAAGATGTGATTATTTTTGATCCGTCCGATCAGGACAGACCGATGGCGCTCAACATGCTTGATGCCAAGGATTCTGCGGAAATGGATTTGATTTCCACGCAGGCCACTGAAATTTTTATAAAACTCTTCGGTGATGAAATTTTTGGCCCACGCATCCAGCATTATTTTAGGAATGCATGTTTGACTCTGATGGAAGATCCGGAGGAAGGCGCGACTCTCATAGATATTCCACGTATTTTTACCGATGATGCATTTTTGAAATACAAAGTCGGAAAGATCAAAAATCCGGTCGTAAAATCTTTTTGGCAGAATGAATATGCCAACACCGGCGACCGCGAAAGGCAGGAAATGATCCCGTATTTCAGCGCGAAATTCGGTCCGTTTATCACCAATACGATCATGAGAAACACGATTGGCCAGCAGAAATCTTCATTCAATCTGCGAAAAATAATGGATGAAGGAAAAATTCTGCTTGTGAAATTGTCCAAGGGTAAAATAGGGGATATCAACACCCAGCTTTTGGGTCTGGTGATGGTTTCAAAATTGCAGATGGCCGCGATGAGCCGCGTGGATATACCGGAAACGCAAAGGCGCGATTTCTTTTTATACGTCGACGAGTTTCAGAGTTTTGCCACGGACAGTTTCTGCTCGATCCTGTCGGAAGCGCGCAAATATCACCTCAATTTGACTATGGCCCACCAGTACATCAGTCAGCTTGTGGTAACAAAATTTGGAGTAACATCAACTCAGATCAGAGACGCCGTCTTTGGCAACGTCGGCACATTATCCTCATTTAGAGTTGGCGCCGAGGATGCAGAGTACCTTGCCAAGGAATATGCTCCGCTTTTGACAGAACAGGATGTGATCGGAATTTCCAACTACAAAATGTATACAAAATTGAATATCGATAACTCCACTTCCCGTCCATTTTCCATATCTACTATTTGGGATACGACAGGGAAGAATGAAAAGATTGCGAAGATGATTAAGGAATATTCCCGATTGAAAAATGCCAGAAAAAGAGAGTTTGTGGAGGAAGAAATTACTACCAGAATAGGAATAGATGTGGATGCGCCTCCGGTAGATATGAACAAACTGCCCGGCCAGCCGAACACAGCCAAACCGCCGGAAGGGAATGCCATGGCCAACATCCTGGCCCAGACGCAGAATCCTCCCCCTCAATCAGGTCAGAAAACTTGAAAAGCCAGCATGATTTAGACGGTCAATCAACCAAATTCGCGCTAATTTGGCAGATTTTCGCAGAGCGAAAATCCTTTCCCCTCTCCCGTGTCATCCTGAACTTGTTGTGTCATCCTGAACTTGTTGTGTCATCCTGAACTTGTTGTGTCATCCTGAACTTGTTTCAGGATCTAGATTTTTGGCTCCGCAAAAATCCTCTCTATTGTCATGGTGAGCCCGTCGAACCATAACTTCATCAGACAGACACACTAAAAAAAACACGCAAAACTTCTTGACATATCATATCGTTTATGCTAGAATTCCGCTCTTGACAGTATTATGCTGTTATCTTGCCCTTTAAAATCATCAAGTAGGGAGTAACCTGTCCATTTATATGGTCAAAAGCCTGCAGATTTTTGCGGAGCCAAAAATCAAATCTCTTCTCTTATCTTCAGCGCCCAAACCTTCAATGGCCAGATACTCTCTCTACTTTATAACGTGGATTTTTAATTACGTGATCGGTGGATACCGAAAAGTAAAAAACCTGTTGAATCGTGTCATCCTGACATTCATTGTGTCATCCTGACATTCATTGTGTCATCATG
>JACPLZ010000021.1 GCA_016186245.1 Candidatus Peregrinibacteria bacterium | reverse complement strand
TGAACTTGTTTGTGTCATCCTGAACTTGTTTGTGTCATCCTGAACTTGTTTGTGTCATCCTGAACTTGTTTATGTCATCCTGAA
This sequence comes from Candidatus Peregrinibacteria bacterium, assembly GCA_016186245.1. Taxonomy (GTDB): domain Bacteria; phylum Patescibacteriota; class Gracilibacteria; order UBA1369; family LOWO2-01-FULL-3; genus JACPLZ01. Next base: position 9,778 of record JACPLZ010000021.1, on the reverse strand, counting down.
CTTGTTTATGTCATCCTGAACTTGTTTATGTCATCCTGAACTTGTTTGTGTCATCCTGAACTTGTTTGTGTCATCCTGAACTTGTTTATGTCATCCTGAACTTGTTTGTGTCATCCTGAACTTGTTTCAGGATCTATTTCTATTCTACTTCGCATCTTTTCCAGCATGGTCTATACTCCAATCATGGCTTTAGTTGGAAAAAAACTCGTCGAGTGCATCCCCAATTTCAGTGAAGGAAAAAACAAAAATACGATCAAAAAAATTCTAGAATCAATTGAATCGATCCATGGAATAAAACTCCTTCATTACACTTTTGATCCATCGCACCACCGCACGGTAGTCACTTTTGCCGGCCCGCCGGAAGCCGTAAGCAAAGCAGCTTTTGAAGCCACAAAAACAGCCGCAAAACTGATAGATTTAAGCAAACACAAAGGTGTCCATCCGCGACATGGAGCAACCGATGTCCTGCCTTTTGTCCCACTGAAAAATATTTCCTTTAAAGAATGTGTCGGACACGCAAAAAAACTTGCTGAAAAAATCGGCGAGGAATTAAAAATCCCCGTCTATCTTTATGACAAAGCCTCAAAATCCAAAAAATCCCTGCCGGAAATCCGCAAAACAATAGCCTCAAGCACAAATGGCCAACTCCATCCTGATTTTGGACCAGAACAAAGCGGCTCCGCCGGAATAACCATTGTCGGCGTCCGCGATATTCTCATTGCCTTCAATATAAATCTTAAAACCACAGACATAAACATTGCAAAAAAAATTGCCAAAAAAATCCGCTCACCGTATATCCGTGCGCTTGGTTTCCATCTAAAACATAAAAATACTTCACAAGTCTCTATGAACCTTATCAACTACAAAAAAGTAAATATTCATCAGGCGTATAAAAAAGTGTGGAATGAGGCAAAAAAACTCGGCATAAAAATCCTGGAAAGTGAATTGATCGGCATGATCCCGTCAGACGCCTGGAAACAGGCAAAAAAATCCGATCTAAAACTTCACGATTTTTCAGAGAAACAGATACTTAAAATGGCGCAGTTGACACCGTAAAATACAATTTTTTGCAGCCCAATTGCAAAAATAAGCCAAATCTGTACAATGACGCTGCTCTTAAGAGGGTTGGAGTGATCGCTCCAATGTACATTAACATTAGAGAGGAAAGTCCGAGCACCACGGGAAATCCCAGCCGCTAACAGCGCGCCGCAGCCCTTTGCAAAATTGGCTGTAGGGAAAGTGCCACAGAGACAATACTAATCCGCCGTCTAAAACACGGACCGGATAAAAGGTGAAAAGTCTCTAACATTCAAAATTTTGGATGAATAGAGAGGCCTTGACCATAATCGGTCAGGCATGGCAAACCCTGGGAGGTGCAAGGTGGGATGGACGAATTTTTCTACTCCCAAATGTAGAATATTCTCCCACCGCAACGATTGCCGTGAAGTGCTGCAAATTGTATTTTACTTCGTCAACTGCGCAATTTTCTATTCGCCGTACCACTAAGTACGGCTCAGTCGAAAATGACTTGTTTCCTTGTAAAATACAATTTGCAGCACTTCACAAAACATCTTCTGTAAATAACAGGAGGTCCAAAACGCAACGAAAGATAGATGATCACAATTACAAAACTCGGCTTATGAAAACCATCTTAAGAGTAGTTAGAACAGGATGCAATCCTGTTCTAACTTGTTTCTCTCCCCATATTCCACGATAATACTTCCATGAAACGATTCGAAATCTTTTTTGGAATAATCAAAATTCCCGTTGACCTCGTAATGACAATATTGGGATTCTTTTTTGCATACCAGCTCCGTCTGATCACCGAGCCGATTCCAGGCATAGCCAAACCAATAGAAACCTTCCCATTTTCAAGACTCGCAATATTCTACAGCGGGATTCTCACTCTTTTTTTCATAATCCTTGGCAGAACATTGATAAAATTCATACAATTTATTCTTCTTAAAAAAGGCATCGGCCGCCGCCGTCTCGCAATCATCGGAAACAACTCCATCACCAAAGAAATATACAATTATCTCGAGCATAACATTCATTACAAAATTCTCGGTTTGATAGCCAACGACAATGAAAACACAATCAAACATCTCGGTCCGATCAGCAATTTTCCGGAAATCCTCAAAAGAATAAAACCGGACGAAGTCATTCAGACAAAATCGGATCTGACAGAAACACAAAACGAAGACATCCTGGAATTTTGCGAACTCAATCACATAAATTACCGTTTCATACCCGACCTGCTGGATGTAAGACGGACAAATATCGAGATCGAAACAATCAGCGGCATCCCCATCATCAGCCTGAAACCAACCCCTCTCGACGGCTGGGGCAAAGTATACAAACGGACGGTAGACATCATCGGTTCAACTTTGGGAATGATCATCCTTTCCCCGGTTCTTTTACTGACTGCCATAGCAATAAAAATTGATTCGCGCGGACCGGTGCTTTTTTCAAAACTTGATAATGACACTCCGGCGGTGCGAGTCGGACAGCATGGCAGACTGTTCAAATTCTACAAATTCCGTTCAATGCACCACAACACTCACGATCTCCGCGCAAAATTGGCTGACAACAATCTCCGCAGCGACGGGCCGCTGATGAAAATAAAAAATGATCCGCGTATCACAAGAGTCGGCAAATTTCTTCGCCGATCTTCCATAGACGAGCTGCCTCAACTTTGGAATATATTTCTTGGAAACATGAGCCTTGTCGGTCCCCGCCCCCATCTTCCTGAAGAAGTGGAAAAATATCAGCAACACCACCGTTTTGTGCTCACAATCAAACCGGGGCTTTCCGGATTGCCTCAAATCAGCGGCAGAAGTGGCCTTTCTTTTGAGGAAGAAGTAAAACTGGACCGCTTTTACATCGAAAACTGGTCCATCTGGCTGGATATAAAAATCATTCTTAAAACCCTCTATATTGTCTTAAGGGGATATCAGGAATAAGATAGCGACCATGATCCGCAAACTTCTCCAAAAACTGCTCGGCAACCGCAACGAAAAAGTTGTCAGAAAAATACAACCGCTCGTTTTGCAGATCAACAAAATAGAAGAAGAATATAGGCAAACAGTCACCGACCAAAACGCCGTTCTCGCCAAAACTTCAGAATTCAAAGAAAGAATAAAAAACGGCGAATCCCTCGACAGCATCCTTCCGGAAGCCTTTGCGCTGGTAAAAACAGCCTGCCGCCATCTAATGAATAAAAGCTGGGAAGTCCGCGGAAAAGAAACAAAATGGGACATGATCCCATACGACGTCCAGCTGATCGGAGGCATCGTTCTTCATCAGGGAAATATTTCCGAAATGAAAACAGGTGAAGGTAAAACACTTGTCTGCACGATGCCGACATACCTCAATGCGCTGACTGAAAAGGGAGTTTTTATAGTCACAGTAAATGATTATCTCGCCCACCGCGACGCCGAATGGATGGGCGGACTTTACAACTATCTCGGTCTTTCCGTCGGCGTAAGCGTGCACGGCATGCAGGAAGAAGAAAAAAAACAGGCTTACAACTGCGATATCACCTATGGAACAAATAACGAATTTGGCTTCGACTATCTGCGCGACAACATGGCCACAGATACGCAGAATATAGTTCAAAGAGAGCTTTTTTATGCGATCGTTGATGAAGTCGACTCCATCCTTATTGACGAAGCGCGCACCCCGCTGATCATTTCCGCTCCGGCGGAAGAATCAACCGCCAAATACAAACAATATGCAAATCTGATATCCCAATTACAGGAAAATACCCATTACAATATTGATGAAAAAGCCAAAACCGCCACTTTGACCGAAATCGGAATTGCAAAAATGGAAGAACTTCTCGGCATGGAAAATATTTATACCGAAGCGGGATTTGAAGAGGTACATCATATAGAACAGGCTCTCCGCGCACACACCTGCTATAAAACCGACGTGGACTACATGATCCAGGACGGAGAAATAATCATTATTGATGAATTTACTGGACGCCTTATGCCCGGACGCAGATATTCCCACGGTCTGCATCAGGCAATCGAAGCCAAAGAAAATGTGGAAGTAAAACGGGAATCACGCACACTCGCAACCGTTTCCTTCCAGAATTATTTTCGTCTGTTTGAAAAACTAGCCGGCATGACAGGTACGGCGCTCACGGAAGCGGAAGAGTTTTATCAGATTTATGGACTGGATACGATTGTAATTCCGACTCACCGTCCGGTAACAAGACAGGATAGAAACGATACCATCTACAAAAACCATAAAGGCAAATTTCTCGCAGTAGTAGCGCTGGTAAAAGAACTTCATCAAAAAGGCCAGCCCGCGCTGGTCGGCACTGTTTCCGTGGAAAAATCGGAAATTTTAAGCAGGCTGCTGCAAATGGAAGGCATACCCCACAATGTCCTCAACGCCAAACATCATGAAAGAGAAGCGGAAATAGTGGCACAGGCGGGGCAAAAAGGCGCTGTAACCATCGCCACCAACATGGCCGGACGCGGCACCGATATCAAACTGGGAGATGGCGTAACAGAACTTGGAGGACTTTACGTCGTTGGCACAGAGCGCCATGAAGCCCGCCGTATCGACAATCAGTTGCGCGGACGCAGCGGACGCCAGGGAGATCCTGGAGCAAGCCAGTTTTTCGTATCCATGGACGATGAATTGATGAGGTTATTTGGAGGCGAACGGATCAAACAAATGATGGATACTTTGAAAGTGCCGGAAGACATGCCAATCGAAAACGGTTTAATCAGCCGGTCGATTGAGAGCGCGCAGAAAAAAGTGGAAGGCCGCAATTTCGATATAAGAAAGCACCTTGTCGAATATGATGATGTGATGAATATTCATCGAAATGTGATTTATAAACGCCGCCAGAAGTTTTTACAGAAAGAAGATTTGAGCAAAGACATAAAAGAAATGATCGGTGAAGTTGTGGCAAATATCGTTCTAAACCACACGGAAGCCCGTCGCACCGGGGAATGGAATTTTAAAGAAATTCATGAAAATATTTCAGCCATTCACGCAGATAAAAATTTGAAATTGGAAAATCTGGAAACAATCAAAGACCAGCAAAAACTGATTGAGCTGCTCAAAAATTATCTTTTTGATATCTACAAAAAACGCGAGGAATCGCTGCCGGACACCAAAATTATGCGCAATATCGAAAAAGCCGTTTATCTCCGCGCAAACGATGTTTTATGGATGGAGCACATTGACGCCATGAGCCGCCTGCGCGAAAACGTGGCCTTTAGCGGGTACGCCCAGAAAGATCCATTGGTGGAATACAAGTCGGAAGGCTATCGCATGTTTACTGAAATGCTGGCCACAATTCAAAGCAACACCGTTAACACATTATTTAAAATAGATCTCGAAAAAGCAGCTCCCCGCGTCATAATGGCCACCTCTGCACCAAAAGTGATCAGCACAAATGAGGACCAGATAGAATCGAACCTGTCGGGAAATTCAGACAATCCTGTCATCGTAAAAGTATCTCCAAAATCACAGGCCGCCAAAATCCCAAAAGTCGGCCGCAACGACCCATGCCCCTGCGGCAGCGGAAAAAAATACAAAAAGTGCCACCAGTCATAACGAATACAATTAAGTTGTAACTTTTTCCAATTTCCTGCTATCCTAAAACCCGGCTTATCATTCAATTCAAATGGCACACCGCATTGAAATTTTCACCATTGTCAACGACACAAAATCTGCTGTCATGCAACAAAGACTCCGCGCCCGCGGTTTCATGGTGGAAGCCGCGAAAGTTGTCGAAGTCTATACGATCAATAAAGATTTCACCAATCACAATCTTCAAAAAATCGCCGGCCTGCTGGCAAATCCAATCACCCAAACCTGCCTTACCGACAATTACACTAAAAATACAGACTTCGATTTTGCCCTGGAAATTGGCTTCCTTCCCGGAGTAACAGACAACATCGCCACCACAGCAAAAGAAACAATCGAGGATTTTTTCAAAAAAAAGTTAAAAAACGAAGAATCCATCCACACTTCCACATTGATTTTTCTCAAAGGAAAACTAAAAAAAGAAATCGTTGAAAAAATTGCCGGCAATTTAAGCAATCCCCTTATTCAACGCGCGCACATCAAAAGCCATGAAGAATTTGCGACAGAAAAAGGCATGGACATCATCGTCCCAAAAGTAAGGCTTAAACCGCCAAAAAAAATCAGTGAAATAGATCTCAATATTTCAGATGAAGAATTGGCAAAACTTGGCAAAGAAGGAATCCCCGATAAATACGGCACACGCCGCGGGCCGCTCGCCCTAAGCCTGGATTACCTTCATACAATTCAGAAATATTATAAAAAAAAGAAGCGGAATCCCACCGACATCGAGCTGGAATCATTGGCGCAAACCTGGTCCGAACACTGCAAGCATACCATATTTGCCGCAGAAATTGACAACATCAAAGAAGGACTCTACAAAGGCTATATAAAAAAAGCCACAGAAGAAATCCGCAAAGCCAAAGGCAAAAACGACTTCTGCATATCCGTTTTTAAAGACAACTCCGGCGGTATTTTATTCGACAAAGATTGGGTAATCACAGATAAGGTCGAAACTCATAACAGCCCGTCCGCGCTGGATCCATTCGGCGGATCAATTACCGGCATTGTTGGCGTCAACCGCGACTGCATAGGCTTTGGCAAAGGCGCAAAACCTATAATCAACAGATATGGCTTTTGCGTAGGATTGCCGGATGATGAAGAGACAATTTATCGCGACCAAAAATTAAAAATCAAAGCTCTAAGTCCAAAAAGAATTCTGGAAGGAGTGATAGAAGGCGTCAACGCCGGCGGCAACCAAAGCGGCATCCCAACTCCGCAGGGATTTATTCATTTTCATAAAGATTATAAAGGCAAACCGCTTGTTTTCGCAGGAACAATCGGACTGATTCCAAGAAAAATCCACAACAAACCAGGCTGGAAAAAAAGAGCAAAACCGGGAGACAAAATAGTAATCGTCGGCGGACGCACCGGCCAGGATGGCATCCATGGAGCAACTTTTTCATCCGAAGCAATGACCACCAGCAGTCCGGCTACAGCAGTGCAAATCGGCGATCCGATTACCCAAAAAAAACTTTCCGACGCTATTGTAAAAGAAGCCCGCGATAAAGAATTATACAATTCCATCACCGATTGCGGAGCCGGAGGAATTTCCTGCTCTGTGGCAGAAATGGCCAAAGAATCGGGAGGATGCGTTGTAGAGCTGGAAAAAATGCCTTTAAAATATCCGAACCTCGAGCCATGGAAAATCTGGCTCAGCGAATCTCAAGAAAGAATGACACTGGCAGTGCCGCCCAAAAAATTAAAAGAATTCCAAAAACTGATGGAAAAACGCGGAGTCGAAAGCACAGTTATCGGAGAATTTACAAAGAATAAACGCTGCATAGTAAAATATGAGAACACAACAGTTATGGACATGGAAATGGATTTTTTACACAATGGACTTCCAAAAAAGAAACTACAGATTTTTGCTCCGCAAAAATCCCTTCCCCTCACCTTCCCCTCCCGCATCGTCGAACCATCAAACCTTACTCAAACACTCCTCGAAATTCTCCAGCGTCCAAACATCGCCAGCTATGAATTTATTTCCCGCCAATACGATCACAACGTCCAGGGCGGAGTAGTCCTGCAACCGCTGCAGGGCAAAGGAAAAGTAAACGCAAATACCTCAATCACAAAGCCATTTCCAGATAGCAAAAAAGGAATAATTCTTTCCCAGGGAATCAATCCAGCCTACTCATTTATAGATACTTATCACATGGCCGCCTGCGCCATCGATACAGCCATAAGAAATATAATCGCCGCAGGAGGCACACTCGATCACCTCGCATTGATGGACAATTTTTGCTGGTGCAGCCCAAACGAACCGGAGCGATTAGGACAATTAAAAGCCGCAACCAAAGCCTGCTACGACTACGCAACCAGATATGGCACACCATACATTTCCGGCAAAGATTCGATGTTTAACGACTTCCACGGATTTGACGAAAAGGGAAAAGCCATCAAAATTTCAGCTCCGCCGACTTTGCTGATTTCCTCAATCGGAGTCATAGGAGATATCACTAAAGCAGTTTCGCTTGATCCAAAATTTTCCGGCGATCTGATTTATTTAATTGGAGAAACAAAAGAAGAACTGGGAGGAAGCGAGTACATCGCCCATCAAAATTTTATTGGAAATTCCGTGCCGCAGGTAGACGCAGAGCTGGCAATCACAATTTATAGACAACTGGAAAAAGCGATAGATAAACGATTTATCGCCTCAGCATTAAGCCCGGCCATCGGCGGACTGGCAGTAACGCTTGCAAAAAAAGCCATCGCCGGACAGCTGGGAATGGAAATTGATTTTGGCAAAATTCCATTCCGCAAAGATTTTTTTCTTTTTTCAGAATCACAATCCAGATTCATTGTAACCATCGATCCAAAAAATCAGAAAGAATTTGAAAAACTTTTTAAAGGTTTGCCATTACAATTAATCGGCAAAATAACCAACGACCAGAATTTCATAATAAAGGGCATTATATCAACAAATATAGCCACACTTAACCAACATTACCGAAAAACATTCTCATCATGGTAAAACCCAAAGTCATCGTCATCACCGGCTACGGCATCAACAGCGAGGAAGAAACCGCCAAAAGTTTTGAGAAAGCCGGTGCCGCCGCGGAAATAGTCCACATCAACGACTTAATCGGCAATCCCAAAAAAATAAACAACTATCAGATTTTGGCTTTCCCCGGAGGCTTTGCTTATGGAGATGACACAGGCTCCGGCAACGCCCTTGCCAACAAAATCAAAAACAACATTCAAAATGAAATATTAAAATTCATTGCCAAAGACAGATTGGTCATCGGCATCTGTAACGGCTTTCAGATTCTCACAAATATTGGATTACTCCCGGGAGTCCTGATGCACAACAACACCGCCCGCCTGGAATGCCGCTGGGTATGGCTGAAAAACACTTCCCAAAAATGCATCTGGACCCGCGACATAAACTTGATCCATCTGCCGATCGCCCACGGCGAAGGAAATTTTTACGCGCCGCCGGAAATGCTGAAAAAAATGAAACAGCATGACCAGATAGCTTTTAAATACGTCAACGAAAACGGCTCACCGGCCGACCGGAAATTCCCAATAAATCCAAATGGAGCGATGGAGGACATCGCCGGAATATGCGATCCAACAGGCCGTATTTTTGGCATGATGCCGCATCCGGAAAGATTTTTTTCTTTTGAAAACGAAGACGGCTGGGAATTAAAAAAAGAAAAATTGATCCGCGAAAACAAACCACTACCAAAAGAAGGCGACGGTTTAAAAATTTTCCGAAATGCAGTAGAATACTTCAACAGTTAGAACTGACCATCGTTCATTCATGGAAAATCCGATCAAAACACCTCTCGTCAACAAAATAGTCCTGATCATTTTCGGCATTTTCATTACCAGCCTGATCTTTGCTTTTTCTCTTCACTACTTAAAAGAAACCGGTCTCTGGGTTGGCACACTTTTTAACATCGGAATAGTCGCCGCAATACTTTATTATTTCAAAAAAAGCCCTTCGCTCCGCCTCATCGCCTGGAGCATTTTAGGCACAGTCATAATATCAACAATCCTCTTCTTCGCCGGATTGAATTTTGTGTCGGATATTTTGAACAAAGTAGTATAAGGGACATGCTGAAAAACTCCCGATCGCAACAAAATTTTCAGAATTTGAACGAAAATGATGAAGCTCGAGGAGACATATCAGAGAATATACGCCGACAAGAGGTGA
>JACPLZ010000011.1 GCA_016186245.1 Candidatus Peregrinibacteria bacterium | reverse complement strand
TTGGCACAAAAAAAGTCGCTGTGATAAGCCTGATCGGGCGGGTTTTTATGCATGGGCATTTTGATGATCCGTTGAGAATTGCAGATAAAATTCTAAAAGAAATTTCCGATGAAAAACCGGCGGCTGTTTTTGTAGACTTTCATGCAGAAGCCACTTCAGAGAAGCATGCTTTGGCTTTTTATCTTGATGGCAGGGTGAGCGCAGTTGTCGGAACGCATACCCATGTGCAGACAAACGATGCCAGAATATTTGATGGCGGCACGGCTTTTATCAGCGATGTTGGCATGACCGGCCCGCTGAATTCCATGATTGGACTGAAAAAGGGGCCGATTGTCGAGCAGTTTTTGACACAGCTTCCCGGACGCCATGACCCTGAAACTGAAGGTAAAATGGAGTTTTCCGCCGTTATTGTCGAAGTTGACGATCAAACGGGAAAAGCCTTAAATATAAAAAGCATCCTTGAATTCATAAATTAATTTTTTTAGATGATTGAACGCGGTCTTGGAAAAAGTCGGGAAAAAAATAAATATATATACGGCTATATAGTGGCGGCTGTGTTTTCATTTTTGCTCGGTTGGCAGGCAAATTATCTGGATGTGTTTGATGAAAATAAGGCGGTGGATGATGAGCCCGTTTTGAGCGATCAGACAGAAAATGTGGATCTGGAATTATTCTGGACTGTGTGGAAGGAAATTGAAGACAAATATGTGCATGAGGAGGCAATCGATTCTCAAAAAATGGTTTATGGAGCCATTGCCGGCATGGTCAATTCTCTGGAAGATCCATATACGGTTTTTATGACGCCCGATGAGAGCAAGGAGTTTAACGCCAGTCTTGACGGCAAGCTGGAGGGTATCGGAGCGGAGCTCACCGTTGAACACAAGAATCTGGTGATTGTTTCGCCGTTGAGACAAAGTCCGGCGGAGAAAGCGGGTTTACTTGCGGGAGATATTATTTATAAAATTGACGACAATCTTGCTTCGGAAATGACTCTGATTGATGCGATTATGAAAATCAGAGGACCAAAAGGCACTCCTGTAACCCTTACTGTTGTCCGTGAAAATCTCGACATACCATTTGAAGTTACAATTGTGCGCGACAGCATCACAATTGAAAGCGTTACCATGGAAAAACTTGACGGGGATATTGTCTACCTGAGCGTAAATCAATTTAACGACACTACCAATCAGGAATTTGGAAAAGCGATTTCGGAGCTTGTTTTGAATGAGCCAAAGGGATTGATAGTTGATCTGCGTTATAACGGAGGCGGATATCTTGACATCGCCGTGGAGCTTTTGTCATACCTGCTGCCGGCAGATACAAAGGCTGTCGCTTTAAGAGAAAGGGGGAAAGAAGATGAAATCATGTATACGAATGGAAATACCAAATTGTTGAATGTTCCCCTTGTGGTGATCGTGAACGAGAGCAGCGCATCGGCTTCGGAAATTTTGGCGGGCGCCGTGCAGGATCATAAGAGAGGAATAATTTTGGGGGCTATGAGCTTTGGAAAAGGCACCGTGCAGGAGGTGGAATCATTTACCGACGGTTCCAGTATAAGGCTTACTATAGCCAAATGGCTGACTCCAGAAGGAAGAGATATAGACAAGATAGGACTGACGCCGGATATTGTCGTGGAAATAAATGAAAAAGATATTCAGGAGAAGAAAGATCCGCAGAAAGAGGCGGCTGTAAAGTATCTGAAAAATTTACAGTAGAACCGCTGAAAATTGTATTTTACGGCGTCAACTACGTCGGTTTTTGCTTTCGCCGTACCAATAAGTACGGCTCAAACAAAAACGACTTGCTTCCTTGTAAAATAACAATTTTGAGCAGTTCTGTGGATATTTTTGCTTCGCAAAAACGCCGTCTTGAGCATGAGTTTTGGCGTGCGTGGCTTATGCGTGCGTAAGCGTAGCTTATCTCTGGGACTTGTAGTCTTTGTTAACTATGACGCGCACGCAGATACCGGTGGTAAGAGCCAGCAGTAAAATTATGGCAAGGGTCGCGCCGGATTTTTCGCCGAGGTCATCGCTGACCACTCCCCAAGCTGACAATATCGTAAGCGTGCCAAACAGGAACACTAAAACGAGCAATCCGATGATGACTATTTTTTTAAAGATATCCATAGCCGCATAGTAGGACTCCAATCCATTTCATGCAAGAGTGATTTTTCCGTATTGCAAAAAAATCTATTGATTTTATCCTGCTATTATACTAATGTATCGATGTACTATTAAGATAGAACGTATGAACGACAAATATATTCGCGAGCTGGCTGAGACAATTACATCCATAAAAGATGTGAAACTGGCGATGTCATTTCTCAGCAATATCCTTACGCCGGCAGAGCTGGAAGAAATTTCCAAGAGGCTGCAGATCGTAAAACTGCTTAATAACGGTGTTCCGCAAAGAGATGTGGCCAAAAAGCTGGGCGTCAGCATGGGCACAGTCAGCCGCGGTTCCCGGGAACTTAAATATGGAGAAGATGGTTTTAGAAAAATTCTCAAAAAAAATTGATTGCACCGGTGCCGCCGGTATTTTTTCAGAGGTGAGGACATCGCCTGGGTTTCTGTTTGAATCAAAAGACATCTCTTATATTTACGGCAGGTTGAGCCTGATAGGAATCGACCCGATTATGGAATTGCGCGGGAAAAATGATCACTTTTCCGCCAGGCTTTTGAATGAAAGAGGAAGAAAATTCCTGAATGAGTTTGGCCATTTTGATTTTTGCGATAGCGTGAAAAAAAATGGGAATAAAATTGAAGGCACAATAAAAAAATTGAAAGCCTCAAATAAAGAAACCGAACGAACAAAACGGAGAAATATAGCCGAAGCAATAAGACAATTTCTCAGCCGGTTTAAAATGAATGAAAGAGAGTTGATCGGCCTATACGGGGCTTTTTCATATGATTTCATAAGGCTATTTGAGGATATTCCCGATGTCCTTCCGGAAAATGGCGTTGATGATTTCAGGCTGTTTTTGTTCGACAGCTTTATATTCTTTGATCATTTAAAAGATCGTGCGGAGATCACCGCGTACAGGAGGACGTTAAGCGAGGCGGAGAAGGCCTGCAATTTTATTGCAAAAAAAATCGGGCATGATCACCGGTATAATCATTTTAAAATCAGCGATGATAAGTTTGAATTCAGCGAGCAAAAATATAAAAAACTTGTGGAAAATGCCCGGAAACTGGCCAAGCAAGGGGAACTTTACGAGATCGTATATTCCAATACTTTGAGTGGGGAATTCCATGGTGATTCCTTTGAACTATATAAAAAATACAGCAACATAAATCCTTCGCCATACCTGTTTTATTTTGATTTTGGCGATGAACAATTGATAGGAGCTTCGCCGGAGATGATGGTGCGGTGTGAAAATAATACCGTTCATTTAAGGCCGATTTCCGGCACAGCCAGGCGCGGAAATGATCCGATTGAGGATCATGAAAACATGCTTGATCTTCTTAAGAGTGAAAAAGAAAGGGCCGAACTCGATATGCTGATCGATCTTGGAAGAAATGATCTTGCGCGGATTTGCGAGCCGGGAATCAGGGTCGGCGATTATCGCTTTGTGGAGAAGTATTCAAAAGTGATGCACACGGTTGCGCATCTGAGCGGTCAATTACGAAAAAATTTCACGGCTCTGGATGCGCTTATTGCCTGCATGAATGCCGGTACGCTCACAGGCGCTCCAAAAATCGCCGCAATGACGCAAATAGAAAAAAATGAAAAATCACGGCGGGGATATTATGGTGGCGCGATCGGTTATCTTACTTTTTCGGGCGATATGGATACGGGAATTATAATACGGACGGCGCATATTAAGGATGGCCATTTTACCTTTAGGGTAGGAGCAACTTTGCTGTATGATTCGGAGCCTGAAAAGGAGTATATGGAAACAATAAATAAAGCGGAGGCGTTTCTAACAACCATAAAAGAATGAAAATTTTCCTGTTAGACAATTTTGATTCGTTTACATTTAATCTTGTTGATTATTTTGCGCAGCTTGGCTGCGATGTGCGTGTTTACAGAAATGATGTAAATATAGATGTGGTGGATGAAATTGCGCCGGATTTGATCGTGCTGTCCCCCGGCCCTTCGATTCCAAAAAATGCGGGGAATATGATGAAACTCATTGACCGTTATCATCTCAAATATCCGATTTTTGGGGTGTGCCTTGGACATGAAGCATTGATTGAATATTTTGGCGGGAGCCTGAAATTTGTGAAGCCGGTGCATGGAAAAAGCAGCCCGATAAAGCATAATAAAAAAGGGATTTTTGCCGGATTGGATCAGAATTTTTTGGCCGGACGCTATCATTCCCTGTGTGCAAAAAAAACGCCAAAATGCTTTGAAATTACGGCAAAAACAGACGGGCTGGTGATGGCGGTCATGCACAAAACTTTGCCGATTGAATCGGTGCAATTTCATCCTGAATCCGTCCTGACAATGAAGCGCGGACAGGGAATGAAGCTTATAAAGAATGTCGTGGGAAAATATGCGCCAAAATCAAGTGTTGAAAAATTTCTGCAGGATACCGTTGACGGGAAATTACCGCTAAATGAGCAAATAAAATTTTTGGGGAATTATACGATTGAAAAAATAAAACCGGCCGATTTAAAAGCATTTGCAGATTTTATGACCGCCAAAATGATTACCCTGGACATGCCGGATGCAATTGATATTTGCGGTACTGGAGGATCCGGGCTGGCGCGGATCAATACTTCCACCATTGCAGCGTTTATACTTGCTGAGCTGGGAGTTGGTATCGCAAAACATGGAAATATGGCTGCCAGCGGACGTTTTGGCAGTTTTGACCTGCTGGAGAAATTGGACATTGATATAAATAAAAGTCCGGAACAATTGGAGAATGATTACAAATTAAACGGCCTTGCGTTTATTTTTGCGCGTAATTTTCATCCGGTTATGAAATATTTTGCCGAGGCCAGAAAGCAGGTTGGAAAGCCGACAATTTTTAATATTCTGGGGCCGCTTTTAAATCCGGCAAAAGTGAAAAAGCAGATCATCGGCACTGGTTTTAGAGATCAAATGGAATTGATCGCCGAGGCCTGCAAACTGATGGGCAAAGAGCATGTGATAATCGTTTGCGGCGATGACGGTCTTGACGAAATAACGCTGACTGGAAAAACAAAAGTAGTGGAGCTGCACAATGGAAAGCTCAAAAAATATTTTCTGGAACCGGAAGATTTTGGAATAAAAAAATGTTCATTCAAAAAAATTGCCGGAGGATCCGCCGATTTCAATGTTAGAATTGCAAAAGAAATCATCGAAGGGAAATGCACAAGCAGACATGCCGATCTCGTTTATGTAAATTGCGCCATGGCATTAAGACTTGCCGGAAAAGTTGATAACCTTAAAGAGGGCTACCTGCAGGCAAAAAACGGAAAAAATATTCTGGAAGAAATTGCCGCAAGCAAAATCCTCAAGAAGTCCGACAGAAATTTCAGCGAAGCTGTTTCCGGAAAAGGTATTGCTGTCATTGCTGAGATCAAAAAGTCCTCGCCGAGCGCGGGGAAAATTTTCGAGGGAGATTTTGATGCGGCAAAAATCGCCAGGATTTATGAAAAAAGCGGAGCCGGCGCGATATCCGTGGTGACAGATGAAAAATATTTTGAAGGTTCTTTTGACTACATGAAACAGGCCAGGGCGGCGACAAGGCATACTCCAATTCTGTGCAAGGATTTTATCATGGAAGAATGGCAGATTCATAAAGCGCGGGAATACGGCGCAGATGCAATCCTGCTGATTGTCGGCATTCTGGATGAAGGGAAAATTCATAATTTCATCCGCGTAGCTGCTAATCTTGGCATGGATGTCGTAGTAGAAATCCACAATGAAAACGAATTAAAAACCGCGGTCAAATCCGGCGCAAAAATTATTGGAATTAACAATAGAAATCTGAGGGATTTTTCCGTGGATCTGAATGTGACCAACCGGCTTGCGAAAAAATGTCCGCGAAATATTCTAATAATTTCGGAAAGCGGAATCAATTCCAGGGAAGACGTGGAGAGACTGGACAAACGGGTTAATGCCGTGCTTGTGGGGACATCTCTGATGAAAGCTATCGACATGAATGGAAAAGGATTTTTGCGCGGCAAAAATCTCCTAACCATGACAAACACATGAAATCACTTAAAAAGTATCTGCTAAATAAGGATGGCCATTTTGGACAATATGGCGGACGGTATTTACCGGAAATGCTGATACCGGTCATGGAGGATTTGACAGAAGTATTTTTTGAAGCAATCCATGATGATGATTTTTTGGCTTCTCTAAAGCAATTATATGAGACATACTCCGGCCGTCCCACCCCCCTGTATTTCTGTGAGAATCTGACTAAAAAACTCGGCGGCGCAAAAATTTATCTTAAAAATGAAGGACTTAATCACACCGGCGCACATAAAATAAACCATTGTCTGGGACAGGGTTTGCTGGCTAAAAAAATGGGGAAAACAAGAATTATCGCGGAAACCGGGGCCGGACAGCATGGATTGGCGACAGCAACAGTCGCGGCAAAACTTGGCATGAAATGCAGAATTTATATGGGAGCAAAGGACATGGAAAGACAAAAACCGAATGTTTTCTGGATGAAAAAACTGGGCGCGGAGGTGGTATCGGTAAAAAATGGCGGGCAGATTTTGAGGGATGCTATCAATGCGGCGTTGCGTGATTTGATAGGCGATCCCGTAAATACGCACTATCTTTTGGGCACTGTCTGCGGGCCTCATCCATACCCTGTGATGAATACTTTTTTTCAAAAAATTATCGGAGAAGAAGTGGCAAAACAGCTTGATGGTATGCCGGATTATCTGGTGGCGTGCGTAGGCGGCGGCAGCAATGCAATCGGGCTTTTTTATAACTTTTTGGATCATCCGCATGTAAGGATGATTGCCGTGGAGGCCGGCGGCAATGGCGTAAATGGCAACCAGCATGCGGCGCGTTTTCAAGGCGGCAGTGTTGGAGTCGTGGAGGGATTTAAATCATATTTTCTGCAAAATGAAGAGGGGCAGATTCGGGAGACGCACAGTATTTCCGCGGGACTGGATTATTCAGGCGTGGGACCGCAGATGGCCTACCTGCATGACATCGGCAGAATTAAATTCACCTATGCGCTGGATAAGGAAGTATTGGAAGCGTATGAACTGCTGGCGAAGAGCGAAGGAATTTTTGCGGCATTGGAATCTTCCCATGCTGTAGCGGAAGTTATAAAGCTTGCTCCAAAACTTGGCAGAGATAAAAAAATTGTTTTTAATTGTTCTGGGCGCGGCGACAAGGATTATTTTATCGTAAAGGAATATGCAAAATAAATTGATGACACATATTGTTGCCGGCTATCCGACTCTAAAAGAGAGCGAAAATATTGCCATAAAAATGCTTGAATGCGGAGTGGACTTTTTGGAAATACAAATCCCGTTTTCCGATCCGGTGGCCGATGGGCCTACGATCATGCGCGCGAATGATGTGGCGCTGAGAAATGGAGTAAAATTAAAAGACTGTTTTGAACTTATGGAAAAAATTCATAAAATTTTTCCGCAGGCGCAGTTGTTGTTTATGACTTATTTCAACGTGATTTATAAACATGGAGTTGAAAAATTCTGCAAGAAAGTTAAGGCTTGCGGCTGCTATGGATTGATAGTGCCGGACATGCCGATTTATGAAGAAAAAAACGAACATTATCTTGCCGCATGTAAAAAATACGGACTGAATCCGATTCAAATTATTTCTCCGCTTACAACGGTTGGACGGTTAAAAAAACTTTCAAAATATGCGCGTGGTTTTGTGTATTGCGTTTCAAGATATGGCACTACCGGCCAGAGTAAAAGTTTAAATCCGAAGCTTGCGAAATATTTAAAAACCGCAAGAAAATATTTTAAAATCCCCCTGGCGGTCGGCTTTGGAATATCAAAAAAAGAGCATGTGCAAGCCGTGCATAAATATGCTGAAATTGCAGTGGTAGGATCAAGGATCATTAACGCTATCGACAAAAAAGAAGATATCAATAAACTGCTGAGAAATTTTAGAAATTGACTTTATAATCTTCCGGTGTTAGCTTCCTTCTCCAATGATCAGACCAATTCAAGCCAGAATCACCAATGATTTACTGCTTGGAATAACAAATTCTCTCATACGTCCGCCATGGATTGACGATGGCATTTTCACCGGCATTATACGGGAAATTAAAGATGCGCTGTCAAAAGTGGACATCGATATCAATGTAGATTCAAAAAGAGTGGATATTGATTCCGCGATATGTTTGCCAATCAGGTCAAAAATAGCCGAATGTCCGGAAATAGATTCTTCTCGTCTAGATGATCCAAATATCTCATCAATAGTAAAATACATGAAATTTTACATAGAATTGATGTTGAGATTAGGCAGAAGAGAAGAGTATATAGCCTTTCTAAATTTTGTGCTGCAAAACAAAGACAGTTTCACATTCGACAAAGCGGCCAAGGCCGGGTTTGTCGCAATCGGCAGTAAAATAAGAAAAATTTTCGAACAGTTTTCCGATGATCCAGAGCAAAGAAGTTTTGCCTACAATTGTTGCCTGCGGTTTCTAAGTCGGGAAATAGAAATTCATTGCGGTCAAAAAGTTGAGGTAAAATACTCGCGAAGATTCTGGGAAGTTGCCAGGGGAAAAGAACATAGGGACAATCTGACACCATATGTTTTGCTTAACTCCGGCATCAGCCGCAGAGATGTTTTTACCGCAGTAAGGCATCTCAAAAATGCAGTTGCCAGACATGTTCACAATCTAAAATGCAAACGCGGTTATGCTATTCAGGCTATTGGAGAAATGCTGAGCAAAATTTCCGAAATAGATGCTAAAGTAAAACAGTTGGAGACAAATCCTGAATTCAAAACATGGAAAACAAGACTCGATGAAATAGAGGAAAATTATAAACAAATCTGTACTGGAATCGCCGGCATGTCCGAAGATGATACGAAGGGAAGTCGTCCGCCAAAAAGTATTAGGTCGAAATATAAAAATAGTATTTTGCAGCACAAGAAAGATGCCCTGCCGGAATTTTTAGAGGTGCTGGAATTCCGCAAAAGAGAAGAAGAATTGAAAATAAAAATCGGTAAATTGCAGTCGGAAATTGAAGAATTGGATAAAGAGGCGGCTGCATTTGAAAATTTCAGCGGCCTGGATGGATTGCCTCAGAACCTGGAACAGTGCCTGCGTGATGCCGTAGAATTGCCATCATCAACAGGAGAGAAGGTGGGTGTGGGGGTGGATGATGACGATGATGAGGGTGAAGAAGAAATGGATGAAGATGATAATGATGACGATGAGAGTGAAGAAGAAGTAGAAATAGATGAGGATGAAGGTGCTGAAAGTGCTGAAAGTGCTGAAAGTGATGAAGATGAAGACGATGACGGCAAAGATGATGATAACGACGATGATGATGAAAAAGCACCTCCTTTGGACATTCAAATAACAGAAGAAATTATCTTAACAAGAACAAAACTGTCCAAGCTGAATGGCAAGATTGTTGCAATAACAACAACCGCCGCCAATATAAGATATATCCAGGATAAGTTTAAAGTCACAGAAGCTGAAATTGGCGATATAATTTTTCTTAAAATAGAAAAGAGTTACATGCAGATGATGTTAACCAGCAGACTTACAAGGGTACCAGCTCCTCAAGAAAATATTTTAAGGCTTTTACAATTAAAACTGTGTCTGGGACAAATCGAACCAGGCACTGTCAGAAAAGGTACTGCTCAGAGAAAGACAGAAATGGCGAAAGCCCAGTTAGTAAGAATTGAAAGGCTCGGATCATGTTCCTTCCAGGTAAATTTTGACTATAAGATAGCCAAAGCAATTGCCGAAAACCCAAACATAAACCTTGACGATCTCGCAAAAGAAACTGGATATAGAAAGGAACTGATACTGACAAGAATCCCGGAAATCAGAACTACTCTGAGGGAAAATGGCCTACAGTTAAACGGTAATGGTCAATTCGGTTTTGCAGTTGTTTCGGCATAGCATCAAAAAAGGCCCCAGTGAATGAGGCCTTTTTAAGAATTTTTTGGAATCTCTTTATCTGGTTATCTCCGCCAGATTATTTACAATCTTTGCCGTTTCAGCACGGTTTACAGTGGCATCCGGACGGAATGTCTGGCCGTTACTATCACCTTTCACAATTCCAAGTGATGTTGCTTCGACTATATAAGCTGATGCTGGATGGCTGTCAGGTACATCGGCATAAGGTGATCCGCTTGCAGTATTTGGCACTATTCCTTTTGCCTGCAAAGCCGTCTTTACGATTTCAGCGCGGGTTGCATAACGATCAAGATTATCAAGTCCTTTTACGATGTCCAGACCAAGCTCCTCGGCGCGTTTCACATAGCCGACCGCCCAATGATTTCCAGCCTGCCTAAGCGCAGGAACTCCTGGCGCCTGGCCGACTCCGGCAGCCTCAAGGGACATTTTCAGCATTTCAGCGATAGTCACATTGGCGCCGGGATCAAAGAAACCGGTTGGATTTCCCTGTGCGTCGCTTTTGCCGTTTACAATCCCATTTTTGGCAACCTGGGCAACATAAGCCGTGTACCATTCATTATCATCCGTATCGCGGAAAGGAATAATTCCAAGATTAAATTTCTCCACCACCGCATCCTTTTTCACCTGATCAATTCTTGATTCCAAAGCCGCAATATCCTCATCGGTCAAACTGGAATCTTCAAATTCCTGCAAATAATCCTCTACATTTCCGGCAGCATCGCCATAAAAATTATAGTTTAGAATCTGATCGCGGATGCTGTTAAATCTGTCCTGCTGATCCTGCGCAAGCCGGCTTGCAGCACCCTCCACCTGCTCAATTTTTTCAAAAATCTGTGCGGTGCGGCTGAATAATTCATTCTGATATTCTTCGGAAATAAAAGAAATCGTTTCCAGTTTTCCGGCAATGATATCTTCAAACCTTTTGCCGAATTGCTCGATAATATCATTAAATTGAGATGTAACACCTGCCAATTTTTCAAGCACCCTATCCATCAGTTTGGCCTCAAGATCACCGCTCAGTTTGGCAAAAATTGCTTCGGCTGTGCCCTGTAGATTCTCCGGGACCCAGTATTCATTAAAAGTGTTGTAATTGTCGCCTGTTTCCATAAAAATATCGCCGCAATCCCTGTCGGCTTCATTGCCAAGATTTTCCATGCGCACCATAATTTCCTTGGCTTCGCCCATTTGTCCCTCTTCATAAATTTCCCTAAGCTGCCCAATATAGCCGGTGGCTTTTTCAGCGAAAGCCGTACATGTATCGGCTTTCTCCTGGG
Organism: Candidatus Peregrinibacteria bacterium; assembly: GCA_016186245.1. Lineage (GTDB taxonomy): Bacteria > Patescibacteriota > Gracilibacteria > UBA1369 > LOWO2-01-FULL-3 > JACPLZ01. The sequence goes on along the minus strand of JACPLZ010000011.1, from coordinate 35,661 downwards.
TTATTTCACCATTCTCAAGTTTTTGATCGATAGCATCCAGTCCAGCCTCGATTTCGCGCTCGAGCTTTTCCAATTCAAATTTGCTGAATTCCGTCTCCCTGCCCTTGTTGAAATTTCCTGTGATCTCATCAAATTCCATACGGACATCATTTAATCCGTCGAGGATATCGCGGGCATCATCATAACTGCCCTGGTTATAAAGATTTTCGGCTTCCTTTAACTGTGCAATCGCGCCATCGTGAATTTCCTGCAGCCTGGCAACGCCTTCTTCATCAACCACATTGCTTCCCCTTCCCGCCTCTCTTTCTAGATCGGCAACCCAGCGCCCCTTATCCTTCCACTCGCGGATCACGTCCTTAAGCCATCGGCGGATGTCTTTCTCGGACTGTTTGCCTTTGATGACATCCCAAAATTCCGGATCAAGGTTGTTGTATTCAAATTCAAAATCCCAGTAATCCTGTGAACGTCCTTCATTGACCGCTTCTTCCATCTGCTGAAGCAAATCCCTCATCTGCTGGATAACTTTTCCCGCTTCACTGTCATTGCATTTTACTTTTTCACATTCGCGTTCTTTGTCTTTATGCCATTTTTGTTTATCCTTTAAATTTTTGGCGACATCTTTATTCTGGCGTTCGCTGTTCTGTACCTCGTTCAATTCATTTGTCAGATCCCATGCTTCAGTATTCAAATCCCAAAAGTCCTGATCTATATCCTGAAGAGTTTCGCTGTCGTTATTGTCAACGGCAGTTTTTATGGCATTGATAGTTGTCTCCATTTCACCAACTTTTGCTTTGAGTTCAGAAACACGAGAGTCGGTTTCGCCCAAATCTTTGGTAAACTGCTTTAACTGCCGATTGATATCCTTGATGCCGCGTTCCTTATCGCGCAGCCCCTTTTTCGCATCCTCAACACGCTGTTGCGCCCACACCCCTTCATTCACATCATTTATCGTGTCATAAAAATTCTGGGACACATCATCAAAGTCGCGGATAACATCGGAGATATCATTGGAAAGATCGTTTAAATCATCACCACTCAACCCAGCTGTCGGCTTATTGGCAATCGCCTGCATCACCGGAATATATTGCTCAAGCTGGGTTATATATCCCTGAAGCAAGGTGGTATCAACCGGCGTTTCAAAATTACGGGTATTTCTTTTAAGATCTTTCAACTGCTTTTGAATATCCTTGAGCTGTTTTGGTTTATCCTTGAGCGCCTGATTTTTATTGTTGGCAAAATTGGAAGAAGAATAAGCGGTGTTGAAAGCCTCATCTATTTGCGTTTGTAAATCCTGCACATCATTATTTCTCAGGTCCCAATAACCGTCGTTGTCATTCTGGTCAACAAATTTTTGGAGTTCAGCCAGTTTGACTTTCCATTGATCCAGAAGCGCCGGAATTTTGCTGGTATCGGCTTCTTTCGACATTCTCTTGAGTTCATCACTGCGATTCTTATGATTTTCAATATCCCACTTCAGCTGATCCGCAAGGCCGCTTGCTTTGGTGTCCGTAACGGCGGGATCGGTAGTTGGAGTTGGAGTGGCACTTGGAGTTGCGCCTGTTGTGTCTGTTGCGCCTGTTGTGTCTGTTTTTAAATCTTTTGAATCTGCACAGCCGGCAACAATTATTGTTGAAAGCAAAACGATCGCCAAAAGCGATCTTTGGAGAATTCTGTTTGAAAACATGTTTTTTGGGTTATGTTTTTGTTTTACCTATAGTGCTATTATACTTGCATTTATTTGTTTTGTCAATGATTGCGTTTTGTTTTATTCTTTACTAATATGCATCCGTTTTATTTTGAGAGATGGCTGAGCGGTCGAAAGCGGCGGTCTTGAAAACCGTTAGGGGATTTATCCCCTCCAGGGTTCGAATCCCTGTCTCTCCGCCAAGATAAAAAACTTTCTTATGCCGCTTATGAGTGGTAGAATTTTTTGGTAAATAATCCAAATTTATGAAAAAATTTTTGAAGGTCTCTATTCTTTGCTTGTTTGGGATTTTTATTTTTTCCCAGGCAGCTTTTGCGTTTCTTGACGGTTATGATTATTACTCAGGATCATATGATCCAAGCTGGGATGTAGATTATGAAAGTTCCACCTGGACTCCCTCATTTTATACCGATAATGGTTCAGACTATAGCGGCACATATGGTGATTATGGAACGAAAACTGGCAATGTATCATCGTCCGGCGGGACTCCCGTACCTGCGGGAGATTATGGGGTACCCGGTTTGACTATTCCTGAAGGAGCCATAGGCGTTGAAGGATGGCCGAGCGGCGATGTCTACTGTCTGGAAAAAAACAGTAATTCAACGAGCAGTTTAAAGGCCTACGGCACAAGGATCAATTTTACCGATCGTTCGATTTATCACTGTTTAACTACAACCACCGAAGTATGCGCCGAGCAAAAAGATGTTGGGGAAATAACGGTTTATGACAATAAGCTTCCGCTGGAATATGGATATATTTATCCGCTTGTCGATCCTGCCACAGGTAAGGTCTATCATTCGGTTACAAATGAGCTGATAGTCCAGGCGTATTACGATAAAACCAAACATGCGATTTTGTATATGCCTGAGGATGGGAAAGTAACCGATGATCTTTTTGGAATGATGCTTACCGATACCACCGGCTATGTGAATATGGATCCTGGTTATTTTGATCTGGCAAAATCATCTGATTCATACAGTGATGGCTTTTTTGAATATAATAACAGCTTTCTTGATGTTCCCGCAGGAGAATGGTTTTACGATCCTGTACGGTATGCCGCCGCCAAAGGCTGGGTCAAGTATGATGACAATTTCCGGCCAACGGATGGCGCTACACGCTGCGAGTTTTCCAAAATGCTTTTGGAAGCTCATGAAGTTGACGTTGATGGAAGCCATGTAAGCGGTTTTACCGATGTGCCTGCCGATCATTGGGCGGCGCCTTACGTCTATACGGGCGTTGATGCCGGTTACTGGAGCGGTGTCGGCGGCGGCAAATTTGGCTGCGACGATCCGGTAACCCGCGAGCAGGCCGCTAAAATGATTGCCAATGTGGTGGGTTTTACGAAAGACAGCGTGGTCATATCTGACGCTGAAGACGAGGCATTATTTAATTTTATACCAAGCGATGAATATTCCGATTGGGCGCTGCCGTATATAAGGGTAATGAGTTATTTAAAATTCATGAATGATAAAGACGGGGCTTTTGACGCCAAGGTCCCGTTCTCAAGAGCGATGGCGGTAACCGTATTTTACCGTATTTTTGCCGATCCGGCTGAAATCGGGGATCCGGACGGATTTTAAGAAGCGCCAATTTAATTATTCATCTCTCGTCGGCGTATTCCGTATGTCCTCAAAAACTTTTTTGCTAAATATAAAAAATCTGTTATCATGCCCTGGCGTTTGCAAACTGGAGAGGTACTCAAGAGGCTGAAGAGGCGGGTTTGCTAAACCTGTAGGGTCACAATAGTGGCCGCGGGGGTTCGAATCCCCCCCTCTCCGCCAAAAATTACATTTCTTCAACAGTCTCGATTCCCAATAATCCGAGGCCGTTTTTCATGACTATAGAAGATGCTTTGACTATTTTGAGACGCTGTTTTCTATCTGCTGCGGAGGCAGCTCTCAGCACCGGCACGGAATTGTAAAAAGAATTGAATTTCTGCGCCAAATCATAAAGATAATTTGCGATAATATTCGGCTTATATTCCGATGCGGCTAAAACGATATATTCGGAAAACTTGCTTAAATGCACTGTTAGATTTCTGATTTTGGTCTGAGGGAACCCCTGAGCAGAATCATCATCCGCGACTGATTCCCGCAGATTTTTCTCCTCCGATTTCCTTAAAATGCTCCGTGCGCGCGCATAGGTGTACTGTAAATACGGAGCGCTATTTCCTTCCAGTGAAAGCATTTTGTCCCAATCAAACGTAATATCGGAAATACGGTTTTGGGAGAGGATATTGTATTTTACTGCGCCGATGCCTATGAGGCGCGCAATTTCGTCCTTATTTTTAAGGTCGGGATTTTTCCCCCACACGATTTTCAATGCACGATTTATGGCTTCCGAAAGCACTTCATCCAATGCAATAATATTGCCTTTCCGGGTGCTCATTTTTCCATCCTTAAACTGCATGCGTCCAAACACTACGTGTTCGCCCTCGCCGCCGTACCATGGAAATTTTCTGGCGGTGGCGAATATCTGTTTAAAGTGCAGAATTTGCGCAACGTCCACAACGTAAAGAATTTTTTCAGGATGCCATGTATCAATACGATATTTTAAAGCTGCAAAATCACGGGTTATATATAAAGTGGCGCCATCCTTTTTCCGCACCGGCACAGTTGGGATATCAGGATCGTCAAAAACGCTTACATAAGCGCCTTCCTCCCCTTTCACAAATATTCCTCTTTTCTTGCCTTCCTCGAAAATCGCCCCCATTTTATCTTCGTAAAAACTTTCCCCCTGGACATAATCAAAATGAATTCCGCCAAGCATGCCGTATGTTTTTTCCACTTCCTTCATGCTTTCGTCCACAAACCATTGCCATAGTTTCCTGCTCCCGCTGTCGCCCTCCTCAAATTTTTTAAATTCCTCGCGTCCTTTGTCCTCAAGAGATTGGTCTTTTTCGGCTTCGTTGTGAAATCTTACATACAATTTAAGGAGCTCGCTGATCGGATTTTTTTCGACTGTTTTTTTATCCCCCCATTGTTTATACGCATGAATAAGTTTGCCAAACTGCGTGCCCCAATCGCCGATATGGTTAATGCTGACCGCTTTAAAGCCAAGGAGCTTTAAAAGATTATAGATGCTCTGCCCTATAATCGTGGAAAGCAGATGGTGGACGCCAAGAGGTTTGGCGATATTCGGCTGGCTGTATTCAATAATGACGGTTTTATCGTGGCCGATTTTCGATGAGCCATAACTGCCATCTTTTTTTATGATGGAATTTATTTCTTTATTCAGAATTTTTTCAGAAATAAAAATATTGATGAATCCGGGCCCTTCTACTGTAACTTTTTCAATCAAAGTGTTTTTGGTAATATTCCTGATAATTTCCTGCGCGATGTCGCGTGGTGATTTTTTTAAAAATTTTGCGATCTGCATGGCGATGTTCGAGGAATAATCTCCGTGTTCGACGGAAGCTGGATTTTCCAGACGGATTTCCGGTTTTAATCCCGGTGCGATTTGCCCCAAAGCTTTGACAAAAAGACTGCCGATTTTACTCCTAATAGATGTTTTATCCTCTACAATAAGCTGCTTAGAAGAGCCTGAGCTGTTCCAAGGTTTTTTTTTTGAATTGGAAGAAGCGGAAGCCGGAGAGACTGCCCGTTCCGCCCGCAACTCCTGCTCCAAAAAGTGGGCTCTTTCCTGCTGTGGGATTTTTGCATCATCGGCATGAGTCCTGCCTTGAGCGCCGAGCTCAATGGCAGGATTTTCTTCATTCAAAAGATAAGATTCAATTTGTCCTCCAATGTATTTCAAAATATTATTCTGCAAGTCATCCAGAATGCGGCCGAATTCATCCATGTGCATTTTGCTCAAATCCTCAATCAAGATGACGGCATTTGTCGTCCGTTCCGTGAATTTCGTTCTTTCACATTCGTGATAATTCCAGTATTGGCTGGTTATGCCGCCCTTATCCATGTAGGCTATTTCGCCTTCTTTGGCTGTTTCCACTTCTATTGAACCAATCGGACGGAATGCCTCTCCCCCTTTTGTGAAAGCCAGACGCAAATCTCCGCAAAGCCAATCAATGTCTTCACCTCCGATTGGCAGCAGATATTTCAGCGAAAAATAATTATAAAGGTCTACCAAAGGGTTGATGTGGGACAGATATTTTCCGGTCCGGATTCTTTTTAAAAGAGCTGAAATTGACGGCGGAAATTTTTTTGGATTGACTCCAAACCGTCCATAAGTCTGATCCCATACTTTTATCATCGGATTTTCGTGGATGTCTTTATCCTGGAATTCACGCCGCCTCTGGGCGCAAACGCCGCGAAGCAGACTCTCGATTGCGGAGCTTCTTTTGCTGTTGTTAAATCCGCGGATTATTATCGCTCCTATTTTGAGGTCGTGATATTCATCAAAAATTTTCCTGTCTATGATCAGCTGCATAGCGTTATTTTACTTAATTCTTGAGAAAAATCCAGAAAACATATATTTTGGTTTCAGTCATTTTTTTCACCAAAATATGTCTTCGCAATTTTTGGTTCTGGCCGCACTGGTTATTCTGTCCGCATTTTTTTCCGCGAGCGAAACAGCATTGATTTCGTTAAGACCGTCAAAAGTAAGTGAATTGGTGGCAAAAATGGCTGCCAACAGCGGTATTTTAAAAAAGCTGAAAGAGGACCCGCATAAACTTCTTATCACAATCCTTGTTGGAAATAATGTTGTAAATATCAGCGCGAGCGCCTACGCAGCCGTGGTTTTTACCAGACTGTTCGGCGATTCCGGAGTAGGTATCGCCACAGGTATCATGACTTTCATGATTCTGGTTTTTGGCGAAATTTTGCCGAAATCTTTTGCCCATCAACATTCGGCATCAATATCTCTTTTGGTGGCGCGCCCGATATATTTTCTGCAGACCATTCTGTATCCGATAGTCTGGTTTTTTAAAGAAGTTGTGATTGTCGCAAACAGAATTTTTGGGACAAAAAAGAGCAGTACGATTACGGAAGGCGAGCTTGTTGCCATGCTGAAAATAGGAACAAGGGAAGGAACAATCAATAAGCAGGAACAGGAATTCATTGAAAACGTGCTGGAATTTAACGATATCGAGGTTGGCGAGATCATGACGCCGCGAGTTGGAATTGGCGCTCTGGAAAGCGCTACAACGCTGGATGATGCCGTGGATTTCGCCATCAGACATTCTCATTCGCGGATTCCAGTTTACCGCAAGACTATCGACAATATCATCGGCGTAATCAACATCAAAGAACTGCTGAAATTTTATGATGAACATCCCCATAACAGGAAACTGGAGGAGCTGAAACTGACCATGCCGCTGGAAGCGCCGATGTCAAAAAAAATAGACAAATTGTTCAGAGAGTTTCAAAGAAAACACCTGCACATGGCCATAGTGATCGATGAACACGGCGGCACGGCCGGCCTTGTTACCATGGAGGATCTGCTGGAAGAAATTGTGGGAGAGATAGTGGATGAATTTGATCCTTCGGAGCACCCTATCGAAATTATCGATAGTAACAATATCATTGCCACGGGGGCCACGCTGATCGAAGACGTGAATGATTTTTTCAAAATGAAATTTGCGGCAAATGAGCATGATACTATTAATACGTTTTTGCTTGAGCATCTGCATAGATTTCCGAGGGAGGGAGAGATGATTGAATTGGAAAGGGCAAAAGTACTTGTCGTTAAAATGAAGAAAAAGGTTGTGGATAAGGTGAAAATTACGAAAATAGAACCGCCATCAATGTCATCCTGAACTTGTTTCAGGATCTATCGGAGCAATCAACCTCAAGAGATGCCGAAACAAGTTCGGCATGACACAAAAAATGTCATCCTGAACTTTAATCGTGTCATCCTGAACTCTAATCGTGTCATTCTGAACTCTAATCGTGTCATTCTGAACTCTAATCGTGTCATCCTGAACTTGTTTCAGGATCTATCGTAGCGATCAACCTCAAGAGATGCCGAAACAAGTTCGGCATGACACAAAAAATGTCATCCTGAACCGGCATGACACAAAAAATGTCATCCTGAACCGGCATGACACAAAAAATGTCATCCTGAACTTGTTTCAGGATTTCCAGCATTGCTTTTGCCGCTATTTTTTGCTATAATTCGGTGATAAAAATAAAAATAAAACAAATATGAAAAAGATAATTTTTATGCTTGCCGCCGTAATGATGCTATTGTCGACTCCGCTTGCTGTAATTGCGCAGGCCGATGAAGACACGGAAAATCCCGGTAATATCGAGAAATTAACGGTTACCCCTTTAGATAGCGCCGCGAAAGTGGAATGGAGCGGGGTTGAAGACAATGTCGCGGTTGATGGGTATTTTATTCATTACGGTTTGACACAGGTCAAAGAGCAGGGGGAATTTTACAGTCTTGATGGTGAAAATCCGAATTTTGCAGACGCGAAAATTCCGGAAAAAAATGACGATGGTCTTTATGAATTCACGGTAGAAAATCTGGACAATGATACAACCTATTATTTTTCCATTGTCGCCTATGATGAAGCGGGAAATGAAAGCGGCCTATTGGCTCCGGAAGCGGAGGTAATTCCAACCGCTGATGCCGGCGATATCTCCGATGAGGAAGCGCCGAAAGTTACTGATGCTGAAGCGCTTAATCAAGAAGAAGTAAAAGTTGTTTTTTCTGAGCCTGTTGTGTTGCCTGCGGAAAATGCCCAGGATGAATTTACCATCGAAAATGATGATACTTTTGAATCTCTGAACGTATTGGCGGCAATTATGGACGCATCGGATGCGGGCGCGAGCACCGTTATTCTTACAACAGAACCCCAGGAAGAACTTGTAAATTATAAACTGGAAGTTGGCACGGGAGTGAAAGACAGATATGAAAATCCCATTTCCAGCGGCACATCGGACACTGCTTTATTCGTTGGCAGCGGCGAGCCGAAAGCGCCGGAAGACAAGGATGCGCCAGCCCTGGTTGCAGTTGAAGCAATTGATGCAACCCATATCCGTGTCGATTTTAATGAAGGGATCGTTTTGGGAATTGATCCGGCAGAAAATTTTGTAATCACATCGGATGACGAAGTTGCCGAAAGTGTCACTGTTTTGGGCGTGGAGCTCAGCCCAAATAGCGAAGGGACTGAAGATTCCACCGCGATTTTGACCACATCTCCTCAAGGTAAAAAAACTTATATTCTCACCGTTGCTGGCATTACCGATGAAGCGGAAAATGAATTGCCTGAAGCGGGAATTCTGACAATGAATTTCGAGGGAAAAGGTGAAACCGGCAGTATCGATGATTTGATTCCGCCAAAAGATGCCGCAAATTTTATCGCTGAAAAATTGCTGCAGGCGGAAAAATATCTGATAACCCTTAAATGGAAAGTGCCGGCAGAGAATGCAGGCGACGCCGTAGAACAGATACTCTATTTAAGCAGAAATAAAGGTGATGCGTACTCCAAGCAAACTGGTCTTGAACCGGCAGCCGATAAATATGAAGCCGGTGAATTTGCGCCCGGAGAATACTGGTTTAAATTGACGCAGAAAGATGAAGCTGGAAATGAAAGCGAAGGTTCAATTGCCAAAGTAGTCCTGGCTGAAACCGGTCCTGGAGTCGCGGCATTGATACTCGTATCCCTTGGTTTAGGCAGACTGATCGGAAAAAAGAGAAAATAGTGAGCCTGTCATTGTCATAGTGAGCCTGTCGAACCATGACTTTTTTCCACATGGCAAGATTTTATAAAAATTTAATGATTGCATGCTACCGTTGCATTTATGTTTGCCGTAAATGCAAAAATAAAAGGATGGATTTTGGGAATTTTGGCGGCTGGATTTTGCGCCCTTGGACTGATGTTTTGGCAACTGCCTGATGGCCGTATGCATGTATGGTTTTTGAACGTTGGGCAGGGCGACAGCATTTTTATCAGGACTCCGGAAAATCACCAAATTCTGATAGATGGCGGGCCTGGAAATAAAGTGATTGAAGAGCTGAGTGAAGTAATGCCATTTTTTGACCGATCCATCGATTTGGTGATTGCCACTCATCCGCAACAGGATCACATTGGTGGCCTTGTGGAAGTTTTGAAAAGATACGATGTGGAGAATGTGCTTTTGAATGGCGTGGAGTATAAAAATTCATATTATGATGAATTATTAAGAGAAATTATTTCACAAAATACCGGAATTTTTGTTGCTGATGCGGAAACCGATTTTACTTTTGGACAAGTATTGGTTGATGTTATTTATCCCTTTGATCAACTGCTGCTGGAGGCTTTTGAAGAAGTAAACGATACCGCAATTGCTGTGCGAATCGTATATAAAGACACCATTATTCTTCTGACGGCCGATCTTGAAGCCGAAGCGGAAAAACAGCTCGTAGAATCCGGCGTGAATTTAAAGGCGGATATTTTTAAAGCCGGCCACCATGGCAGTAAAACTTCATCCACATTGTCATTACTTGGAAAAGTGAGGCCGGAAATTACGGTAATCCAGTCCGGCGAAGACAATCGCTATGGGCATCCTCACAAAGAAGCGCTGGAAAGACTCAAACTGGCCGGAGTTAAAACAATCCGCCGGAATGATCTGGAAGGAAGAATTGAGTTTGAGTTTTAGAGTGCCCTTAGACCCTCTTAATTTCCGCGCCTATGGAGCGGAGTTTTTTATCCAGGTTTTCGTAACCGCGATCAATGTAGGCAATATTGGAAATTTCAGTGGTTCCTTTGGCTATCATTGCCGCTATTACCATTGCCGCGCCGGCGCGGATATCCCAGCTTGAGATGGCCATTCCCGTAAGCTCATTTGGGCCGATAATTAAAGCCTGATGCGGATTTATGAGCTCAACCCGGGCACCCATTTTTTCCAATTCAAAAAGGTAATTTAAACGTCCTTCAAATAAAGTCTCGAAAATTTTACTAACTCCTTTTGCCTGGGTGAGCAGCACGGCAAAAGGCGCCTGCAAATCAGTTGGAAAACCAGGATATATTGCTGTTTTCACCTGTCCTATAGCCCTTAATTCTTTTGCCGGAAAAACCGTAATATAGTCTTTCCCATAACTGATTTTTACTCCCATTTCCTCCAGCTTCTGCCAAAAGACATCGAGATGCTCCGGATTAATTCCATTTATGTTTAATTTGCTGCCGGTGGCGACAGCAGCGATCGCAAATGTGCCTGCCTCAAGGTAATCTCCGGTTATTCCGTGTTCGGCGCCATTGAGTTTTTTTACGCCATTGATGGTTAAGATATTGCTGCCGATACCGGAAATCCGCGCTCCCATCTTATTAATGAAATGGCACAGATCCTGCACGTGAGGCTCAGCTGCGGCAAGATGGATTTCTGTTTTGCCGGCGGCAAGCACAGCCGCCATGATGGCATTTTCAGTTGCGGTAACGCTTAGTTCCGGCAGAATTATTTTCGCTCCGCGCAGTTTTTTGCACTGCAAATGGAGACCATTTTTTTCATCCATGATTTTACATCCGAGTTTTTTGAAAGCGTGCGCATGAGCCCAAACCGAACGTTTTCCCAAAACGCAGCCTCCGGGAAAGGCCATTTTTATTTCTCCCAGACGCGGCAGCAAAGCGCCTAGAATCAAAATGGACGCCCTCATTTTTTTTATCAATTTCTCATTGGGCCTGTGCGCTTTTAACTTTGCCGGATTGATGGTTACAGTGTTTTTTTCAAATTTAATTTCCGCTCCAAATTCCTCCAAAATTCTTATCATAGAATGAACATCCTCGATGTCCGGCACATTCATAAGGACACTTTTTTCATCTGTCAGCATCGCTGCGCACAGGATCGGCAGAGCGGCGTTTTTTGAACCGCTTACAGTAACGTTTCCGGCAAGTTTTCCTCCCCCATTAACTATAAATTTCGGCATGTGGGCTGCATTATAGCATTGTTATGACGGATTAAAAATGATATAATCTAAAGATTAAAAAACATACAAAAATAAAAATGAACAGGGCCAATTCAATAGTGAAAATTCTCAGGGGATACCTGGTTTTTATTCTGCTTATTACGGCAGCATCGGCTCTGACATATACCAATGCGGGGAAATTATATTTTGCGAGCGTGCTGCACAGTTCCAAAGAATCTTTGGCGGATGCAAAGTCTTTATCTCCTTTATTTTCCATCAAATCTTCTTTTGTAAAAAATGCCGATAATTTTGTCGACAAAAAAGAAAACGAGGCGGATGTTATTTTTTTCATCACTCAAAATGCAGAAAATTCCTTTACGGCTCCGGGATTAAAAAATGCCGAAATAATGAAAATAAATTTTAAAACCGGAAAAACCGCAACCGAAATAAAAAATTTAAAATTCAAAATAAGCGGAGCTGTCGATGACGTGGAAAACGGCTACATCAATGTAAACGGCAATAATGTAAAAGGCAGGAAAAACGACGGTTATTTAACATTTGCTGGAGTTGGAATACAATTGCCCGCCGATTCAAATATGTTTTTTCCCGTTTTTGTCGATTTAAGCGGCGAAGCTAAAACTGGAAATCGCGTCCGGCTTGATATCGAGACACCGGAGGATATTTTAATTTCAGCCGGCGGAAATTTCCATCAAATAAGCGGGTTCTATCCAATCGAAGGAAAATATCTTACGATCTCCCGCCCGCGTCCGGCTGCTTCCCCCAAATGGAGCTTGCCTGAAAAAAAAGAATGAGTCAGAATGAGCTCCGGACAATCTAACATCATTCAAATGAAAAAATATATTCTGTTTTTTATTGTAGCGTTAGCCTTTTTGACGATGTCTGTGCCGACAGCAGGCGGTTATGGGCAGGTTAGAAATTCAATGTTTAACGATGTTGAACTGGAAAATCAAAATTATGACGCGATTTATTTTCTCTATAACACCGGCGTTGTAGAAGGCTATCAAAGTAACGATGGTCTGCGCGAATATCGTCCTTCAAACAATATAAACCGTGCGGAATTTCTTAAACTTCTTTTTGAAGGAACCGGAGTTGCAACCGGGCAAAATTATGAAAAATGTTTTCCGGACGTGCCGCCGGATGCGTGGTATTCAACTTACGTATGCCAGGCGAAATCCGAAGGCATTGTAAACGGCTATCCTGATGGCACATTTAAACCGGACCAAATTATAAACCAAGTGGAATCACTGAAAATTCTTGGAGAATTGGAGGGCTGGAGTTTGAGAGAAAAAGAAGAAAATGAACAGTGGTATCAGCCATATTTTGAGTTAGCCTCCAAGCGCGGAATTATGGCCGAAAATGATGCCGGAGCGATAATGGATCGCGGGGATATCGCGGAAATGATTTATCGAAATAAACAAATTGATGTTTTAAATATTGAATCTTTTGATGCGGATATGACTGATGAATTGTTTGAATATTATGAAATTCCCCATGACGGGGCGTTGGCGCCGGGAGGATTGTTTGGGCCTGGCGGGCCGTTTGGAAATACGGGAGCATTTTACGAGACAAGTGATTTTAATCCGATTGATGAAACTTATTTTGACCAAAACTTCTGCTATTTTTCCGATGAAGGTGATTTCTGGGAAAGGGTGGAAGAGGTTTTGAGCGGTATTGATATTACCGGATATGACGCTGATGGCTTTGGCCTGATGTTTTGCCATAAAGAAGAGCAAAAAAACAATATGGTCTATTTTGACGATTTAATGCGGGAGCAGTTTGATGTTGCCTGCTGGTACCTGCCGGAAGGTATTTCCGACACTTCCGATTACGAAGAAATACTCTGCTATGTGGATCACGTAAAAATCACCGTTGGATCGGAGACACCAATTTCAACCGATGAGCCATATTGCATCGGACGGGATAACGGCTGTACGGTCTGCTATGAAAACATTCTTTCAAACAATATAATTTCCCAGGAGTGTCCAAATGACACTGTTTTTTCCGGAAATGGCGGCAATATCGATCACATTGAGATAAGCGGTTTGGAAAATTTTACAGCGGGAGGCAGCACATATGTAGATGTTGATTTTGTAAATGAATATGGGGATCCGGTTTCGCCAACAATCCTGCCGCAGGTGAAAATTTCCACGGGACGGGATTTTGTAAAATATGTGAATCTTACCGCAAATGCAGACGGCGGTTTTTCAACCGTTTTTGATTCGGATAAATCCGGGTATTTCACTTTATCGGTTACGGATGAAACAACGAATGTCAAAAATGCGGCGATGGTGTATGTCGAGCCTGCGCGATTTGCTGATGTAAAAGTGAAAAATGTAAATTATGATTATGAAAATGACAGACCTGACCGCGCAATCATCGAAGTTGCCGGAGTGGATAAATATGGGAATGTTCTGCCGTATTCTTCGGTGAATAATAATCTTTCGGCAGTTGCTACGATGGGATCGGTTGAAATTTCACATAATGAAAACGGTATCTTTACAATTGAGCTGACGGCAAGCGATTGGGGAGTTTCCGACGTAACGATAACAACTTCTTCCGGAATAAGCCTGGGAGAAACGGTCCAGGTTGCGTTTTTGCCGATACAACTGAATTTCCCAAAGGCGGTGGAAGAAGAATCCGGGCAATTTTCCGTTCCGATGTATATTTATTTTCCAAAAAATAAAGGAAAGCTGGGAGAATTTTCTTTCAATCTTATGCCATCAAATAAACTGCTGCAGTTTGTGGATATTGAGGATCCCATACCGGGAGATGCCTTTGGCACGCCACTTATAAAGGGTGTGAATTCTGCAAATGGCATGATTTCCATTCAGGGAATTATAAAAAATACCGCTTCAACCGTGCCGGAGACCATTCGTGCGGGAGATCTGCTGTTTAATGCTGCTTCAATCGGAGATGGAGTTATTTACGTGCAGGATGCGGTTATAAAAAATACAGACGGCGAGAATAAATCGGATGAAGAAATGTGGGATATTTTCGAGGAATTCTGGAAGTGGTGGTACAAGGTAAAACCGTGGAAATCCGTCTGCGTAGATGTGTTTATTTTTGAAGGCAGCGATGCCACAGATGTTACCGTGAGCACCGATGTCGTTACGGCGATGCAGATTTTTTCCAAAAACGCGCAGCAGTGCGATTGCAATTTCTTTTTGGATATTGCCATACATGCGATAGAGCATCTTACGGCGCAGGATTTTAATGACGTGGATACAAACGGAGATGGAGATGTTGATCTGAATTCGGAACTCGATGAAATGGTTAACAGGCATCCGCCGTCCGGCAACTGCATTCCGGTTTATTACGTGCCCAAACTGGATGATGACACCATGGGCGCGTCATGGAATGATCCCACTGATGGTGTGACTGTTGACGAAAGCACCGATCATGACAATAGGACACTGGCACATGAGCTGGCACATCAGTTAAGTAAAGGGGTAAATAAAGACCAGCCCCATGCGCATGCGCATGATCAGGGTGCCGATCAGCCGGGAAATTTAATGCATTATGATGATACCGGCGATGATCTGACACCGATACAGTGCGAGGAAATAGAAAAGAATCTGATTTAAGACAATTAATTGACCGTCTGTAAATAGCACTTTTCACAATACACCGGCTCCTGGCGGTCTGGAGTGAAAGTGGTAATAATTTCGGCGTTGCATTTCCTGCAATTTCTTTGACAAAGATTGCGCTTATTTCTTAAGTTAAAGCGGGTTTTATGGCGGCAATCAGGACATTTTTGAGGGATGGGCAGTTTGTGTCGGCGATATAGCTTTAGTTCCTCCATAATTACTTTATAATTTTTTCCACACTCTCCGCAGGCCAAAATTTCATCAACAATTGCATCGGAAACTTCCTCTATTTTTACCGGAATTTTATATGTCTGCGGTTTGTATTCTCTAGGATCGGCGTCTTTCCATTTGTAACCTTTGTCTTTGGCTTCTTTTTTTGTCAGAGGAAACCAGTCATTTGCCACAGTTTCGTTGTAGCCGTAAGGACATATTGTAGCCGGAAAAAATTCTCCCCATTCGCCGGTTTTTTTCATATGATCTACTATCTTGTTTTTTAATTCTTCATATTTCTCCGGTGAATATTTTTTGTTGAAGATGCAGTAACTCTGTTTTTTCAGTCCCGCGCATCCAAAAAGATGATGACTGTTAAATAGACAAAGTTTGGAATAAAAAATATCGTAGCAGTCGCTCCATATCTGATCGCTGCCGATGATATTTCGGGTGGCAGCGCCGGTTTCATGCACTTCATAGCAAAGTTCGGCTCCCTCGCGGGAGCCAAAAACAGTAACATCGCAGCAGTCTTTCATATATCGGGAATTGAAAATATATCTGCAATCCTGACAATTGTTGATGTCGAAACAGTCATAACAACGCTGATTATTGGACATGTAATTTCCGGTGCAATCTTCGTTTTGATTGCCTTCCATGTATTTGTGGGGAAATTTTTTGCAGTACTCCAAAAAATTCAGGCGGGCTTTTTCCAGTTGTTCTGTGGTGCTCAAATTTAAGGCCGCGATCTTTTTTTCATATTCATCCTTGGAATATTTTTCATTCAGAAAATAATATTCTTTGTTGCGCAGATTTATACAGCCATAGCAATTATGGCAGCCAATACAGCTTTTTAGGAACCAGGAATCGGAGCAATTTTTACAATTCTGGGAAAATTTAAGATTGTAGCAGTCGTAACAATCAACGCATTCATGGCAAAGTTCGCAATTTACGACCATAAGGCTGTCCATCGTAAAACGTGATTCATAAATGTTATTTGAATAGTAACAATTTTCATTGAAATCAGCTTCAAAAATGAGGTAGCAGTTCTTACACCAGCCAACCTGATTGGTGAAATCACAATTTAGGTTTTGCACCGCAGAACGGGCTAATTGAGGCACCACATTCATCAATTCGGAAAATTGCTCAAAGAACGGCCTGCTAAAATCGAAATCGCGTCCGTGGTCGAGAGCGTCCCATTTATCGGAATACCAGTATTCATTTTCATATACAGGAAAAGGCTTGTCGGCAGAATATACGGAAATAATTTCCTTGCCGGTACCATCGCATTTGCGCCTATAGAGCGTGCGTTCATTTCGCCACATAAGACGCCTTTGTTGGCGGCAATCAGGGCAAAAAGTTGGCCCGGTGATATTGAGTTTTTTATAGAAATCCAAATCCTTTTGGGAGATGGAGAATTTTTGCAGACAGTTCCGGCAGTTTTTATGCATGTTGGCGGATAAACGCAAATAATCCGGCGTAAGTATTTTTATGCGGGACAAAATCACCGCTGTTTTCTTGTATCATTTTTTCCAGGTCTTGAAAATGGATAAATCGTACCGTGGATACTTCTTCAGCCTGAAGATTCAGATCATTTATATCAATGTCTTGTTCCAGCAAATAGATGTCTTTGATTTCGTTATCAATGAATCTCCCGTTATTGGTGACATTTGTTTCACGGGTTTCAAAAAGATATTGCAACTCGCTTGCGTTAATCTCGAGGCCAAGTTCTTCTTTGAGCTCGCGGATGGCGGTATTTATGCTTTCCTCATCCCCATCAATGTGTCCGGCGCAGGAGGCGTCCCATTTGTCGGGAAAGGAATCTTTACCGGAGGCGCGTTTTTGGATCAGCAATTCATTTTTTGAATTAAGAATCCATGTTTCCACGGCACGATGCCAGTCGCCATCCGCATGTACCTGATTACGCGGTTTTAACGTAGATTGCGGTTTTCCATTGGAATCGTAAATTCGAAAACACTCGGTCATGGGCGGATTATATCATTCAATTGGATAATCTTTTAGAATTACTGCAATGCAAGAAAGCAAGCCATTTTCGACCGAGCTGTACTTACCGGTACAGCGAATAGAAAATGGTGCAGCTGACGCCGCAGTGTACAATTCTAAAAGATTATCATGAATGACGGAATTGCAGCGCCTCCAATACGTGTTCGGTTTTTATATTACTCGAATATTCCAGGTCTGCGACGGTGCGGGCAATCCTGATGCTTCTGATATATCCTCTATTCGACAGATTTAACCTTTCGCGTGCTTCCTCCAGTGCTTTTTGGCTTTCCTGACCAAGCTGGCAATATTTTTTAATCTGCTCTATCTGCATGTCCGCATTTTTTCTGATTCTGATGTCGTTCTTAAATCTTTCCAGTTGAATTTGCCTGGCGATAGCGATTTTTCCGATAATCATTTTTTGCCCATCAATGCTGTTTTCATCAAAAATATTCTTCATGGAAACCAGGGGTACCTGGAGCAGAATATCTATCCGGTCAAGGATCGGCCCTGACAGTTTCCTGCGATAATTCAAAACATTATAATCGCTGCAAATGCATTTTATTTTAGGATCGTTGCGATAGCCGCAATGACATGGGTTCATTGTGGCTATAAAAACAAAATTGCTTGGAAATTTAATTGAAAAATTTGCGCGGGTGATGTTGATAAATTTGTCCTCAAGAGGCTGACGCAGACATTCCAAAATTTTTGTCGGGAATTCCGGGATTTCGTCAAAAAATAAAACGCCGTTATGGGCCAGACTGATCTCTCCCGGACGGGGATTTTTATCTCCGCCCCCGATAATGGATACAGCCGATGCCGTATGATGCACTTCCCGAAAAGGGCGGCGTGTTATAAGCGGATTTTTATGATCGATCATGCCCGCAATTGAAAAAACTTTGGTAGTTTCGAGGATTTCATCGCGCGACATCGGGGGCAAAAGACCTGCGAATGCCCTTGCTAAAATTGTCTTGCCTGTGCCCGGCGGCCCATCAAGAATGATATTATGTCCGCCGGCAGCGGCAATGGCGAGCGCCCGTTTTTCCCTGTGCAATCCGATAATTTGCGACAATGAGTAGTCTGATTGTTCCTGGCCGCCAATATTCCGCATGTCATTTTCTCCGCGCGCATATTCGCAAATTTTGATCCCAGAATTGCAATAATCAATAAACTGCCGGAGATTATTAAGCGGGTAAATGGCGATGTTGTCGATAAAACCTGCTTCACCGGCGTTCACTTCAGGCAGAAAAATCCTGGAAAATCCCTGTTCTTTTGCATGCTGTGTGATAGGCAAAATACCGTGAATGCCTTTAATGTTTCCATCGAGAGACAGTTCACCGACGATAAGAGAATTTTCAAGAGGTCCGCCTTTGATTTGCCCGCTGGCGAGCAGAATGCTTGCAGCTATCGGAAGGTCGAAATGACTCCCCTGCTTGCGGATTTCCGCTGGAGCAAGATTTACCGTTTTCCGGGTTGGCGGAAAGGTTGCGCCGCTATTTTTGATGCTGCTGCGGACACGTTCGCGGGATTCCTGTACCGAAGTGTCACCCAGTCCAACAATTGAGAAATTTGGCATTCCGCTCGAAATATCCGCTTCCACTTCCACGATGCGGCAATCCAGTCCCGTGAAAGCACAGGAAAAAACTTTATTTGCCATAATATTTTGTTAAGGATGAAGCTTATTATGGCAAACAAAGATTAAATTTTTCTAAAATTTTCTTAAAATAATTTTAAAGTTTTCACCGGCGGCTTGGAAGTAGATTATATGGCCTGTAGCTGAGGGAATCAACCCTTGTGGCAGCGATGGGATTTCACCAAATGTATCAATTTTCGTGTACGAATTCTCATCGGGATGATAAAAACCGAAGATAAAACCGGCGGGAGATTTTTCCGCCAGAATATTGATGTAACTGTTGCCGTATTTGCCGGATTCGACGGCGGTACCGGCGCCCTGCTCCGTTACAAAAACCAGACTGTTGTCGTAAGCCCAAGCGGTCTGATTTAAGCCGATATTCAAATCAGTTTCAAAAACTTTCAGGCCGTCAAACAGCCATAAATTCGGCAATCCTTTCCGCGTAAAAACCAGATAATGTCCGTCAGGCGACCAGTTGCCTTCAACAATATCCAAAAATTCCCTATTCTCCACTATTTCGCGCGATTTTTTTTCGAGATCAATTTTATAAACAGCGGTATCTTCCATTATCAGAGCTGTTTTTTCGCCGGCTATAATGCGGCTGTTTTTCAGCGGTGGATTAAAATAAACAATAGCCAACCCGCGATCATCACCGGCCTCTATCAGTTTCTGCATGCCATTTTTAGCTTCAACAAGCCGGTATTCTTTTTTCGGCAATGTTTCCGGCAGCGACTCGGCGCGGGTAATCTGCGGATTTATTTCAAATTCAAACGCAAGTTTTTCAGTTTTCCAAATTCCAATTTTTGCTTCGGCAATAATCGTTTTATGATCCGCTTTTTTAAGCAGCAGATCTTTAGTGCCGTATGACAAATCCATCACACATGGCGTACTCAAACATTTGTAAATGCCCCCATCAAATATCTCCACGGAATATGGCGTTTCGGCTGTAATTTCCAGTTTCCCGCGTAAAATCCGATCACCAAAAAGGAAAAAAATCACGCCAATGGCAATTACCGTGAAAGCAAAAATGCCTATCGCAAACGCTTTTTTCTGTTCTTTATCCATTGAAAATATTTTTAAAATGTTCAATTCCGGCAAACCGGCGCTCTGCGTCCAATTTTACGGCAATAACATCACTTCTCCAAATAGACGGGTGTTTTTGTGTTGATGTCTGAAAAAAATGCAGCGCAGTTTTGAAAATTTTTTCTTTTTTCCGGTAATCCACGGCATCCTGCGGCTCGCCAAAGAGTGAGGAGGTGCGGGTTTTGACTTCAACAAAACATAATTCCCCATTCGAATAGTCAACCGCGATGATATCTATTTCACCAAACCGGCAGCGGTAATTTTTACAAAGAATAAGATAATTCCGTGAAACCAGGTAACTTTCCGCGTAATTTTCGCCGAGAGTTCCAAGTTGCGATTTTTGGCTTGGCATCTGTGTTTTTAGAATTTAGACATTGCCACGCTAGCATCAACTTATTAAATTATTCTAAAATCTTTTATGGAACCTCTGAAAAACCTCCGGCCGTTACGAAATTTTCAGAATTTGAGCGAAAATGATGAAGCTCGAGGAGGCATATCAGAAAAGATACGTCGACGAGAGATGAATCATTTGCAGCCAAATTCTGAAAATTGCAGTAGGTTGGAGGTTTTTCAGAGGTTCCTTAATCAATTGCAATCCTGCGACCAATGGAAACTTAACTGTGATACAATACAAAACTTGATTTTTGCTCCGCGAAAATCTATAGTTCTGATCCAAAATCAAGAATTTCCACTATGGCCAATTTGATGGATTCACATGTGCCGCCGCACAGTCTGGAGGCCGAGAGATCGGCTATAGGTTCCGTGCTGATCGATAAAGACGCGATCGTCAAGATTTCCGATTTTCTCAAACCGGAGGACTTTTATCATGATGCCCATCGGCTTATTTATAAGGCAATTCTCGATTTGTACGACAAGCGCTCCCCTATCGATCTTGTCACGCTTGTTAATATTCTCGAAGACCGCGGTGAGTTGAAATTGATCGGCGGAGCTTCCTATCTCGCCCAATTGGCCAATGAAGTCCCTACCGCGACCCACATTTTTCAATACGCGACGATTGTTAAGCAAAAGGCGATTTTGAGGAAACTGATCATTGCAGGAGATACGATTAAGGGCTTTGGATACATGGAAAATGAAGATGTTGAAAATCTGATCGACAATGCGGAAAAAACGATTTTTGGCGTCTCCCAGACGTTTATGGCGGATCGATTTGTCCATATCAAAGATGTCCTCAATAAAACCTATGAAAAAATTTCCGACCTCCATGATCCTGATGTTAAGGAAAAATATCGTGGAATTCCGACAGGATTTAAATCACTGGATAATATTTTGTCAGGCCTGCAGCCATCAGATCTTGTTGTTTTGGCCGCAAGGCCGTCAATGGGCAAAACCGCTCTCGCATTGAATATAGCCCAGAATGTAGCCAAAAAGGGGCATGCCGTGGCTATTATTTCTCTGGAAATGTCCAAGGAGCAGCTTGTGGAGCGCATGTTTTGTAGTCTGCTTTCCGTAGATTCGTGGAAGATGAGGACCGGGCAATTGACCGATGAGGACTTTGGTAAAATCGGAGCGGTGATGGATGAATTAAATTCCATGAAAATTTTTATCGATGATTCGATTGGAAATTCGATTGCGGAATTAAAAGCAAAAGCCAGACGATTAAAAATGGAGAGCGGCCTGGATTTGCTTGTGGTCGATTATTTGCAGCTTATGAGTACAGGAATGTCGGGTTCTTTCCAGGTAAACCGCGTGCAGGAAATCAGTGAAATTTCGCGGTCGTTAAAGGCTCTGGCGCGCGATCTTTCTATTCCCATTATCGCCCTCTCACAGCTGTCGAGAGCGGTGGAATTAAGGCCGAGTAAAATCCCGCAATTGTCGGATTTGAGGGAATGTCTTGTTGGCGATACCTTGATAACTTTGGCAGATGGAACCAGAGTGCCGGTTAAAGAATTGGTGGATAAAGAACCGGAAGTTTTGGCAGTTAATACTCAAGGGAAATTAATTAAATCAAAAAGTGAAAAAGTTTGGAAGGTCGGGACAAAGCCTGTATTTAAAGTGAAATTGGCAACAGGCCTGGAGGTTACTGCAACTGCAAATCATCGACTGATGACAGGAGATGGATGGAAAAAAATTGGAATGATGAAAAAGGGAGAGAGGATAGCCATTGCTCATGAGTTGCCAGAACCGGATGGCGCGGAGGATTGGTCTGATTATCGGATTGGCCTGCTGGGACAAATGATCGGTGACGGAAGCTATTTGAATAATGCTCCGATGCGATATACCACGAGCTCTGAGGAAAACAGCGCTTTTGTAAAAAAGGCAGCTGAGAAAGAATTTGGCATGAAAGTAACAAGATATAAGGGAAGAAGGAGCTGGCATCAGCTTTTATTGAGCGGAAATGGAAATCGATGGCATTATGACGGTGTCAACAAATGGTTTAGAGAATTGGAAATATTTGGGCAACGATCCCATCAGAAACGTATTCCGGTGGCGGCTTTTAAGCTAAGCAATCAAAAAATAGCAACCCTGCTTCGTCACCTTTGGGCTACCGATGGGACTATTTTTACAAGAAAAGGAAACAGCAAATGTAGTCATGTTATTCATTACTCAACAAACAGCCAGGGTTTAGCTTTTGATGTAATGACGCTGCTGTTGAGATTTGGAATAGTTGCAAGAATATATCGTGTTCGTAAAGGGGAATATAAGCCAAATTATATGGTGACTATTTATGGCGCAAAAGATTTAAAAAAGTTTCTGAACCATGTCGGATCTTTTGGCCCAAGAAAAACACAAGCAGTGAAATTGAGCAAAGCCCTGGAAGGCGTTATTCCAAATACAGATATTGATACTTTGCCGCAACAGATATTTACTAAGATAAAAAAATCTATGGAAAGAGTAGGTTTAACGGCTAGACAAATGGCAGAGTTAAGGGAAGTTTCTTATTGTGGCTCTGCCCATTTTAATTTTTCTCCTTCACGAAATTTGGTGTTTAATTACGCTTTTTGGCTTGCAGATCATGATTTAGAGCTGGAATGTAATAATAATTTATTTTGGGATAAAATTGTGAAAATTGAGGCTGCCGGTGAAGAGGAGGTTTACGACATGACTGTTCCACAAGAATCTTGCTTTTTAGCAAATAATATTGTGTCGCATAACTCAGGTGCGATTGAACAAGACAGCGACGTGGTGCTGATGATTTATCGTGAAGATTATTATGAGGAAGATACCGAAAAAAAAGGTGTTACGGATGTGTATATCCGCAAGCATCGAAATGGCCCTGTTGGACATGTGGAGCTTGCTTTCAAAAAAGAGCAGATGAAATTTCTTGATATTGAAAAGACGAGGAAGTTTGAAGAGTACGGGGTGAGCGAATAATTTTGGCGTGGGTGTGGAATTGTTCAGTTATGACTGGTAAATTAGCTTTCCGCCTTTTATAATGCCTCCATGTCCGGTGCCGATAACAATGAGTTTCATGTACGTTTGCAGAAAGTGGCGGAGCTGCGAAAGCAGGGAATAAATCCATATGCGGCGCGTTTTGAGCGGACACATTTCGCCATAGACGCGCTTGAGAAAGGCTCAAAAGACACCTTGCGCGAGGCGGATGCCATTCTAAAAAATCCTTCCAAAAATCCACTTAAACTTTGCGGACGACTGATGACTTTGCGTGAGCATGGGAAACTGACATTTGGACATATCCAGGATTTTTCGGGGAAAATTCAGGTCTGCTTCATGCAGGACTTGATGGGCAATGAAGCCTATAAATTCATCCGAAAAATTGACATGGGGGATTTTATCGGCGTTGAAGGCGAGTTGTTTAAAACAAGACATGGCGAGATTACAGCGCTGGTTTCCAAAGTGATTTTACTGTCCAAGGCTCTGCGTCCTCTGCCGGAAAAATGGCACGGTGTGCAAGACCAGGAAACCAAATATCGACAGCGTTATCTCGATACCGTCATGGATCGAGATGTTTTGCAAAGATTTATTTTGAGAAGCAATCTTGTCCGCGCTTTTCGGGAATTTTACTGGTCGGAAGGGTTTGTCGAGATTGAAACTCCGGTGCTGGAAAATGTTTCATCCGGCGCCTCTGCAAAACCGTTTATCACCCATCATAATGCGCTCGACATTGATGTTTATCTGCGGATCGCGGCCGGTGAATTGTGGCAGAAAATGGCCATGGTAGGCGGTTTTGAAAAAACTTTCGAGGTGGCCAGATGCTTCCGAAATGAGGGTCTTGATCCGAGCCATCTCCAGGAATTTACGATGATCGAGCATTACGCCGCTTATTGGAATTACGATGACAATATGAAATTTACCGAACGGATGTTTGTGGCTATTTTAAAAAAACTGCTGGGAACGTTGAAAGTCAAAGTAAAAGACAGGGATGGCAAAGAAGTGGACATTGATTTTACTCCTCCCTGGCCGCGCAAAAAATTCACAGAACTGATTAAAAAAGATTGCGGTATTGATGTGCTAAAATTTGATGAACCGGCTTCCCTATTGAAAGAAATCAAAAGGAAAAAAATCGTCATCGATGGCGCGGAAAATCTGGGATATGGAAATCTGGTCGATCATTTATATAAAAAAGTTTCCAGGCCGAAATTGATTCAACCGACCTTTGTTATCCAGCATCCTTTAAGCACAAAACCATTGGCGCGTAAAAACGATGATGATCCAAGGTTGTGCGATACTTTTCAGCTTTTGGTGAATACATGGGAAATTATCAACGCATATAGCGAGATCGTGGATCCTCTTGATCAGCGCGAGAGATTTGAAAAACAGTCTTTGGCAAAGGCCCAGGGCGATGAGGAGGCCATGATGATGAATGAAGAATATCTGCTGGCGATGGAACACGGGATGCCCTGCGTGTCCGGCTGGGGCATGGGTGTTGACCGCCTGATTACGCTGCTTTGTGCGCAGGATAATTTAAAAGATGTGGTGATGTTCCCTCTTATGAGGCCGCTTGAGGACACTGTCAAAAAAGAAAAAAAGGCGATGGAAAAAGCCAAAAAACTTCTTAAGAAGATGAAATAATGGACAAGATTGCAGTACTGGATTTTGGAGGACAATACGCGCATCTTATTGCCAACCGGGTCAGACGCATGGGTGTTTATTCGGAGATTTTAGATGGCACTGCTCCTGCGCAAAAACTGAAAGATTACATGGGAATTATTTTGTCCGGAGGGCCTGCAAGCGTAAATGCACCGGAGAGTCCAAAAGCAGATGCGGGTATTTATGAACTGGGAGTCCCCGTTTTGGGAATCTGCTATGGCCATCAAATGACGGCCTATGCTTTGGGAGGCGAAGTCGAGCCCGGCGTGATGAGCGAATATGGTCCTGCGGTTGTGAAGTTCCAGCAGAAAAAAGGCATTTTTGAAGGACTGGAAAATGAGGAAAAAGTATGGATGAGTCATTTTGACCAAGTGGTAAAAGTGCCGGAAGGATTTGAAATTGTTGGAGGGACAGAGGATTGTCCAATTGCTGCGATGGCCGATTACAAGCGAAATTTCTACTCCATGCAGTTCCATCCGGAAGTAACCCATACGCCCTGTGGCAAGCAGATTTTTGAAAATTTTATCGCATTGACAGGCGCAAAACGCGAATGGAATCTTGACCAGTACGTGGAAAAAATGATGGAAGAAATAAAGATGAAGGTGGGTGGTAAAAAAGTTTTTTTGATGATCAGCGGCGGGGTGGACAGCACAGTGGCATTTTTGCTTTTGGAAAAAGTTTTGGGGTCAGATCGTGTGTATGGGCTGTTTGTGGATACCGGTTTTATGCGCATGAATGAGAGAAAAGAAGTCGAAGAAGCTTTGAAATCCGTAGGCATTGGGAACCTGCACGTCTACGATGCAAGTGAAGAATATTTTGCGGCCTTAAAAGAAATTTATGAGCCGGAAAAAAAACGCCAGATTATTGGCGATTTATTTTTGGACATACAGGAAAAAGTTTCCGAAAGGCTGGGTTTAAATCCAGATGAATGGTTTTTGGGACAGGGAACAATTTACCCCGACACAATTGAAACCGGCGGCACCAGACATGCCGATGTGATAAAGACACATCATAATCAAGTTGAGCGGATAAAAAAACTTGATGAGGCCGGTAAAGTGATTGAACCCTTAAAACAGCTGTACAAGGATGAGGTGCGTCTCGTTGGCGAGCGACTGGGGCTGCCGGAGCATTTGGTATGGAGGCATCCTTTTCCTGGTCCAGGGTTGGCGGTGAGATGTCTGTGCGCCAAAGGGTTGGATAATATTGAGTCAAAAGAATCGCTGGAAGCGGAAATGCAGCAAATTGCCGATCGCTTTGGTATGAAAATAAAAGTATTGCCGATAAAAAGCGTGGGCGTACAGGGGGATGAACGCACTTATCGACATCCAGCTTTGGTCTACGGCAAGCCACTTTCTTGGGATGACCTGGACACTCTGTCTAGTCGACTGACTAATCAATTTAAAGGTGTGAACAGGGTAGTTTATGGCTTATCTCCTGATGCTTTTGATAGTTTTGTGGTCGACCCTTCAGACCTGAGCAGAGAGCGTATTTCGACTATCCAACAGGCTGATATGATTGTGATGAATTACCTTGCTGAAGCCAAAATCAACAGGGAGATATGGCAATTCCCGACAGTTTTACTGCCATTAAAAGTGAATAATCAAAGTGGAGAATCGCTTGTCCTAAGGCCGGTTTGCAGCGAAGAGGCCATGACGGCAAATTTTTACAGAATGGATTTTGAAAAATTGAACGAACTTATAAAACGGCTGATCGGATTAAAAGGAATCTCGGCGGTCTTTTACGATGTGACAAATAAACCTCCCGGCACTATTGAATGGGAGTAAATTTTCATGAAAATAGCGGATATGATTGCGAAATTCCTCGCTCGCTCGGGATTGAAAAGTTTTGCCTGCCGAGCCTGAAATCATGAGCTTAAAAAGCTAAAAATCGCAAACTCGCTTCCTGACTTTCATCAGGAGCGCTCAGACAGCGATTTTTTTCACGCTTTTTTCGTCATGATTTGCATGATTCGGCAGACAAAATTTTCAAACTCGCTCGTTCGGAATTTCGCAATCATATCCGCTATTTTCAAAGAAGTTTTTATCCCAGTTCAATCTGTGCCGGCATTTTGATTTTCATTCCAAAATGCTGCTCGGTAAATTCTTTAAATCGCCTGGGATTGTCCGTAGTGAAAAAGGTGCGATTTTTATTCTTCGCCAATTTGCTGTCAATTTCAGGATGGCGCTCCAAATATTCTTTAAGTTTTCCTGCAGTGATTTCGCCGGAATGCAGGATTTTGGTCTTTTTGCCCATATATTTTTCAATTTGACCAATCATCAATGGATAATGCGTGCAACCCGGAATAAGAGTATCTATGTGAGTGCTTTTTAACGGAAGCAGATATTTCTTCAAGATCGAATTTGCCTCCGGTTTTTTATGCCAGTTTTCTTCAATAAACGGCACAAGCAGCGGACAGGCCTGCTGAAAAACTTTGATGTGCGGTTTTAATTTGTGGATTTCAGTTTCATAAACCTTCGATTGAATCGTAGCTTTTGTGCCAATCACTCCAATGTGGCCGTTTTTGGTCGTTTTAACCGCTTCCTCCGCAACAGGGATGAGGACACCCAAAATTTTCCGTTCTCTTTCATTAGGGCCTTTTAAATATTTTTCCTGCACGTGCCTAAGTGCGAGACTTGATGCGGTATTGCAAGCAAATATTATCAAATTCGCCCCGTGTTTAAACAAAAATTCCACAGCTTCTTCGGAAAATTTCTTGATCACTTCCCCACTCCTTCCACCATAAGGCGCGCGGGCGCTATCTCCGAGATAGATATAATCATACTCCGGTAAAAGCTCGATTATCGGCTTAAAAACAGTTAAACCACCATATCCCGAGTCAAAAATTCCAATCATTTTATTTTATTGCTTGTAAAGAACAGATAAGATGGTTATTGTTTTTTTGTCAATAATTATTCTGCAGATGAGGAAAAATGCTGTTGCAACAATCCTGTTGAGCGTAATAATTCTTGGACTGGTTTTGGCATGGAGTATCTACGGCAAAAATACCGGAGATATTCTTTCATCTGACGAATTGGAAACCAGGGAAGAATTGATAAAAACATTCCTTGACGAGCAGGCTTATCTTCAAAGCAGGATCGTATTTTTGCGCAAACAGATTGATGAATCCCAAAAAGAGCTTGATATGCAAACGGCTTCGGTCAGTCTGGACATTCTGGAAAAATTAAAAAAAGATATTGGGCTTGTGGAGGCAAGCGGAAAAGGAGTGGAAATCCTGTTGAATGACGGGAATTCACCAAACCAGCCCGAAGCGCTGGTCCAGGCAGCAGACATCCGCGACATCGTTAACATTCTTAATGCGGCAAGCGCAGAGGCTATTTCGGTCAATGGACAGCGCATAATTGCCAGCTCGGCGGTTGCCGCTGTCGGTACAACCATCCTTGTAAATAACTCCCATTTGGCGGCGCCATTTATAATTACAGCTATTGGCGATCAGGATGTTATTTTGCAGAGACTTTTGAGCAGAGAGCTTTTGCCGGATATTTATGCGAGAATGAATAAAAATGGCCTGACTTTTAAGATAAAGAAAAGCAACAGCATCGTAGCGCCAATTTATAATGGCGACTTAAGGACGGATTATTTAAATCTGGTTCAAAAATGAACAATAAAATTTATATTCTCGTGGCTGTTTTGGGCATAGTAGTCATTTTAGGGCTTAGGGCTGGCGGCACAGACAGAGTAACTGAATTATTCGATCGTGATGCGGAAAGCAATGTTTTTCAGGAAATAAAAATTTTGAAACAGAAAAATGAAGATTTGAAAAAGGAAATACAGGATCTTGAGTTGAATATAAAACAGTTATCAAATAGAAATCTGGCGCTGGAAGCAATCCAGACTGAAATCGAAAAATATAAGAAACTTAAAGGGGATGATGCTGTTTTTGGAAATGGCATTGCCATTGAAATACAGGGCGCGCTGCCAACGTCCTGGTTTGTAGATTTTGTGAATGAACTGTTTGCGTCAGGCGCACAGGGAGTGTCGGTAAATGGCATAAGAATCAGCAATACAACAGCCGGTTTCGATATGCTGCCGCAGGGGCAAATACTTTTAAACGGCAGTATTCTATCCGCTCCGTATGTTTTCGAGGCGATAGGGGATTATGCTGTGCTTGCCGGCACGATGGAAATGCCCGGGGGAATTTTGAGCCGGCTTAAAGCCGTGTATCCATCTCTGGAAATTGAGATGGAGAGACGTGAGGTTATTCAGATGAAATAGCGGTCAAGGGATTTTTGCTTACGCAGAAATCTGCTCACCATGACATGCTCAACACAAAGCGTTGTAGGGTTTTTCAGATGTCCCTTAGCAAAAGCCACAATGGCTGTAACGCCAGTACGCCCAACAGAATAATCAAAAACAACTTTTTGCCGAAGCTTTCATATTTTATTTTTAAATATAGCTGTTTGATCAGGCTTGTGGACTCCTCAAGCTTACCGGAAAGCTCCTGCTGCACCCGCTGCTTTTCAAAATTTTCGCGATGATATTCAAGCATGGGGATGCTATTTCGGACTTGAGCCTCGAGCTGACCGACGCGATAATTGGCAATTTCCAGACGTTCCTGTTTCTCGCGAAGCTCATCACGCAGTTCTTCAAAAAGTTTTTTATAAGCATTGCCGCTGCCGCTTTGCTGGCTGATTTTTCGCGGTTGACTAGACAGGATGTCGACAGCGTCCTGCTCCGGGCTGTCCATATTGTCTACATTGTCCATGTGGACGCCTATAGACATTTTGGATGTAGACATGTCTACTTTGTCTACTACCACCGCACGATTTTTATCATGCAATAAAGAATCTATTTCCTCTTTATTGAGCCATATTCTACCGTTGACTAGTTGACTAGACAGTTTTTTGCCACCCAAATACCTGTCCAGTGTCCGCATTGAGACTTTAAGCAGTTTACTAGCCGCTTCACGACTTAAATTGTACTGTTTTTGAGCGTTGTCTACTTGCATATTTT
This sequence comes from Candidatus Peregrinibacteria bacterium, assembly GCA_016186245.1. Classification (GTDB taxonomy): domain Bacteria; phylum Patescibacteriota; class Gracilibacteria; order UBA1369; family LOWO2-01-FULL-3; genus JACPLZ01. The sequence continues at coordinate 5,657 of JACPLZ010000011.1, read as the reverse complement.
ATGTCTAGTAATGTCTATAGACAGTGTATAGACAGAGAGTGGACAAATTCGGCGCGATTGTACTTTAATTGTCTACTCGTGTCTAGCGGCGCCGTTTATAAAATCTTTACTTCAATAATTGCAGTACTCATAATGGGCTGGATGTTGAATCCTCATTTCAAAGCAATTCTCTGTTTTTGTTTAAGTGTTTTTGCCTTATTCTTTCCGCTTAACAGCGTCTTTGCGTTAAAAATGGTCCACGAGCTTGATACAGCTCTTTCCGTTGATAAAATCGAATTTGCAGGGACATATCCTGGCGGACAGTTTGGAGCGGAAATTGTCAGCGGAGATTTTAATAATGATGGTTTGGATGATTTAATTGTTTCTTCTCCTTTTGCCACTTACGACAATCGCCAATGGAGTGGAATGGTACAATTGATATTCGGCCGTAATTCCATCGTGGAAGGGAGCAGCGACTATCATGACATCAGTTTTTTTGGAGAAAGCGGGGGAGATCAATTGGGGACATCCCTGGCTACCGGTGATTTTAATCGTGATGGATTTGAAGATTTTGCTATTGGAGCATTTAAGGCTTCATTTGAGGGAAATCACACCGGAAAAGTGTATATAATGAATGGCCGCCCACCGGAGGCTTTTAAAAATATCCAGACGGATTTTGATTTTTCATTAAATAGGGCGGACATAATTTTGAAAGGTTTCAGGGATGGAGATGGTTTTGGATATTCACTTGCGACAGGCGATATTGACAGTGACAGCACCGATGATTTGCTTGTCAGTTCGCCTTTTTCCGATTCCATTAATTATCCAAAATCCGGCAATGTAAGCGCGTATTATGGATCCATACGCGGGATTAGTGAAGATCAAAATGTCCTTTTCAGGGGAAATAAACCAGGGGAGCGTTTTGGGGCATCGATAGGCGTTGCGGATATAGATGGGGACACAAAAAATGATGTGCTCATGGGAGCATATTCTTCCACAATTGGCAAAAACGAGCAGGCCGGCAGAATGTATATGTACAGCGGCAAAAAACTTTTTCCGAGGATTGTTGATATTGCTTCGATAACGCTTGAAGGAGATAAAAACAGACAATGGTTCGGGTTTGACCTGGACACCGGCGATATAAACGGCGATGGGATAGATGATATGGCTATCAGTTCTTTTCCTTATACCGGAGACCGAAAAGACGCGATGATTAAAATTTATTTCGGCGGAGAAAGATTCCTTTCCAAAAAAAATTCTCCATTTGTTCCCGATGCGATAATCAATGATGCAAATGATGAGGCCATACCCGGCGCCAGTGTGATTCTCTCCGACATAAATGGAGATAAAAAGGATGAAGTGATAGTTGGGGCGCCCGGCATCAATACATTGGTCAGCGATGCTCCAGGCGACGTGTATATCGTGTATGGAGATGTTATCGGGTACGATAAAATATTCAGTATCAGTAAAAAAGATGTCCATTCTTTAATCCACGGTGAAAATGCAGATGACTGGTTTGGATATAGCGCCGCAGTGATGGATTTTAATCATGATGGCGTACAGGATATTGTTGTAGGCTCAAGATATTCTGAAGGGAAATTTGCAGTAAATAACGGGAAAGTATTTATTTTTCCCGGAAACAATGAAATATTTGGCCATGAAAGACCTGTTTTGGATAGCCAAGGAAGTGTTTTGGCCAGGGGGGAAATCCTGACGGTAATTCTGGATCAGTTTGACCTGAAAAAGAAAAAAGTTGATGTCCTGGATCAATGCAAAGATTATATTGATTTCTGTCTGTTTAATTTTATGGCAATGTCATCATACGACGGAATAAATCTGGAGGGTCCATTGGTGCTTTATCCCGATGTACAGCCTGAAAATCCCTACTACGAAGCCGTCAATACGGCGACCCTGCTTGGGATAGTCAACGGTTATATGAGTGAGTATGGAAGTCCTTTTAAACCGGATGATCAAGTTACCAGAATCCAGGCGCTAAAGATTATTTTTGGCGCAAATGATCTGGTGTTTCCAAGGTATCGTTTTGAGCTGATAAGAGATTTGGGATCGGAAGAAAATCTGACTAGTCAAAAATCCTATTTTGTTGATGTAAACAGTAAAATCAGCCATATGTGGTGGTATCCGCGCTATATTAATTTTGGCGTGGAAAATGGCATTGTAGATGATGATGAATTTTTCAGACCCGAAGATCCCATTACAGAACAGGAATTACAGGATTTGATTAATCGTACTTTGACGTTTATAAATGCCAGGGATGAAGAAACGGAGTCATAAAGAAATTCTCAAAAAAAAGCCAAGCGCGGCAAAAGTAAGGAAGAAAAAAAGAAATCCGATTTTTGCCCTGCTTGATAATGTGAGAAGTTTATATAATGTGGGGTCGATTTTCAGAACGTCCGATGCGGTATTGCTGAAAAAACTGTATCTTTGCGGTATTACAGGCTGTCCGCCACGCAGGGAAATTTCCAAAACAGCCCTTGGCGCAGAGGAGTTGGTTCCGTGGGAATATAATGAAAGCGCCGTAGAAGTTTTAAAAAAGCTTAAAAAAGAGGGTGTAAAAATCGCGGTCGTGGAATTGGCCAATAACTCCGTTGAATATTCAAAAGCTGCGTATGGGTATCCTGTATGTTTTGTGTTTGGCCATGAGGTTAATGGGGTATCCGATGAAGTAATGGCCATGGCAGACATGGCCGTGGAGTTACCGATGCTTGGCAGGGCAAATTCTTTGAATGTTTCGGTATGTTATGGGATTATTATGTATGACGCTTTAAATAAAATATGAAAAAACGATCGTGGTTTAAGTTTGTTTTGACACTTTTTCTGGCCATGGTTGTTTTTTTGATCTGGTATTTTGGCATAGGCTTGTCGGCAAACGAGCCCGGTTCATTCTACAATAAAGGGCACAATGCGGCCTGGATAGGGCATGAATGGCTTGGTGAAAAAAAATCCAATCAGGAAATCAAGGAGTTGATTCAGAATTTAACCAGACATGAAATCGATCTTGTTTTTGTGCATGCCGGACCGCTGATGGAAGATGGAAATATTGATCCGGACACTTATAATTTTGCTTTCAACTTCATTGATAAGGCCAGAAAATTCGATAAGAATATCCGCTATCAGGCCTGGCTGGGGCAATTGCGAAGTAAAATAAATCTGGCCGATGAAGAAGTTAGAAAAAATATCGCCAAGCAGGCTTTGATTTTTTCAGGACTGATTGGATTTGACGGCGTGCATTTTGACATTGAGCCGGTATGGGATGGCGATCTGGATTTTATTGAATTGCTCAAGGAAACACGAGTGGCGCTGCCGGATGAGAAAAAAATTTCCGTGGCGCTGGCGGAATTTATTCCTCAATCATTGATATTGGTATTGAAGAATTTTCGCGAATTTGAAAATTTTAATTCGGAAGTGAATTATCGGAATGTCGCAAAATACGCCGATCAAATTGTAGTTATGGCTTATGACACAGGGATAAATAGTGGATGGCTGTATTGTTTGCTTGTGAGGGAGCAGACTATTTGGCTGTCAAATTTATTGGCCGGAAAAGAATTACTTGTTGGAATTCCCTCATATGACGAGGAAAAGGAAAGTTTTAATCCAAAAGTGGAAAATATCGAAAACGGGTTGAAAGGAATAACTTCAGGACTGAATAATTTCAGAAGCAATGAGGATAATTTTACCGGTGTCGCAATATATCCTTATTGGGAAATTGACGCAGAGGAATGGGAAATTTATGAAAGTCTTTGGCAAAAATAAAGCTATGTTATAATGCGCCGGTATGCTGAAACTTGATTTTACAAACGAGACAAAAATAAAAGTTGATAAAACTCTTTTTGAAAAGAGGATCAAAAAGTTTTATAAAGTTCTTAAAAAACTTGTCGATGGCAGGCTGTATGGGCGAAACGGGCTGATAGACCTGGTAATTATAAATGACAAAGCGATGCATGAAATGAACCGCGAATACAGAAAAAAAGACAGTCCCACGGACGTGATATCGTTTGCATATCTGGAAATAACCGAATACAAAAAAAAGAAAGGCGATGTGATTGCGGGTGATATTTTTATTTCGATAGATACTGCTAAAAAGCAGGCAAAAGAAAAAGGCCATACGGTAAGTAAGGAAATGGAAGTTTTGTTTGTGCATGCGTTACTGCACTGTTTTGGATTTGACCATGAGAATGATAGGCAGGAGACGGAGATGGAGGGATGGGCAAAGAAGGTGCTGGAAAACTAAAAAGATTTTTTATGTCTTATCTCAAAAAAATGGAGGAAGTTAGACTGGCGGCGCCAAAGATGGCACTGGTGGCGGTTAATTGCGAAAACAGTCCGTATGTCAGCTACTGCGGAAATCTGAAAAATTGTCATCTTTTGTGCGGGAGTGAGTTTGATCAGGACTGTTATTATGGCTTTTGGCTTTATGATTCGGAGGATTGCACCGATTGCGATTACTGCCAAAAATGCCGGCTCTGCTATGACTGCGTGGACTGTATTGACTGCTATAATGTTAATCACTCACAGGATTGCGTTAACTGCACAGATTGTGATTACTGTTTCGATTGCGCAGGATGCAAAAATTGTTTCGGCTGCACAGGTTTGAGACGCAAGCAGTACATGATCGGTAATAAGCAATATTCAAAAGAAGAATATTTCGAGAAAGTGAAACAGCTTAAAAACACGCTTTCTACCGAGGAAATGAAGGAAATGCTCGAAGATGTAAAAAAGAAAGTGCCTCACCTTTATGTGCACCAGTTGAATAATGAAAATTTCACCGGAGATTATGTTTATAATTCAAGAAATGCCTTACGCTGTTTTGACGTGAAGGAATTGGAGGACTGTATGTATTGCAATAACGCTGTAAGCCTTAAAGATTGTATGGATATGAGCAACAGCTATTATAACTCTGAACTTAACTATGAAGTCATGGCGGAAATGAATCTGACAAACTGTAATTTTTGCGTAACATGTTTTGACAATCATGATCTGGATCATTGCGAGCTGGTCTATAATTCGCATGACTGTTTTGGATGTTTTTCGTTGAATCATGCGGAGTACAGAATTTTTAACGAGCAGTATGCCAAAGATGAATATTCCAAAAAAGTTGCGCAGATAAAAGAAGAAATGTTGAAAAGTGGCGAATACATGCAGTTTTTACCATCTACATATCCGTTTGAAGACAGCAATGCAACGATGGAATTATCGGAAAAGCCTGCATTTATAAAATAATTTTTAATCCAAAAATCATGAATACAACTGCAAATCCAACGATCGAAAGTGAAAAAGTAACGTGCAAAGGATGTGAAAAAGAATTTTTAATTATTCAGGCCGAGAAAGCATTTTATAAGAAAAAAGGGCTGCCAAATCCCGAGCTTTGCCCCGATTGTCGCAGACAGAGGAGATTAAGCTTGAGGAACGAAAGGAAACTTTTTAAAAGGACCTGCGATAAATGCCGGAAAGAAATAATCAGCACATACAGGGCGGAGAGTCCTTTTGTTATTTACTGCCAAGAGTGCTTTTGGAAACATTTGGGATGAGAGATCCCGAAACAAGTTCGGGATGACATGGTTGGATGACACGGTTGGATGACACGGTTGGATGACACGGTTGGATGACACGGTTGGATGACACGGTTGGATGACACGGTTGGATGACACGGTTGGATGACA
>JACPLZ010000020.1 GCA_016186245.1 Candidatus Peregrinibacteria bacterium | reverse complement strand
CCGGCCTGCTGCAATAACGCGGCATCGTGCAGGGTTTTGAAAATGCCATCCATGCTGTCCTCAAAATGAAGAACGATGCAGTTAGCGACCAGACGTGTTTTTGCTCCTGTGTTGGCCAATGTCCTGCCTGCAGGGATAAATTCAAAATTATAAAGTACGTCTTTAAAATCTTCCGCAAGTTTTGCAATGTGCTCTTTGTTTTTTCCGTAATTCCCGTCAACTTCGGCCAGCGCCATGGCCACACGGTCGTACATTTCTTCCGGTGTTTCGCAGACTTTGCCGTTTTCATCTCTTTGGAGGTAGCGGCCTGCGAGTACTCTAAGCGCATTGATTGAAAATGGGAGTTTTGTTGTGCGGCCATTCAAAATATCCTCCTGGGTGTTGCGGATATTTTTGTGTTTCTCACGATAAAGAATAAAGGCTTTGGCTGTTTTTGCGTGTCCGCCTTCTATGAGAATTTTTTCTACCAAATCCTGGATCTGCTCAACGGTTGGGATATTTTCGTCTCCCTTAAAAAATACTTCCAAAACCGCGGCAACCTGATTGGAAATCTGCCGGGCAGTTTCACGGTCGCTGCCGCCTACGGCCTGTGCTGCATTCCAAATGGCTTCGGTGATTTTATTCTGATCAAATTCTGCGATATTGCCGCTGCGTTTTTTTATTTTTTTGATTGGGGACATAATGAAAAAAATTAATAATGGAAGAATTTTTCACAGGAATGAGAGAGGGTGGGCAAAAATCGAAGATTTTTGCCATTTTCCCCAGATATAGTGTGGATGAGGAGTGGAAGCTACTACACCTAGTGGGTGCTTTGAATGATAGCAGGGTGTGTTTTTAGTTCCAAGTGAAAGTTGGGAAATGGGGTTGACTAGTTTGCCAGGCATTAGCGGAGCAAACTTTTGTGAGCATTTTTATGTCTTATGCTGGCCAAATGTTGTAATGGTTGGTGGGAAAACAATATTTGTTGCGGAATGTCCCTAAACCCTCTTCGCAATTTTTACAATTTTCTCCACCACATATTCCATATCCTTATCTGTCGTTCCTTTTCCTAGTGTCAGACGGATTGAGCTGTGAATTTTCTCTTCGGGGAGGCCGATTGCCTTAAGCACATAGGACGGTTCCGCCTTGCCGGTTGAGCATGCCGAGCCTGCCGATGCATAAATTCCCGCTTCGTCGAGATGCAATAAAAGGTCGGTGGATTCCACGCCGGGGATGCTGATGTTGATGTTGTTTGCCAGACGGTTTATCCGTGAACCGTTTATTTGAGAGCCTGGTATTTGCCGCAGCAATTCATCAATCGACTGGTTGCGTAATTTTGTCAGCCTGTTCCGTTCTTCATTTTTTTCTTTTTGAGCAAGCTCCAATGCTTTTGCAAAGCCTACTATTATCGGTACATTGTGTGTTCCGGAGCGGAGATTTTTTTCCTGGCCGCCGCCGTAAATGATCGGTTGCAGTTTAATATTTTGACGAACGAATAAAATGCCGATGCCTTTTGGACCGTAAATTTTACTGCCGTTTAAAGTCATCATGTCTGCATTCAAATTTTTGGTATTGAGATCGAGAGTTGTGGCTGCCTGGCAGGCGTCCATGTGGAAGGGAATATTGCGGCTGCGGCAAATTCTGCCAATTTCTGCGATTGGTTCAATGGCGCCGATTTCATTGTTGGCGTACATTATCGAAACCAGTTTGGTGTTTTTTTGAATGGCTTTTTCAATTCCTTCCATGTGTATAAGGCCTTCCTTATCAACTTTTAAATAAGTGACCGTATGGCCCTCTTTTTCCAATTGCTGAAACGGTTTGAGAACTGAGGAGTGTTCAATGACGGAAGTGATAAAATGGGATTTTGGGTTTGCCCGGCCGATACCCAAAATGGCCAGATTATTTGTCTCTGTGGCGCTGCCGCAAAAGATGATTTCAGCGGGTTGGCAATGGAGAATTTCCGCGATAATTTCCCTGGCGTTGTCTATGGCGAGGAGCGCTTTTTTGCCTTTTTGGTGTTGTGATTCCGGATTTCCATATTCTTCCGAAAAATATGGCAGCATGATTTCAAGCACGCGGTGGTCGAGAGGAGTTGTTGAGGCATTGTCGAGGTAAATTTGCATGTTGTTTTAATATTGTATCGTTGGGGATAGATGATATGATGCTTCGCAAACGGCGTCAAATGGAGGCTTGACCAATCGAGAAAAATAGTTTACAGTATGTTACTATGAGTAAACCAAAGATTGAATGTGTAGTTGGCGGTGAAGCAATTGTAGAGCCATTGGGAGGCAGGCAGACAAATGTTGGTACTGTCTGTGATCATTGTTTTCCGGTTTATGAAAGGGCGGTAGATGACTTCCATGCAGGAGGCGCTGTTGGTAGTGTGAAGAGCTTTGTCAGGGGTAAAATTGCCGATGAAGTATTTGTGCTTGGTGTTTTGGAAGAGGTGGCTGAATGTGAAAAAAAGCTTAAAGATGCCCAGAAAGATGCCGAGAAAGAGCCAACTCCGGAAGAGATCCATGGCATGATAATGGCTGTCGTTGAAAAAGCTTTAAGAGATGGTGTTTATTATAAATGCAATGTCAGAGAGTTGAAAAAAATTTTAATGTGCGGCTTAAAGCCGGATGATTTTGTTTCCCCTGAAGGGAGGACGGGAAAAGGGTTGGATATGAAATCTGCGTTGGCCTGTATGAATGAAGAAGAGCGTACTTTTGGGTTTGCCAAGGCGTTATTTGCGGATATTGAATCATTGGAGAAGAAAAAAAATGAGTTTGAAATTGTGGATGCCGGCTGCGGTCCTGTTCCTGTTTTTGGAATTTTGGCCGCTCTGAAGTCTAAAAAGGCAAAAATAACGTGTCTGGAAGTGGATCCGGCCTCATGTAAAATGGCCAAAGCAGTTGTGAAAAAATTGGGTTTACATGACAGGATTGAAGTTAAAAACGCCGATGCTGAACAATATAATCATGGTAAACCTATTGATCTGGTGGTTTCTGAAACGATGTATTCCGGTTTGACAAAAGAGCCGCTGGTGCAGATATTGGATAATTTGAGCGGGCAGGTTGCTGATGGAGGGGCAATTATTCCGAGATATGTTGATGTGTTTGCCTGTGTTACTTCCGGCGATTATTGCTGGGATAACAATATTGCTGTCCCGTTCGTGTGGGTTGTGGGGTATGTCCCCGGGAATGGTAAATTGCCCAAAATCGATGTTAAAATTCCTCTGGGAAATCTGATGCCCGGCGATTATCGAATTGCTTTAAAAAGTAAT
>JACPLZ010000013.1 GCA_016186245.1 Candidatus Peregrinibacteria bacterium | reverse complement strand
TTATTTTTACATCAAGACTGTGGAGCCAAAAAATCCCGCTTAATCGTTTTATGTTTGCCCTTTTTACGTTTATTACCGGTATCACCGTTGCTCCTCTCCTTGCTATTCTCGCCGCCACACCGGAAGGCGTTACCATTCTTACAAAAGCTCTCGCCATCACCGGACTTACATTCACAGCTACTGCCATTTTCGGCTGGACAACAAAAATCGATCTCAGCGGGATGCGCGGCTTCCTGATGATTGGACTCATAGGCATGATTCTCGTTGGAGTTGTGGGGATTTTCCTGCCATGGGGCAATACCATGGAAATGGTTTATTCCGGCATTGGCGTGCTGCTTTTTGCAGGATATACAGTTTACGATTTTCAGAAACTGAAACATTATCCGGAAGACCGTTACATTGACGCCGCTTTAAATCTGTATCTCGATATTTTTAATTTGTTTCTCTTTATTTTGCGTCTGATTATGGCACGAAGAGATTAAACGGACGCGGCGCTGCGCATAATTTTTCACATTCTTGATCATGCACCCACTTATCTTTTCGATTGGCAAACTATTGGAATCTTCCACCGGCACCCGGGAAGATTATTCCTTTGATGGTCCTGTTGATTTTGACGGAATAGAGGGTGCGTCCTCAATCCAGGGGAAAGTCCAGATTATGCGCCTTGATGACGGAGTAAATGTCCACACTTCCGCCGTGACGATATCCGTAGTTTTCCAGTGTCAAAGATGTCTCAAGGATTTTAAGCGAAAGGTTCAGGTGAAGAATGCCGAGCGCCAATTCTTGATAAAAGCTCCGAGACAGCCGGAGGACATTAATGATCTCTACCTGATAGATATGAAGAAACATCGCATTGACCTTACGGAGATGCTTAGGCAGGAAATTATCTTGCATTTCCCGTTAATTCCAGTATGCTCAAACCATTGTCAGGGGATTTGCCCGCACTGCGGCCAAAATCTTAACGAAGCAACCTGTCAATGCGCGGATGAAATTCTAAAAATTCAAAAGGATAACAAACCGCTTGCCGCACTGAAAAAACTGATTAAATAAGTATATGGCCAAGCATTCAGTCCCAAAATATAAGAAGTCAAAACCAAGGTCGGCGCTGCGCTATGGCGCATTCAAAACAAGGGCTTTGAAGCAGTTGAGCAATGCTGTTAATCTTATGAAATGCCACGATTGCGGCGCGAAAAAAATAGTCCACATGGTTTGCCATGAATGCGGCAAATACAATGGCAGGCAGGTTATAAATAAGCAGAAAGAAATCGAAAAAATTACGAAAATAAAAGCTTAAAAACATGGCAAGTTACAGACACCTTGCCCGCACTTGCGTAATGCAAACTCTCTTCGTGCATGAGTTTCACGGCGGTGATCCGGTCAAAATTCTGGAGGATATTTTGGATGAATTCGCCCCAAAGCTAACAGGGCGTGATTTTGCCAGAACAACTCTCGCCGGCATCATTGAAAACAAAAACGAAATCCTTAAAATAATAGCGGAACACGCGCCGCAATGGCCCGTGGACAAAATTGCCAAAGTCGATCGTGCAATACTGGAAATAGGTGTCTACGAAATTGTGTGCGCCAGCGATATTCCTCCGGTGGTAGCCATCAATGAGGCAGTCGAAATTGCCAAACATTTTGGAGATGAGAGCAGTCCCAAATTTGTAAACGGCGTCTTAAGTACTATAATGAAAAAGTATCATGGAGAAATTCCAAAAACTGGAAAAAAAGATCGGGATTAAATTTAAGAATAAAGAGCTTCTCGAAAAAGCTTTCATTCACAAATCATATATTAACGAGCATCGCGGCGGGCATCTTGAAGACAATGAAAGGCTGGAATTTTTGGGTGATGCCGTTTTGGAGCTGATTGCGACAAATCACCTTTTCCATAAATATCCCGACCAGAACGAAGGGCAGATGACCGCTTTCCGTTCAGCTTTGGTAAAGGGAAAGCATTTGGCGGAAGTTTCCAATGAGCTTGGGCTCGGTGAGTACCTGATGTTGAGTCACGGCGAGGAAAAATCCGGAGGCCGGGAAAAACGCTATATTCTCGCCAATATTGTTGAGGCGCTTATCGGCGCCATCTATCTCGACCATGGCTATAAAAAAGCTGAAAAATTCATCGAAAAATTTATTCTCCGAAAATTGGATGAAATCATCGATCATGGATTGCACATCGATGCCAAATCGCATTTCCAGGAAATCTGTCAGGAAAAGTTGGGAGTTACGCCGCATTACGATGTTATTGAGGAACATGGTCCGGACCATAACAAGATATTTATAATGGGGGCATATGTGGATAATGAACTTATAGCCACCGGCAAAGGATCCAGTAAGCAGAAAGCGGAAGATGAAGCGGCAAAAAACGCCTTAACTGTCAAAAAATGGTAGAAAAATTTGATGAGAAATCCTGCGGAGTTCTTGTGTTTCGGGAAGAAAATGGAGAAAAACTTTTTCTTCTTTTGCATTACCCAAGCGGGCATTGGGACCTGCCGAAAGGCCACTGTGAAAAAGGGGAAACTGAGCATGAAACAGCGGGAAGGGAATTGCTGGAAGAAACCGGGATTTCCGATATCGAATTTATTGAGGAATTTAGATTGCCGATATCGTATACATATCGGCGTAATAAAAAACTTTCCAATAAGCAGGTGGTATTTTTTCTTGGAAAAAGTTCTTCCAAAGACGTGAAACTTTCATTTGAGCATCAGAATTTTGTCTGGCTGCCATATGAAAAATCTTTGGATAAGCTGACTTTTGACAACGCTAAAAATCTTTTAAAAAAAGCAAAAATTTTTTTGGAAAAGTAAAAAGAGTCTGATATAGTGTGGCGGATGAAATTTGAAGTTAAGAATAAAATCGGCATAAGAAAGGGGATTTTACTCGTTCCGGTCTTTGAAGATAATCTCAAGAAACTGCCCGGCGATTTCCCTGAAATTGTTAAGAATTTTATTGCCGGCCGCGTAAAAAACGAAAATTTTGAGGGAAAAAAAGACAATTTGCTTTTCACTTATTTACACGGTGAAAATCTGCCGGAGAAATTGGTGATTTTCGGCTGTGGAAAAATAAAAGAATTTGACGGCAAATTATCGCGCGAGCTGGGCGGAAAAATTGGGAAATTTATTCAAAAACATCACACATCGGAAGCTGCCATGTTAAATCCGGTTCCTCATTTACCTGAATTTCTCCAGGGGCTGAAAATGGTGCAGTACGACATCGGCAGATTTAAAACCGCCAAAAAACCGGAGGAGAAAAATGTAACGCTCCAAAAACTGGAAATTGTTACCGGCAAAAAGTCCAAAGATATGGAAAACGGGCTGAAGGAGGTTGATATTCTTGCTGAAGCAATCGATAATATTCGTGATCTGGTCAATGGCCCTTCCAATATTGTTGACGGTGAACATTTATGTGACGAAGCCGGAAAAATTGCCAGGGAAAACGGGTACAAACTTACCATTTACAAAAATAAGGAGCTTAAAAAGATGGGGGCCGGCGGCATTTTGGCTGTCCATCAGGGCGCTAAAAAAGATGCCTATTTGATAGTCCTGGAATATCGTGGCGGGAAAAAAGGGGAAAGTCCAATAGCGCTGATCGGAAAGGGGGTGATTTTTGACACAGGAGGTTATAATTTAAAGCCGGTAAACCATATCGAAGACATGCAGCAGGACATGGCTGGAGGCGCAACGGTGCTTGGGGTTTTCAGTGTTTTGAAAAAGCTTGGAATTAAGAAGAATATTGTCGGAATAATTCCGACTGTTGAAAATCTCGTCAGCGATACGGCTTACCGCCCATCGGATATTATTACAATGCTTTCCGGTAAGACGGTGGAAATTACAAATACCGATGCTGAAGGGCGGATGATTCTTGCCGATGCGATTACTCATGGCGCAACTTTTAAGCCGAAATTTATGCTGACGATTGCCACTTTGACCGGAGCGGTCGCCGCTGCAACAGGAGACAGATATTACGGATTGCTTGGAAACGATAATGAATTGATTGCGAAACTCCGCAGGGCCGGAGATGAAGTTGATGATCTTGGCTGGCCGCTGCCATTGCATGAGGATTATAAGAAAAAAATGGACAGCGAAATTGCCGATTTGAGAAATTATGATAATGGCAGCGGAAAATTTGCCGGCAGCTCAAAAGGCGCCGCCTTCCTGGAAAGATTCGTGGAAGGAAACAAATGGGCGCACATTGATATTGGCGGCACGGCTTTTACCGGCGATCCCAAAGAATATGAAACGAAGGGGGCGACAGCCAGTGGTTTTAGGATGCTGGTAAGATTTTTTACGAAGTAAAAAATCATTTTAAAAAATTCCTCCGCCGGTGCACACATGATACGCATAATATGACGCCGTTACTGCTTCAGCCGAGCCGGTTATGGCCTGCTTGAATTCAGTGTCGCAGCAGTCGCCGGCTGCAAAAACTCCAGGAAGGTTTGTTTCTGAACGGCGATTGATGATAATTTCTTTTTTATCGTTTAGTTTCACTCCAAGTTTTTCGGCGAGTTCTGTCTGGGCATTATGGCCGATGGCTACAAAAACTCCCTGCATTGCCAATTCCTGTCCGTTTTTAAAGCGCACTTTTTCAACCGAATTGGTTCCAGAAATTTCTGCAATTTCAGTGTTGTACAAAACTTCAATTTTTGAGTTTTTGGCTACGCGCTGACCATTTATCGGCTCGGCGCGAAGAACGCCGCGACGGACAATAATGTAAACCCTGTCGGCATGTTCGCTTAAAAACAGAGCTTCTTTGGCTGCGCTGTCTCCGCCTCCGACTACGCACACAATCTTTTTTTTAAAAAACGCGCCATCGCAAAGGGCACAATATGAAACACCTTTATTTTCAAATTCTTTTTCTCCCGGGACGTCGAGCCTTCGATGTTTTGTGCCGGTGGCTAAAAGCAGAGTTTTGCTTTCATATACACCTGATTTTGTAGTAACTCTGAAAAGCGGAGAGCCATTTTGCGGCGGTAAGTGTTCAACATCGATGGCGAATTCATTGCGAATATCAGCGCCGCTCGCCTTGGCATGATTGTAGAGCGCCATCGCCAAATCCGGCCCGGAAGTGGTGACGACACCCGGCCAATTTTCCACAAGGTGGGTAGTAGTGATTAGCCCTCCGGGAAGCTCGGCAAGACATAGGGTCTTGAGGCCAAGTCGTGTGCCATACATCGCAGCGGAAAGCCCGCTGCAACCGCCGCCAACTATTATAAAGTCAAAAGTTTCCATGACAGGATTATAACTTGTCATAGTTAGCTTGTCGAAAAGATTTTTTGAATGATTTTGCGAAGCAAAATTTAAATGTGTCATTATCCGTTTTGACAAAAAATTGATTTGATTGCAAAGATGTATTCACGTGAATATATCTGTAACATATTCCCAGTATTTAGCAAAATATCACTTTGACATATCAACAAAAGATACTTATAATTACCTGCCTAGCCATGATTTATTGGTCAAAAAAATTGTGTTTTAAGATGATTTTTCTCCTGTAAATGGAGAAGAATACGTCTTGGCCATTTTCAAGTGCCAAAGGCTAGTGAACATTGAAAAATAGGCATTTCTAGTCGCGAGCGCAAGCGAGCGACATTTGCAAGCAATGCATGCATGTCCGGTCTGACAAAGACCAAGCGGCTAGCAGCATAAAGCCTGCTCTGAAGAGGTAGTGAATAGCGAACAAAATAATTGTTCATTGTTCACTATCTCTTCAGAATGATTGATATGAATGATTGTGTGAGAGTGTTTTTGCAATCAACCCGGCCGCCACCCAAGAAAGGGCGGCCATTTCCGTGGAGGAAGAAGCGCATGAAGCGTTTCGCATGGGTGGCGGCCTTCGCCCTCTTGTCGATGGGGAACATCGGCACTGCTCTGGCGCAAAGCCAGTTCGACAACATGCCTGCGGACGAGGTGGCGCGCCGCGCCGCCTCGATCCAGGCCGAGGCGCTTCGGCGCCAAGGCGGGCAGGCAACAACCGACAGCGGAGGGTTCGGATTCAGCCTGGGTCTGAAGCTTGGAGGACCGTTCAACTCGGGCAGCAGGGAAAGCGCGGTGACGTCGACCCTCGAGGCCACGGGGCGCTACATGTTCGACGAGAACTTCGGCTGGGAGCTGGCGGTGGCTCCAGGTCTGTGGTGGACGGAGAGTGTATCTCCGTTCCACTTCAACAGCAGAACCGGCGGGCTCCTCCGCTGGGACTGGTTCACCGCCGGTGTGGGGGCACAACTGGGGTTCTACCAGAACCCCGACAACAAGCCCCCGCACTACGGGGCATTCGACATCTACGCAGTACCCGGTGGTGAGTGGGGGAGCTGGTACCTCCGGCTGCCCATGACCTGGGGTGTGGGAGGCCTCACACGCCTCAAGGGGCGGCCGGGGCTCGCCATCGCCGCCGGC